>JAICNA010000146.1 GCA_025928955.1 Gemmatimonadales bacterium | reverse complement strand
GGCCCGCGCGGAACTCGTCGGTCGGCGCGATGTCCGGCTGGAGGCCGAGCCAGTCGAGATCGTCCAGAATCGCCGCCTCATACGCCGGCCGGCAGCGGGTGCGGTCATGATCCTCGATGCGCAGCAGCACCTTTCCGCGTAGCGCGTGCGCGGCGCCCCAGGTCCAGGCGGCGTTGACGACGTGACCCAGATGGAGGTGTCCGGTCGGGCTTGGCGCGAACCGGGTGAGGGGAGCCGGAAGAAGGTAGCTGCTCATGCGTCCTCGAGCGCGAGGCCCCGCTCATACGCCGCCGTCAGGTCATGCCGGCTCACGATCCCCACGAGTCGTGAGCGGTTCCGCGTGGAAACGACCGGCAGGTACTCGACGTCCCGGCTCCCCAGTCGCGAGAGCGCCGTAAGCAGCGAATCATCCGGCGTCACCGGCTCGATGCTCCGGCTCGCGAGGTCCGCCGCATAGGCCGGGCGCTCCTCGACGGGTTTCTCCCCCGCCTCGCGAATCGCAGCGAGCGGCAGCATGCCGACGAGCTGACCGGCACCGTCCACCACCGGAAATTCGGTCTGCCGGCTCTGCCGCGTCTGCTCGAGCAACGCCGGGATCCCGGCATCGGCGGAGAGGGTCGTCGGCGAGCGATTGACGCAGTCCCCCACCGTGAGGCGCGCGAGCACGACCGCATCCGCGCCGCCCGTGAGCACGACACCCCGCCGCGCCAGCCACTCGGTGTAGATCGATTCGGGGTGCAGCCGCCGCGCCACGACGTAGGCGAGCACGCTCGTGAGCATGAGCGGCATGATGAGGCCGTAATCCCCCGTCATCTCGAAGACCATCATGATCGCGGTGAGCGGGGCGTGGGTTGCGCCGGCGACGACACCCGCCATGCCGACGAGCGCAACGGCCTGCGGCGCCACGCCGAGCTCGGGTACGAGATAGCGGGTGAAGACCCCGAAGGCACCGCCGAGCGTCGCGCCGATGAAGAGCGCGGGCGTGAAGACACCGCCGGTGCGTCCGACGGCGAGCGTGATGGCCGTCGCGACCAGCTTGGCGGCGGCGAGGCCGAGGAGAAATGGCGCGGTCCGGAGCGCGACGATGTTCAGGTCGAGCGACTCATGTCCCTGCCCCCAGAGATCCTGGCGGAAGAGGAGGTCGAGCCCGCCGACCGCGAGGGCCCCGAGCACCACCTGCGCCACCGGCGACCGGATGCGGGAGACGACGTCCTGTGTGCGCCAGACGCCACGCGCGTAGACCACCGCTACGACGCCGCTCAGTACACCGAGTACGAGGTAGATCACCAGCTCCCACGCGCTGCGCACGCCGTACTCCGCGGGGATCGCGAGGACCGGCCGGTTGCCAAAGATGGCCCGGCTCACGGTCGCGGCGAGAATGCTGGACACGACGTACGGCCCGAGCGCCGCGCCGCCTGCGGCGCCGGTGATCTTCTCGATGCCGAAGATCACACCGGCAATCGGCGCATTGAATGCCGCCGACAGGCCTGCGGCAGCGCCACAGCCCGCGAGCGTACGGACCCGTTGCGGCGAGGCGCGCAGAAACCGACCGAGCCTGGATGCCGCTCCCGCGCCGAGCACGATGACGGGTCCCTCGGCGCCTACCGATCCGCCGGTCCCGATGAGGGCGGCGGCGGCCGCGGTCTTGGCCAGGACCGGCCGCAGTGGGATCACGCCACCCTTCACGCTCACCCGGTACATCACATCCGGCACGTTCTCGCCGGAGGAGCCTCGCGCACCCCAGCGGACCAGGGCGCGGCTCGCCATGAGGCCGAGCGCAACGAAGGCGGGGAGCAGCACCAGGTCGCTGATGAGCATGCCCATGGCCCCCCGGAGAACGAGGGCCTGCACCAGGTCGATGAGCCGGTAGAAGACGGTCACCGCGAGCCCGACGACCGTGCCGGTGATCGCGGCGAGGGCGAGGAGCGTCGTCTGCCGGTCGGTACCGAGCGCGGTGACGAGGTCGGTAACCTGACCGGCGACCGCGCGGATCGGTGCGGTGGCCGCTGCGAGCGGCGAGCTTTCGCCCGGCCGCGTCACCGGATGCGGATGGCGGGATGCATGCAGCGAAGGTAGACGCTCAGTCGCGCGAGGCAAGCGCCGGCCGGGCAGTCGCGTCAGTCGCCGCTGGCCGCTTCGATCATCGGAACGCCGTATCCCGCCAGGATTCTCCGGATCTGCCCCTTCCGCCGGATGAGCACCGCATCGAGCTCGCTGCGCAGCGAATCGTCGCCGTGGCGCACGCCGAGGGAAATGTCGAACTGGAAGGGGATGGCCGGGCCGTCCGATGCCGGCGAGACGGGCGTGATCCGGAGGGGGACGCGCTGGCGCGGCGCGAAGTAACCCGCGAATGGCCCCCACACGATCGCGACATCGATCTCGCCGCGGCCGAGCGCCTCGATGATGCGCGCGGGCGGGTTTGGCTCGCTGTAGTCGCCGTAGATGGTATAGCCGGCGACGTTCCGCACGATGCCGCGACGGGCGAGCGCGTGCGCCGGTGGCGTGTTCGTGTAGTCGTCGCCGATGAGGTGAACGCCGATCCGGAGCGTGCGGAGGCGCGGATCGTCGAGCGACGTGATCGGCGGCGCGATCGTGTCGCGCGAGACGAAGACGTAGCTCGAACGGAGGTACGGGGCGGTCGGAAGGACGCGCTCGAGCCGGCTCGGCACGCCGAAGACGACGTCACACTCGCCGGCGGCGAGCGTGTTCCGGATGAAGCCGCGCCGCTGCGCCCACCAGACGTACTCGAGCCGCGCGCCGAGGTCGCGCGCCACGAGCTCCGCCAGACGGTTCTCGAACCCTTCCCGGCGCTCGTTCGAGAACGGCAGGTTGTTCGGGTCGGCGCAGACGCGGAGGACGCGGGCGGGTGCTTGCGGCCGCTGCGCCGAGCCGACCCCGGCGGCGGCGATGGAGACGAGCACCATCCAATGCACGCCCCGGGCGAGGCGACTCACCGGACCGTGTCCCGATTCGTCGTATCGCGACGGCCCGCCGTCTCGCCGGCGGGGAGCGCGAAGACGTAGAGCATGCCGCCTTCCGCCGTGTAATCCGGCAGGTCCTTCATCGCGTTGGCGAAGCCGAGGGCGATGGTCGGATCCTTTTCCGGCAGGATCCCGAGCGCCGCGGCACCGGCCCAGCCGCCAACGCCCGAGAGAATCGCGACGTACTGCCTTCCGTCCGGACCGCGATAGGTGACCGGCTGGCCGATGATGCCGGAGCCGACCTGGAACTGCCAGAGCGGCGCGCCGGTGCGCGCGTCCACCGCCTTGAACCAGCGGTCCATCGTGCCGTAGAAGACGACGTCACCGGCGGTCACGACCGCGCCGCTCCACACCGGGAAGCGCTCCCGGATCTCCCAGACCTTTCGCCGCGCCACCGGATCCCACGCCGCGAATACGCCGCGGTGCCCGCCGGGGCCTGCGTACATCGTCACCTCGGCGCCGACGTAGGGCGTCCCGGCGATGAAGTTCGCCTCGACGCCTTCGTAATCCATGCAGAGGTTGTTGTGCGGCAGGTAGAGCAAACCGGTTCGCGGCGAGAAGGCGGACGGCTGCCAGTCCTTCATCCCCGGCGCCGCGGGGCAGACGTTCTTCGCGGCGCGGTTTCCCGTCTCCGCCTCGGGGCGCGTCACCGGACGGCCGGTGCTGAGGTCGATGCTGTCCGCCCAGGTCACCGTGCCGAAGGTATCGGCCGAGATCACTTCTCCTGTCGCGCGATCCATGACGTAGACGAAGCCGTTCCGCTCCGGCCGCACCAGCACCTCGCGCTCCCGGCCGCCGATCGGCATGTCGAGGAGGATGCTCTCGTTGATGCCGTCGTAGTCGTGCATGTCGTGCGGCACGAACTGGTACGCCCACCGCACGCTGCCGTTGTCGGGATCGCGGGCGAAGATGGACGAGGCCCACTTGTTGTCGCCGGGACGGAGCGCGGGGTTCCATACGCCGGGATTCGACGTGCCGTGGTAGATGAGATCGAGGTCGGGATCGTAGGAGATCCACCCCCACACGGCACCGCCGCCCAGCATCCACTGATCCGGGGTCCAGGTGGTGACCCCGAGGTCCTTCGCGCGGTCCGCTTCGTAGAACGGCCGGAAGTCCTCGCCGATCAGCACGATCGAGTCGGGCCCGGTGCTGTAGCCGCGCCACGCGATCTCGCCGCTCGCCGCATCGAGCGCCGTGATCCAGCCGCGCACGCCGAACTCGCCGCCGCTGTTTCCCACGAGCACCTTCCCCTTCACGACGAGCGGGGCCATCGTCATCGACTCGCCCCGGTTGATGTCGCCGAGCTTCGTCTTCCAGAGCTCCCGCCCCGTTGCCGCATCCACCGCGACGGTGTGCACGTCGAGCGTGTTGTAGAAGATCCGCCCGTCGTCGTAGGCGGCGCCGCGATTGACCACGTCACAGCACGCGACACCCTTCGCCGCACGCGCGGTGCCCGGCTCGTACTTCCACTTGAGCGCGCCGCCGCGCGCGAGATCGAGGGCGTAGAGGATGTTCGGATGCGGCGTCACGATGTACATCGTGCCGTTCGCCACGATCGGCGCCGCTTCGTGCCCGCGCAGGACGCCGGTGGAGAAGGTCCAGGCGAGCTGGAGCCGGGAGACGTTCGCGGTCGTGATCTCGTCGAGACCGCTGAACCGCGTACTCGCATAGTCCTTGGCGGGCATGCGCCACTCGCCGTCTTCCGGGCTGCTCACGGCAGGCCGGATCGAGCCCGCAGGCGCCGATGCGCGCGACGGGACGGCGGCAGTCGGCGCGGGCTCCGGCTCGCAGGCCGGGAGCAGCGCCAGCGAGGACGCGAGGATCAGCCGGTGAATTCTTGGCAGGAGCATGTCCACCCATCCGACCTTAGACCGCACCCGGCGCCGCTGCGGTGACGACGGTCACGAGCGCCATATCGGATGGTGGGTCCCGGGCGACGAACATAGGTTGCGTGGGAACGCACACCTGAGGCGCACGTGGCGACACCAACGCACATCGCACTCACCGCCTGCCTGCTCGGCGCCGCTGCCTGCCGGGCGGAGGCCCCTTCCAGGCAGGACGCGCCGCTGGCGGCCGACTCGGCCTCGCCGGCAGCGCGCGCGGCGGAGCGGGTCTACGTCTCGAACGAAGGCTCCGGCACCATCACGATCCTCGACGCCGCCACCGACTCCGCCCTCGCGACGATTCCGGTCGGGACCCGCCCGCGCGGGATCCGGGTGAGCGCCGACGGCCGCACGGTGTTCGTCGCACTTTCCGGATCGCCCCGCTGCCCGCCGACCATGCCGGACGAGGAGTGTGACAGGCTCGTAGCGGACAAGTCGAAGGATGGTATCGGCGTGATCGACATCGCGACGCGCCGGCTCGTGCGCGTTCTGCCGGGTGGCTCCGATCCGGAGACCTTCGACGTGAGCCGTGACGGCAGCCGCATCTTCGTCTCGAACGAGGACGTGGACAGCGCGACGATCGTCGATGTGGCGAGTGGTCGCATCCTGCGCACCGTCGCCGTCGGACGAGAGCCCGAGGGTGTGCGCCTGCATCCGGAGGGCCGCGAGGTCTGGGTGACCGGCGAGACCGACCACGACATCACGGTCCTCGACACCGACAGCGGCCGCACGATCGCGCGGATTCCGGTCGGCCGCCGGCCCCGGGATCTCGCGTTCACGGTGGACGGCAACCTCGCCTACGTCACCGGCGAAACGGGAGGCAACGTCTCGGTCGTCGATGCGCGGGAGCACCGGGTCCTCCGAACCGTTGCCCTTCCCGACGGCGCGCGCCCGATGGGCGTGGTGCTCTCGCCGGACGGCGGCCGACTCTACGTCGCGAACGGTCGCGGCGGCACCGTGTCCGTGATCGACACCCGGACCGACTCGATCGTCGGCTCGGTGGGTGTGGGCGTCCGCCCCTGGGGCATCGGGATCACCGCCGATGGCGGGAAGCTCTACACCGCCAACGGCCCCTCGGGCGACGTGACGGTGGTGGATGCCGGAACGCTGGAAGTGCGCAAGCGAATCCCCACGGGGGACCTCCCGTGGGGAATCGCCGTCGGCCGCTGAAGCCCCTACTGTACGACGATCTGGCCGGACATCGCGCTCCCGTGCACGACGCATTCGTAATCGTACTCGCCGGGCGTATTGAACGTCACGCTGTAGGTCTGGCCGTTGCCCGAGATGATCGGGCTGCTCTGGAAGGACGGCGTGAAGACCGACTCGACGCTGTGCTGCACCGAGCCGGTATTGACCCAGGTCCAGGTGACCGTGCTGCCCGCCTCGACGGTGCGGATCGCCGGCGTGAAGGCGTTGTTGCTCACGGTCACTCCGGTGGCCGGGTCCGGTGCCGGCGATCCGGTGGCCGTGAACGCGACCGGTGAGCCGGTGAGCCCGGTGGCACTCGCCTGGGCGGTCTGCTGGCCGACGGTGTTGCCGAGTGTCCACACGCTCGACGCGGTCCCGTTCGCCGCGGTGGTGGATGTGGGTGGCGCGAGCGAGCCTCCGCCGCCGGTGACCGCCCAGCTCACGGAGATGCCGCCCACCGGATTGCCGAACTGATCTTCGACCCGCACCTGCAGCGGATCGCCGAGTGCGGTGCCGATCGTCGCGGCCTGCCCGGTCCCGCCGGACGCCTCGATCGTGGCCGCCGGTCCCGCCGTCGCCGTGGCGGTGAACGCCACCGGCGAGCCGCTCGCATCGGCGACCGCCGCGCGCGCCGACTGCGCTCCGGTGGTCTGCCCGAGCGTCCAGGTCATCGTGGCGATCCCGTCGCCATTCGTCGTCGAGCTCGCCCCGCCGAGCGTGCCGCCTCCCGAAACGATGTTCCAGGACACGCTCACCCCGGACGCGGCGGACCCATCGCGGGTGACGACGACGGCGAGCGGGTTGGCGAGCGCCGCGCCCACCGGTCCGCTCTGCGCATCGCCGCTGGGGGTGGCCTTGGCGACGGCGAGGCCGTCGTCCGCCGGCGGCTCGTTCTCGCCCCCGCAGGCGGCAAGGGCGCCGAGCAGCAGCGCCGCGTTCTTCCATGGCTTCAGGCTGGGGGTCCTCATCGCGTACCTCCTCGAACTCCTGTATAGTGAATCAGCAGTCATGTGCGCGCCCGCGGGGCTCGGACGTCGCACTTCGGGACAGGGTGTCGCTCCATCGGGAGTTCTCGCATGGCTGGTCCGGCAGTCGACACGCGCGCTGCGCCGATCAGAAGGGCCTCGCTTCCGGGCGTCGTCCTCACCGAGGGGCTCCATCCCGCCGGCTCGACCATCCCATGGCACTGGCACGAAGGCGCGTCCATCTGCCTCGTGCTCGACGGTGCGTTCGTCGAGTACTCGCGTGGGCTCGCGCTCGATTGCCGCCCCTCCTCGCTCAAGTTCACGCCGGCCGGCGAGAAGCACTGGAATCGCTTTCACCTCGCCGACGTGCGCGGGCTGCTGGTCGAGATCGACGTCGCGCGTCACGCGTCCATCGCACCGTTCGAGCAGGCGCTCTCGCGGAGCCGGCATTTCGAGCGCGGTCCCGAGCTCCAGCTCGCGCGGCGGCTCTACGCCGAGTTCCGCTCCGCCGATACGGCCGCGCCACTGGCGGTGGAGGGCCTGCTCCTCGAGCTCCTCGCGCTGGTGGCGCGCGGCGAGGGCGGCGCCGAGCGGCAGGGCTCGCCCGCCTGGGC
>JAICNA010000186.1 GCA_025928955.1 Gemmatimonadales bacterium | reverse complement strand
CGGAACGAACGACAAGGCGGGCTCGATCCTCAACCTGATGCGGTGGATCTCGCCGCGGAGCATCAAGGAAACCTTCGATCCGCCGAAGGACTACCGTTATCCGTTCATGCTCGAGGAGTGAGGCGAGCGCGCGGCGAGCTTTTCTCTCTTGCTCGCCGCGTGCGTCGTTCCTACCTTAGGAAAACAATTCCTCTCTCTGCTCGGAGGTCCGGCCGATGTCGGATGCATTCCGCAGCTCCGACGAATTCGACGAACAAGCCCACTCACTCTACAACGAAGGACGGTACGACGAGGCGCTGGCCGTGCTCAGGGACGGCATCTGCCTCTATCCCAATTCGGTCGAGCTCCACGTGGGCATGGCCTACGCCTACCTCGCACGCGAAGAATACGCCTGGTCGCGCCGCAGCTTCGAAACGGCGCTCACGCTCGACCCAGACCACGAAGACGGACTCGCCGGCCTGGGTGAGACCCTGCTCAAGTTCGGTGATCAGGAAGGGGCCGACCGCGTGTTCGAGCGGCTGCTTCAGCTCGGCTTCGCCGACGATCACGACCTCATGCTGCAGGTGGGCCGCGCGCTTTTTCGGGAGGGGCTCGTGGGCCCCGCCTACCGGTTCTTCGATCTCGCGGTCCAGTCGCATCCCGATTCGCCTGACGCCGCGGCGTCGCTCGGCTATGCCTCCCACCGGCTGAGCCGCGACAGCGCCGCGCTCTACTGGCTGCGGCGCGCGCTCGAGATCGAGCCGGCGTATGCCGAGGCCCGGATCTACCTCGCCAACCTCCTGTACGACCGCGGCGAGAGCGAGGCGGCGCTTCACCACCTCGAGCGCACCCGGCCCGACGACCATTTCGACGAGCTCGCGATCTGGCGGCACATCGAACTGCGCCGGAGCTACTATCGCCTGCCTGACGACGATCCGGAGCTCACCCCCTGGTTCCAGCGTCTGGAGGCGGTGGCCGGCGAGCCGGACATGGTGGACATGCTGCTGGCCGAGGTCGAGGCGCAGCAGCCCGACGGGTCCATCCGGGACCCCAACCAGCTCGAGCTCTTCGGGACGCTGCTCACCGAGCTCCAGGCCATGCAGAAGCGCCCCGGCCACGGCGAGACGCACCAGGTCATGACGCTGTCCGGCCTCACCTTCCGGGGAAGCTGGGACGAGATCCTGCTGCAGATGAAGGCCGCCGATCCCCACAGCGGCGAGGCGACGCTCCTCGACTACATGGCGCAGCACGCCCGCCGCGGCCAGACCGAGACCGGCGTGGTCATCCCGCTGACGAGCGCCGAGGCGTTCATTCGCGGCAGTGCCGAGGCAGGAGTCCTGCGCATCGTGCAGTGATCGAGCTGTCCGGCGTATCGAAGACCTACCGATCGCTCATCCGCCAGCGGACGGTCCGCGCCCTCGACGACCTCACCCTCTCCATCGGCCGGGGTGAGGTCGTCGGCATTGCGGGGCCGAACGGCGCGGGGAAGTCCACGCTCATCTCCCTGCTCGTCGGCTTCCTGCACCCCACTGCCGGCTCGGTCAGGGTGGGAGGCCTCCCGCCTCGCGCCTGGGTCGAGCGCCACGGCGTCTCCTACCTCACGGAGCTCGTGGCGCTGCCGCCACGGTGGACCGTCGACGAGACGCTTACGCGCCTCGCCACGCTGAGCGGGCTCGGCGGCGGAGAGCGGCAGCCCCGGATCGAGCGCGCGGTGGCGCTGCTCGGACTCGAGGAGCATCGCCGGAAGCAGGTGCGGCAGCTTTCGAAGGGAAACCTGCAGCGGCTCGGCATTGCCCAGGCGCTCCTCGACGACAGCGACCTCGTCATCCTCGATGAGCCGACCCACGGACTCGATCCGGTCTACACCCAGCGGTTCCGGGACATCGTCGCCGAGCTGAGGCGGCCGGAACGGACGATCCTCATCGCGTCGCACAACCTCGACGAGCTCGAACGGCTCACCGACCGCGTCGCGATCCTGAGCGGTGGACGCCTGCAGCGCATCGTCGGCGGCGCGGCCGACGTGGCGCATGGCCATCCGGTGGCCTATCGGCTCGTCGTGGCCGGCGATCCCGCCATCGGCGATGGGTTTCCCGGCGTCCGGGTGGCGGGCCGCCCCGGCGAATGGCGACTCGAGGGTGATCTCCCGGCGCTGAATGCCGCCATCGCAGGCCTGATCGAGTCCGGAACGCTGGTGACCGCGTTCTACCCGGAAGAGAGCCGGCTCGAGGTCGAGTTCCGTCGCGCAGTGGAGGGAACGGAATGAGCTCCAGGTTCCCGTTCGCCTATGCGCCGTGGGAGCTCCGCGATGCCGCCCGCGGGCCGGGGCTGATCGTGCTGGCAATCGCGGTGCTCGTTGGATTCATCCTCACGCGGATGCCTGGCGGCCAGCCATTCACGACCGACGGGGTCGTCCGTGCGGTCGCGCAGCAGTCGCTCTTTCCGCTGGTGCTCGTGGTGGCGGCGGGCATGGTCGGCCGGGACCTGAACGAGGGCTATTACCGCGCCTATTTCTCCCGGCCGGTTTCGCCGCCGCTCTTCTACCTGCAGCGGTGGGTCGTCGGAGGCATCGTCCTGCTGCTCTACATTCCGCTCCTTGCGGCCGCGGTCACGGTGCGCACTCGCGATTTCCACGTCGACGGGGCGATCGTCGGCCGGGCCGCGCTCCTTTACCTGCTCCTCGGCGGAACGGTGCTGTTCCTGTCGACGCTGATTCGCCGGGACTGGATCGTGGCGGCCGCGCTGTACGTCCTCGAAACGATCCTGCACACCGTGCACACGCAGGGCGGCGGGCTTCGCGGTATGTCCCGGGCGATATACGCCGCGCTGCCGCCGTTTCATGCCGCGTCCCTCGAGCGGCCGCCGGCCGAGGGCGAGATCTGGGCGGCAGCCGCCTACGGAGTCGCCCTCGTGCTGGCGGGGCTCGCCGTGCTGCGCTGGAGAGCTCTCGGCAGCGGCGGCCGCGCCTGAGCGTCAATGCTCCCGCGCTCCCGCTCTCCCGCTCTCCCGCTTTCCCGCTCCACCCCTCTCCCACACTACATTTCCTCATGCTTCCCCCTCCCCGCTGGACTCGCGGCCTCGTCCGCGAAGTGCTCCCGAACGGCCTGACGCTCCTCGCGCAGCGCGACGATTCCTCGCCCGCCGCGTCCGTCGTGACGCACGTCCAGGCGGGCTTCTTCGACGAGCCCGACGAGTGGGTCGGCGTGTCCCACGTGCTCGAGCACATGTTCTTCAAGGGGACGCCCACGCGCGGCGTCGGTGCGATCGCGCGGGAGACGAAGGGCGCGGGCGGGTACCTCAACGCCCATACGGCATACGACCACACCGCCTACTTCGTGGTGCTCCCGGCGTCCCGGCTCGCCACCGCGCTCGAGATCCAGTCGGATGCCCTGCTCAATCCGCTCATCGACGAGGACGAGCTCGCCAGGGAGCTTCAGGTCATCATCCAGGAGGCGAAGCGCAAGCGTGATACGCCGTCGGCGGTGACGCACGAAACGCTGCACGAGGTCCTGTTCGACCGGCACCGCATCCGGCGCTGGCGCATCGGGACGGAGGAGCAGCTGAGCGGGTACCGCCGCGACGACATCCATGGGTATTACGCCTCGCGGTACGTCCCCGAGCGGACGATCGTGTCGATCGTCGGCGATGTCGACCCGGCGGAGGCGATTGCGCTCGCGCGTGCGCGGTATGAGCGGTGGCCGGCGCGCGCCGGCGCCGTCGATCGGTCGCCGGACGAGCCGCCCCGCAGCGGCGTCCGCAGCCGCACGCTGCGTGGCGATGTGACCCAGGCCGAGCTGTCCATCGGCTGGCGCGCGCCCGACCCGCTGCATCCGGACGCCGCCGCGCTCGACCTGGCGATGGCCGTGCTCAGCGCGGGGCGCGGAAGCTGGCTCTACCGACGGCTCCGCGAACCGGGCACCGTGACGTCGGTCAGTGCCCATTACTACGCGCCGACCGAGCTCGGCGTGCTCTCCGTCGGCGCAGAGCTCGAGCCGGAGCGGCTCGACGAGACGATCGACGGCATCGCGGAGACGGTCACCCGGCTGGCCATGAGCGGCCCCGGCGAGGAGGATCTCTTTCGCGCGCGAACCCTGCTGCTTTCGCGGTGGGCGCGCCGGATGGAGCCTACCGAGGGGCGGGCGATGGCCCTGGCGTCCGCCGAGGCGCTCGACGGTGCCGAGCAGCTCGATCGCGAGTATGCCGAGCTCGAAGCCGTCACCGTCGATCAGGTGCGCACCGCTGCGCAGAAGTGGCTGCTCCCTGATGCCCTCGCCGGCGTGGTATATCACCCGGAGGAGCGCGGGGCGGATCTGGAGGCGGACCAGCTGGCTGCCGCCTTCGCGGTGACGGCGCTGACGACGGTCGCACCCGTTGCGGACGGACGGCCGATCCCGGAGCCGCGCCGCCGGGCTCGCGGACGGCCGGTCCTGCGCGATCGCGCAGCCGGGGTCCACCACTTCGAGCTCCCGGGCACCGATCTCCTCATCCGCGCAAAGGCCGGCGTGCCGATGGCGACGATCGGCCTCTACCTCTCGTCGTCACCCCCGGACGCGACCGACGACGCGGGGCTCAGCCTCCTCGCCATGCGTTCGGCCGTACGCGGTGCCGCCGGCCTCGATGCGGGCGAGCTCGCCTTCGCGTTCGAGCGTCTCGGCGGCACGCTCGCCACGAGCGTGTCGAGCGACTGGGCCGGCTTCGCCACCACCGTGCTGGCGCCTCACCTTCCGGAAGCGGCTCGGCTGCTGCACTCGGTGCTCACCGAGCCCGCGCTCGCCGAGCCGGACGTCGCAGCGGAGCGCCGGATTCTCGCCTCCGAAGCCGAGCAGGCGACGGACGACATGTTCCGCTATCCGTTCCAGCTCGCCTTCGCGGCCGCGTTCGGCCCGAGCGGGTACGGGCTACCCCTCGGCGGGCTTCGCGAATCCATTCCGGGCCTCACCGCCGAGCGCGCGCGCGCCTGGCTCGGCGCGCGCCGCGAGTCGCGCGCTGTCGTGATCGCAGTGGGAGATGTCGAGCCCGAGCGCACCGCGGACGAGCTCGCGGAGGTCTTCTCGAGCTGGCCGGCGGCGCCGATGCGCCCGCCCGAGCCGGTGCGCGCGTGGCAGGGCGTCGAGCCGCTGCGGGTCCAACCGCGGGAGAAGGCGCAGTCGGCGCTGGCCATGGTCTTCCCGGGCCCGCATCGGCGGGACCCGCGGCGGCACGCCGCCGACGTCTGGTCCGCCATTGCCAGTGGACTCGGCGGGCGGCTCTTCGAGGCGCTGCGCGACCGGCGCTCGCTCGCCTACACGGTCGTCGCGCAGGCGTGGCAGCGCCGGACGGCGGGCGCACTCGTCACCTATATCGCCACGTCGCCACGGCGCGAGGACGAAGCAAGGGAGCAGATGCTCGTCGAGCTCGACCGCTTCG
>JAICNA010000240.1 GCA_025928955.1 Gemmatimonadales bacterium | reverse complement strand
CCATCGCAGCCGGCGTGAGCGAGGAGGTGACGTATCGGGGCGTCATGTTCGCGCTGCTGGTGGGGATCACGGGCAGCACCGCCGCAGGGGCGGTCATCGCGAGCCTGATCTTCGGCGTGAGCCACATCGTGCAGGGATGGAAGAGCGCGGCGATCATCACGGGGATCGCCCTGCTGCTGCACGGGCTCGTGCTGCTGAGCGGCACGCTGCTCCTGGCGATTGCCATTCACGCGATCTACGATGTGATCGCAGGCCTCGCGTACGGCAGAATGGGGGAGCGTCTCGGTTATCCCGTGGATGGCCTTCCGCCGGACGAACGTGTACCGGCCACCCGCCCTGCGGCATCCTAGCACCGAGGAACAACGATGAGGGGATCCGCTGGCGAAGAGGTGGGAGTTGAGCGCCCGTCGAGCGGGGAGATGCGCCCGCTCTTCGCGCATCTTTTCTGGGCTGATGCGCGAGCGCTCGACGGGCTGCGAACCGCCGCCGGCAACACCGCGCAGGCGCTCGAGCTCCTCGCCCACGTCATCGGGGCCGAAACCGTCTGGCTCGCCCGCATCGAGGGCCGAGCCCCCGAGCTCCCCGTGTGGCCGGCGCTCACGCTCGACGAATGCGCGGCCGCCGCGCTCCGGGTGCGTGCGGGCTACGAGGCGCTGCTCACCCGCATCGAGGGTGATCCCGGCGAGCTCGCGCGCATGGTGCACTACCGGAACAGCGCGGGACTCGAGTTCGACAGCTCCGTCGCCGACATCCTCCGCCATGTCGCGCTGCACGGCGCGTATCACCGCGGACAGATTGCGCTGCTGGTGCGCATGAGCGGCACCGCACCGCAGGCGACCGACTACATCGCCTGGTCCCGCGGCGCGCCGGCAGCGACGCGTTCACCCTGACGACCGTTCCGCGTCGACAGCTCACCCTCCTCCATCCGCCGGAGCCGGCATGCCGCGAGTCGTTCACTTCGAAATTCACGCCGACAACCCACCGCGCGCGCGCACGTTCTACAGCGAACTCTTCGGGTGGGAATTCACGCCGTTCGGCGGCCCGACGGACTACTGGATCATCAAGACGGGGTCCGAAGGCCAGCCCGGCATCGACGGCGGAATGCTGCGTCGTATGGGCGCCCCGCCGGTGGATGGACAGCCCGTCAATGCCTATGTCTGCACCATCGATGTGGACCAGCTCGACCAGAGCATGGAGAAAGCCCTGGCGCTGGGGGGCACGCTCGCGCTCCCGAGGATGCCGATTCCCGGCATCGGGTGGCTGGGATACGTGAAGGACACCGAAGGCAATATCTTCGGAATGATGCAGGCGGATCCGAACGCCGCCTGAATCGCCTCGGCGCTGTCGAGGCGCCGACCAATTCAGGAGCAGGCGATGGATGAACTTCAGACCCGTTCGGGCGTCGGTCCGACGCACGCTTTCATATTCGCAGTGAGCATCGTGGTGATGCTCTTCGGGTGGCGCTGGGCCGGACAGGTCGCGGAGCAGTCGCCACAGCGCGGCTACTGGGCCGGCATTGCCGCCACCGCGCTTCCTGCGCTCGCTGCCTGGTGGAGCTCGCTCGCGCTGCGCCAGCGGCGGGGCAGCGGGCCTCCGAGCGGCGCGGAGCAGGCGTTCGACGTCCTCCGCTGGCTCGCCCTCATCTTCCTGCTGGCGTGGGCCCTCCTTCCCCTGATCTGACCCGGAGCCGGTCATGCGACTGCTCATGCTCCCTCTGCTCGTCGCGGCCTGCACCGGCGCGCCCGACCCGGAACCGTCAGGTGCCGTGCCCGACCGCACCCCCGCCGAGACGACCGCCGTGGCCGCGCCCGACTCGGTCGTGAGCATCACCGGCGTCGTTCGCCACTTCGACCTCGAAGGCGGCTTCTTCGCGATTCGTGGTGACGACGGCACGACCTACGATCCGTCGAATCTGGACGAGGAGTTCCGGCAGGACGGCCTGCGCGTCCAGGCGCGCGTGCGGCTCCGCCCCGACATGGGAGGCATACACATGGTCGGGCCGATCGTGGACATCATCGAGATCCGGAAGGATTCCGTCGCCGCCGAGCCGGCGCCCGACCAGTGAGCCTCGACCGCCGCGACTTTCTCCTCGCCGGGGTTGCCGCCGGCGTCGGCGCGTCGGCGCTCTCCCACGCGCGCGGGCTCGCCGCCCAGTCCGCGGAAGGGCTCCTGCGGGCGCCGCCGCTCGAGCGCGTGCGCATCGGCTTCGTCGGCGTCGGGGGGATGGGAATGGTGCACGTCGAGAACCTCCTCCGGATCGAGGGGGCCGAGCTCCACGCCATCTGCGACATCGTCCCCGCGAAGGTTGCCAAAGCCCGCGACATGGTCGCCGCGGCGGGGCAACCCGCCCCCCGGGGCTTCTCCGCGGGACCTCGCGACTTCGAGCGGATGTGCGCCGAGATGGACCTCGACCTCGTCTACACGGCGACGCCGTGGGAATGGCACGTCCCCGTCTGCCTCGCCGCGATGAAGCACGGGAAGCACGCCGCCACCGAGGTGCCGGCCGCCTACACCGTGGATGATTGCTGGGCGCTCGTCGAAGCGGCGGAGAAGTACGGGAAGCATTGCGTGATGATGGAGAACTGCTGCTACGATCGGCTCGAAATGCTCATGTTCCACCTCACGCGGCTCGGGCTCCTCGGCGAGCTGCTGCACGCCGAGTGCGGCTACCTCCACGACCTGCGCGAGAT
>JAICNA010000210.1 GCA_025928955.1 Gemmatimonadales bacterium | reverse complement strand
GGCGCGTCACCGGGCCGCCTCGCGGCGATGACCCTCACCGAGTTCGCGAACGCGACCGCTGCGGAATCCGCGGCGCCGGGCGGCGGCTCGACCGCCGCACTGCTCGGAGCGCTTGGTGCGGCGCTTGGCGCGATGGTCGCGAACCTGTCGGCGCACAAGCGCGGGTGGGACGAGCGCTGGGAGGAGTTTTCGCGCTGGGCAGAACGCGGTCAGGAACTCAAGGAGGAGCTGCTTCACCTCGTGGATGCGGACACGGCCGCGTACGAGCGCGTCATGGAGGCGATCGCCATGCCGAAGTCCACGCCCGAGGAACAGGCGGCCCGGCGCGCCGCGCTCGAGCATGCGAACCGCGGCGCCATCGACGTTCCGTGGACGGTGATGCGCACGGCGCACGAGGTCTTCGATCTTGTCGAGGCGATGGCGGACCGGGGCAATCCGGCGTCGGCTTCCGACGCCGGGGTCGGTGCCCTCGCCGCCCGCGCCGCGGTTCGAGGCGCCTGGCTCAACGTGCGCACGAACGTCGCCGGGCTGAAGGATCGGTCGAGCGTGTCCGGGATCCTGGCGGAAGGCGCGCGGCTCGAAGCCGAGGCGGCCGCTCGAGAGTCGAACATCCTGCAGATCGTCGAGCGGAAATTCGGGTCGTGAGCGTCTCGTGCGGGCACTGGCGCGCCTAGCGCCCCGCTTCCCAGGCGGTTTCTCCGGCGATGACCGTGCGCACGCATGCGTTGGCGCGGAAATGATAAAGCCAGGTATTCACGTCGGGCGCATCGATCACACAGAAGTCGGCCGACCGCCCCACTTCCAGCGATCCGCACTCCCCTTCCAGGCCGACGGCGCGCGCAGCGATGCTCGTCGCTCCCTTGAGCGCCTCCGAGGGCGTCATCCGCTGGAGCGTGCAGGCGAGCGTGAGCGCGAGCGGCAGATGGTAGCTCGGTGCCGACCCCGGGTTGAAATCGGTGGCGACGGCCACCGGCACGCCGGCCTCGATCAGCTTCCGGGCGGGCATCGCCCGCTGGCCGAGATACAGCGTCGCGATCGGGAGGCTCACGGCCGTGACGCCGGCCTCGGCCATGGCCGCGATCCCCCGCTCGCTGATGCATTCGAGGTGATCCGCCGACAGCGCTCCGACCTCGCTCGCGAGCTCCGCGCCCCCCGATGACGTCAGCTGGTCGGCATGCACCTTCGGCGCCAGCCCGGCCGCCTTTCCCGCCAGCAGGACCTCGCGCCCCTCATCCCGCGAGAACGCCGTTTCCTCCACGAACACGTCGCAGCAGCGCGCGAGCCCTTCGGCGCGGATCGCCGGAATCATCTCGTCGATCACGAGGTCGAGATAGCGCCGGCGATCGGCACGGTGCTCGGGTGGGATGGTGTGGGCCCCGAGAAACGTCGGGATGATCCGGACGGGCTGCGCCGACGCGAGCCGCCGGTAGGCCCGAAGCAGGGTGAGCTCGGTGCGGAGATCGAGGCCGTAGCCGCTCTTGCACTCGACCGCGGTCACGCCGAGCCGCAACATGTCGGCGAGGAATCCGGCCGCCCGCTCGACGAGATCGTCCTCGGTTGCGGCCCGCGTGGCCCGCATGGTCGACGCGATCCCACCGCCATCCCGGGCAATGTCGAGATAGGAATCACCGCGGATTCGGCGCTCGAACTCAGCGGCGCGCCAGCCGCCGAAGGCGAGGTGGGTGTGGGCGTCGACGAGGCCGGGAATCACGAGCCGTCCACCCGCATCCTCGGAGGGCGCCCCCTTGAGCGCCTCCGGCATCGCATCAGCGGCGCCGATCCACCGCACCACGCCCCCGTCCCACGCCAGCGCCGCGTCGTGGATCGCATGGATCGCTCCCTGCCCTCCCTCCGCGCGGCAGGTGGCGAGTGTACCGATCCCGCGCAGGACGTTCACGCCGACGCGTCCGGGCCGTTGACCATCGGCAGGTCGATGCCGCGCGCGTTCGCCGTTTCGATGGCGAGCTCGTAGCCGGCGTCTGCATGGCGCATGACGCCGGTCCCGGGGTCGGCCGTGAGCACGCGCTCGAGCCGCCGGTCGGCGGAATCGGTCCCGTCCGCGACCGCCACCATGCCGGAATGGAGCGAGTACCCGATCCCCACCCCGCCGCCGTGATGGATCGACACCCAGCTCGCACCGCACGCGGTGTTGAGGAGCGCATTGAGCAGGGGCCAGTCGGCGATCGCGTCGGACCCATCCTTCATCGCTTCCGTCTCACGGTTGGGGGACGCGACCGATCCGGTGTCGAGGTGGTCCCGGCCGATCACGAGGGGCGCACGCACCTTCCCCTTCTTCACGAGCCAGTTGAACCGCTCTCCCATGCGGGCTCGCTCGCCGTACTCGAGCCAGCAGATGCGCGCGGGAAGTCCCTGGAAGTGCACCTTCTCCCGCGCCTGCCGGATCCACCGGGCGAGCGCGTCCTTCTCCGGGAAGGTTTCGAGCACGGCGTCATCGGTCACCGCGATGTCCGCGGGATCTCCCGAGAGCGCCGCCCAGCGGAACGGGCCGGCACCGCGGCAGAAGAGGGGCCGGATGAACTCGGGCACGAACCCGGGAATGGTGAACGCCTCCCGCATGCCGCGGCGATCCGCCACCTGTCCCCGCAGGTTGTTGCCGTAGTCGAAGGCCACGGCGCCGGCACGCTGGAGATCGAGCATGGCCTGCACGTGCACCGCCATCGAGTCGAGCACGCGCGCTTCATAGCCGGCCGCATCCTCGGCGCGGAGCCGCGCCGCTTCCGCCAGCGACACACCGACCGGGATGTATCCGACCCGGAGGTCGTGCGCAGAGGTCTGGTCGGTGAGGACATCCGGCACGACGCCTCGTCGCACGAGCTCGGGAAGCACCTCGGCGATGTTCCCGACGAGCCCGACCGACAGTGCCGCACGCTGCCGGCGCGCATCGTCCACGAGGCGAAGCGCCTCATCGAGCTCGAAGGCGATCCGGTCACAGTACCCGGTCTCGACCCGTCGTTCGATTCTCGAGGCATCCACGTCGACGCCGAGGAACGCAGCGCCGTTCATCGTGGCCGCGAGTGGCTGCGCCCCGCCCATGCCGCCGAGACCCCCCGTGACCACGAGGCGCCCGGCGAGGCTTCCGCCGAAGTGCTGCCGGGCACACTCGGCGAACGTCTCGTAGGTTCCCTGGAGGATGCCCTGCGTCCCGATGTAGATCCACGATCCGGCGGTCATCTGGCCGTACATCGTGAGACCGAGCTCGTCGAGCCGCCGGAATTCATCCCAGTTGGCCCAGCGAGGCACCAGGTTGGCGTTGGCGATCAGCACCCTCGGCGCCTCGTCATGGGTCCGGAAAACGCCGACGGGCTTTCCACTCTGGATCAGGAGGGTCTCGTCGTTGGCGAGGCGCTGGAGTGTCGAGACGATCCGGTCGAAGGAGGGCCAGTCGCGTGCCGCCTTCCCGCCCCCGCCGTACACGATGAGCTCCTCGGGGCGCTCGGCAACGTCCGGATCGAGGTTGTTCATGAGCATCCGGAGCGCCGCCTCCTGGTGCCATCCCTTGCATGAGAGGGCGGTCCCGGTAGGGGCCCGAACGGTGCGCGCGCCGGCGACGGTCATCTGCAGCAGCTCCGGAAGGCGGTAGAGCCGTAAAGATGGCCGCCCCGGGAGGGCGTTGCCAGCCGCGATGCCGCTTGTCGCCTGCAACCCCGCGCCCCATTCTCCTATCCAATCCGTTGCATGACGACCCCGACCCGCGGAGTTCGAGCCCTGCGATTCGAGCCGGCCCGGCCCCGAGCGAATGCCGATGCAGTCGAGGCCGCCCTTGCGGCCGCCGGGGACGCGCACGCCTTCGAGCGGCTGTACCGGGGGCACATCGGCCGGATTCACAGTCTCGCCCGGCGGATGCTGAGCGACGACGAGGCCGACGAGGCGGCGCAGGACGTGTTCGTTCGGGCGTGGGAGAAGCTGGGGACGTTCCGGGGCGAGGCGGCCTTCGGCACCTGGCTCCACCGGCTGGCGATCAACGTGATCCTGGGCTCCCGCGAGCGG
>JAICNA010000224.1 GCA_025928955.1 Gemmatimonadales bacterium | reverse complement strand
CGGGAAGGGCTCCGGCCGGGAGCGTCCGGACCGCGGCGGTGCGTCCCGGCCAGGCCAGTGAGGCGCGGAGGCTGTCACCCTCGCGCCGAAGGACATACGTGACCTCCGGTGCGTCGCCCGCCACGCTGCTCTGGTACGAGACGAGGTCGAGCGACGGCGCGAGGCGCGCCTCGCTCGTCGTCCGGATCCGGCGTCCCGCACCACCGTCGGGGAGGAGGACATCGGCGCGATCGGAGATCCGCACACCATCGGCCATCGTGTCGACGGTCGTGGCGCCGGTGCCGATCTGCCGGCCGTTCAGGTAGACCGCGAAGAAGACGGCACCCGGCGCCACGCGGGCTGACGCCGAGACTTCTCCCGGCGCGCCGCCGAAATATTCGCGGCGCACGAGCCAGCCGAGCGAGGCCAGCCACGCGATGATGATGAGTGCCCCGGCCACGTGCAGCTTCCGTGGCTTCATCCCGCGCGTCGCCTGAGCACCGCGTCGACCAGGTGCCGGTCTTCGTCGCGCTCGAGCACGATGGTGAGCGAGGCCGGGCACGCCGCGCCGGCCGGAAAGGTCGCGACCATCAGCTCCGTCGCTTCCTCGAGGTCGAGCAGGCCGGCGCCCGCGCCGAGCGGCGTCGAGGCGACGCTGCGAATGCCCCATTCGGCGCATCGCTCCCACGCGCTCACCAGCGCGCGGCGAACCGTCTCCCGGGTCGTGAGCGTCTCGGGATCCTGGATGATGACGTGCAGGACGTAGTCGGCGGCCAGGTCGCCGGCGCCGGTGATGACCGCAGCCCCCGCCTCGAGCGGCATCGACACCCGGCGCTGCGCGGCGAAGCCGGGACCCGCCTGGCGGTCGAGCCGCACGGCGGACGCCGTCACCGGCTCCAGCGACGCATCGGCCGGGCGCAGCACGGCTTCCGCCTCGAGAAAGGCGAGATCATCCACGACGGCCTGGATCACGAATCGAGTCCCTGTGCCCGCCGGTAGAGCGTTTCCGCCTCGCCCGGCCTGCCGAGCCGGTCGAGAACGCGCCCGAGAACATTGTACGTGTGGCGATTCGATGGATCGAGCTCGAGCGCGCGCTCGAGCGCGGCGACGGCCCCGCGCAGGTCCCCGGCGCGGTTCAGCGCATCGCCGAGGTGAAGATACGCATCCGGTCGTCCGGGCTGCAGCGCTGCGGACCGCTGGAGCAGCTCCGCCGCAGGCGCGGCGAGGCCCTTCTTGAGGAGCAGCAGCCCGAGCTCGTGCAGGGCAGGCCCGTGGGCCGGATGCAGCTTGAGGACGCGCCGCAGGTCCGCCTCCGCTTCGGGGAACCGGCGCAGCCGCCCGAGGATCCCCCCGCGGACCACGAGATACTCGGTCTGGTCCGGCGAGAGCTCGATCGCCTCGCTGAGGGTGGCGATCGCGGCTTCGGGCTGATCGTCCGCCTCGAGCGCGCGGGAGAGACCGATCCGCGCGTCTACCTGCCGCGGATCGCGCGACAGGATGGTCCGGTAATGGGCGGCCGCCTCGCGGAATCGGCCGGCGTCCCACGCCGCGAGCGCGTCACGGACGAGGCGCTCTTCCTCACGCTCGGGGGGCATGTCTTCGATGGCAGGGCGATCGCCGGGCGCGTCGCGGCGCTCGTGGTCCATGGGCACTCCGGAAATTCGATAATTCGCTCTGGCGTATGGTAATGGAACAGGCCGCATGCGGACAGGTGAAGGACGCGTCCGGCTCACGTCGCTCGCCGGCGCCGTTCGAGGAATCGCGAAGGCAACCGCCGATGCCTTCGTCGACTTCGTGGTTTCAGCGATGCGGCCGGCTCGCCGGCATCGGCGCGCTTCGCGGATTTCGCGATTCTGCCGACGCGTCGACGTGCAGCAGGTTCCCACCAGCGCCCCGTCCGGACCGCACCCTTGAGCGAAGCACGTCGCTTCGGGTACCTTTCGGGGCTATGGATCAGGAATACCTGGTTGTCCGCGGCGCCCGCGAGCACAACCTGAAGAACGTCTCGGTTTCCATTCCGCGGAATCACCTCACCGTGATCACGGGGCTCTCGGGCTCCGGGAAGTCCTCGCTCGCCTTCGACACGATCTACGCCGAGGGGCAGCGGCGGTACGTCGAATCGCTCTCGGCGTATGCCCGGCAGTTTCTCGGGCTCATGGAAAAGCCCGACGTGGACGCCATCGAAGGGCTCTCGCCCGCCATTTCGATCGAGCAGAAGACCACCGGCCAGAATCCGCGTTCGACCGTCGGCACGGTGACGGAGATCTACGACTATCTCCGGCTGCTCTGGGCCCGCGCCGGGACGCCGCACTGCCCCAACGATGGCAGCCCGGTGACGCGGCAGAGCGCCGCGCAGATCACCGATGCGGTGCTCGCCTGGGAGCACGGAACGCGCATCGAAGTGCTCGCGCCGCTCGTCCGCGGCCGGAAGGGCGAGTTCAAGGACCTCTTCGAGGACGCGCGGAAGCGCGGATTCGTCCGGATCCGCGTCGACGGCGAGACGTACGACCTCTCCGAGGTCCCCGCGCTCAATCGGCGCCAGAACCACGACGTCTCGCTCGTGGTGGACCGCCTCGTCGTGCGCGCCTCGGACCGGTCGCGCCTCAACGATTCGATCGAGACGGCGCTCAAGGAAGCGGACGGGATCGTCGAGGTCGTGCGGCATCGTGAGGCTCCACGCGGCGGGGCGCCGGTCGAATCGGTGCTCTTCTCCGAGCGGCTCGCCTGCCCGGTGTGCGGCCTTTCGCTTCCGGAGCTCGAGCCGCGACAGTTCTCGTTCAATTCGCCCTTCGGGGTCTGTCCCGACTGCCATGGCCTCGGCACCCGCAAGGAAGTGAATGCCGATCTGATCCTGGGCGATCCGAGCATCTCCATTCTGGAGGGCGTGGTGCTTCCCTGGGGCGAGCCGTCCGGGTACCTCCGCAAGACGGTTCTCCCCGCGCTCGCCAAGGCGTTCGGGTTCGATCCGGCCGCGCCGTGGTCGGATCATGGCGAAGCGGCGAAACGGGCGCTGTTGCAGGGCGCGCCCGGGAAGTTTCGCTTCGGGGACACCGGGCGCGGGCGTGAAGCGTACGAGACGGAGTGGGAAGGCATCCTGCGGAACGTCGAGCGGCGCTACCATGAGTCGTCGAGTGACGCGATCCGCGCGACGCTCGAGGAGTACCTCATCGAGATGCCGTGCCGCAAGTGCGGCGGCAAGCGCCTGCGGCCGGAATCACTCGCGGTGATGGTCCACGGGCGGAGCATCGGCGACGTCGTGGAGCTCCCGGTGGATCGGGCCATCGAATTCTTCGAGCGGGTGCCGCTCAGGGAGCCCGGAAGGAACGCCGGGCTCGATGCGGACATCGCCGGCCCGATCCTCAAGGAGGTCCGCGACCGCCTCCGCTTCCTCCGGGACGTGGGCCTCGGCTACCTCACGCTCGGCCGCGGGGCGTCGTCGCTGTCGGGCGGCGAGATGCAGCGCATCCGGCTCGCCACGCAGATCGGCTCCCGCCTGGTCGGCGTACTCTACATTCTCGACGAGCCGAGCATCGGGCTCCACCAGCGTGACAACGAGCGGCT
>JAICNA010000103.1 GCA_025928955.1 Gemmatimonadales bacterium | reverse complement strand
CCCTGCGCGCGAATCGAATCGAGCGGGACATCCACACGCTCGACCGAACGGCTTCCGATGGTCCAGCGGTAGAGGTGCAGGTCGCCCCCGAAGGCCTTCCTCGCCTTCTTGCAGGCGAACACGAGCTGGTCGTCCGCCACGGCGAGTCCCTCGAACTCCTGGCAGTCGCGGCCCAGGGGCGGCTCGGCAGTCCGGTACGGAACGCGCTCCCCGTTCCTGCCCTCCGTGAACTCGTAGAGCCGCCCCTTGCTCGTGAGGAGCCAGAAGGTGGAGTCGTGGATCGCGAGCGCCTCGAAGTCCGCGGTGACCTCGTCGGGCCCGAGCGAGAATCGCTTGACGACGACGCCGCTCCGGTAGTCGATCTCGAAGAGGTCGCCGGTTTCGTCTCCATGCGCGAAGAGCCGGTCGTCGGGCGTGAGGGCCAGACCGGAAACCTCGCCGAGCGGGCCGGGAAGCTCCCAGCGGGCCACGGGCGTGTCGACTTCGCCTCCCGCGCGCGCCTCGCTCACGCGTTCGGCGAACGCCGCCTCACGCTCGGCGGCCGCGCGCTCGAGCCCGGCACCGCGATCCGGGGAGCAGGCCGTCGAGCAGAGGAGCAGGACCAGGACCGGCAACGCGCTACGGCTTTGCTGAATCATTCTTGTTCGCAAGTTCGAATTCGGCACCCTGGATCGCATCGCCTCCCAGGCCGAGCATGGCGCCGATCACGTCGTCCGCGGCCTTCTTCTTGACGCGGACCAGGTAATAGAGCGACGTCGGCTTCCCTTCGGCGGTCTCCACCCCATCCAGATGATAGCGCTTGGTGAGCTCCTTCAGCACGGGTTCCGCCGCGGCGCGGCCAGCCGCCTCGTCGGAGGCGGTCACCTTGATCACGCCGTTGTAGCGCGGCTTCGTCTTCCCATCGCCTCCGCCGAGCATGTCGCGCACCCGGGTGAAGCGCTCGGCGAGCGCGTCGGCCTTTTCCGGCGTCAGCGAGAGCACCAGGTCCCGGTCCGGGATCGCGCGCCCTTCCGGCGTATCGATCAGCGTCTCGAGCGGCTCGGTCCACCCCGCCCTCGGCGCGAGGTTGAGCGGGCTCCGGCCGAAGTTGGTCCGCCAGATCGTGAGGATCAGCATGTTGAAGACGAGGGACAGCACCGCGGCGATCGTGAGCGCCTGCACGCCGGCCGCGAGGCCGACCCCGATCGAGAGGAAGATGAAGACGGTGTCGCGCGGGTCCCGGAGATTGTTGCGGAAGCGGACGCCGGCCATGATCGCGGCAAGGCTGAACGCGAGGGCCAGGCTGTTGCGCACCACGAGGACCACGCCCGCGACGACGATCGGCAGGACGAGCATCGTCTGCACGATCGACTGCGCGTACCCGGTGGAGCGGCGCACCGCCATGTACACCCACGACACCGGGAGCATGAGGAAGAGCGCGCCGATCATGACGACGAACGTCGTGAGCACCGACTGCAGGCGGGGCGAGAGGTCGGTCTCGCCGAGCATGCTGAGCGGTGTGCCGCCCGTGAGCCCGTCATTCAGCAGCTGCGGGACGACGACTGCTTCCTCCATGCGCTCGCCCGCAAAAAGCACGTCCGCCGGCGGGAAGACGCGCACGATCACCGCCGTCATGAGCATGAGGAAGGCGTAATAGACGAGCAGGCGACGAACCGGCGACTCCGAACCCCCGGTCGCAAGGTCCATCATCCTCGTAAAGAACGCCATCGCGCGGCTCCGCTCGTTGAGTCAGGGCGAGTTCGCCCGGGGTCCTATGGCTCGATTGTCCATCCAATGTGCGGTCGTCACAGGTGGGTGTCTGTGACGTGGGTACGTGATGCGGGTCACGCGCAGCGCGACGCCGTCGGGCTCCGGGGTTTCCCGAGCCCCGGCGCGGATCGGTGGCGGGCGAGGCTCCGGCGGAATCGCGAAACCGCGAATCACGCCGAAACCGCGGACGAGCTCATCGCCAAGGCCCGCAAACCAACGAGAGTGAGAGTATTGGTCGTGCGCTCCGCGGTTTCATTTCAGCTTCGCGAGTTCGCGATTCCGTACCAGATTCCCCCGGCACGCCAAGGCCTCCGGCAGGCTCACTCCATTTCGCTGGAATCGCAGCCGCTAGAACGGCGGCAGCGCCTGGTGCACCGGGTCGTCGAGCCGGAGCGCGAGGACCTCGGCCCCGGCAGGCGTCTCGTGCTGGCCTTCCGGGATCACGAGCAGGGCATTCGCGCGGACCATCGAGGTCAGGATGCCGGATCCCTGCGGCCCCGTGAGGCGAGCGGTGAGGTCCCCGTCCCGTCCGGAGAGGATGGCGCGGAGAAAATGCTGCAGTCGCGGGCGGAGCGTAATCGGCTCCGCTGCGCGGACGACGACGCCCTGGCGGAACGGGAGGGCATGCCCGGCCATGTGCCGGATCGCGGGGCGCACGAACAGCTCGAACGTCACCATCGTGCTCACCGGGTTTCCGGGCAGTCCGATCCACGGGACGCCGCCGAGCAGGCCGAAGCCCACGGGGGCCCCGGGTCGCATGCGGAGCTTCCAGAATTTCTGGTCGACGCCCATGGCCTCGAGCACGCTGCGCAGGTGGTCATGCTCGCCGACGCTGATGCCGGCCGTCGTGACGATGAGGTCGCAATCGAGCCCGCGTGCGAGGTGTGCACGGACGCTCTCGGGCGTATCCCGGGCGATCCCGAGGTTCACGGGTTCACCGCCCGCCCGCCGCACCAGCGCGACGAGCGTATGGGAGTTGCTGCTCGCCACCTTCCTGCCGGAAAGGATCTCTTCCGGCTGATCGATGTCCACGATCTCATCACCACCGCTCAGGATGGCGACGCGCGGTCGCCGGTAGACGAGCGGATGGGCCACGGCCATCGATGCCAGGACGCCGAGTTCTGCCGGACCCAGTGCCGTCCCTTCCTGAAGCACCGTCTCGCCGCGCCGGAGGTCCTCTCCCGTAAGGCGGATGTTCACGCCGGCATCGCGGTCGTCGAACAGGGAAACGGCCTCGTTGCCCTCGTCGGTATCCTCCTGACGCACCACCGTATCGGCCCCGTCCGGCAGCGGCGCACCGGTGAAGATCCTGGACGCCTGGCCCGGGCCGATGGGACGCACCGGAAAGTGCCCGGCGGGTATCGTCTCGATGACCTGCAGGCGTACCGGGGCGTCGCGCCGGGCGCCGCGGATGTCCGCGGCGCGCACCGCGTAGCCGTCCATGGCGGAGTTGATCCAGGCGGGAAGGTCGATCGGGCTGGTGACGTCCTGCGCGAGCACGGAGTCGAGGGCATCGTCGAGAGGAACGCGCAGCGCCGGCTGGCGGGTCACGTGGTCGAGGATCGTGACGGCGGCGTCCCGCGCGGCGAGCGGCGGGCGGGTCATCCGGGGAGCTCGAGTGCGCGGCTCCAGACGAGGGTCGACAGGGTCGAGAGCCAGGCGGTGTCGCCGAAGCGGAGTACCGGGCAGGCGGCGCGGAAGGTCTGGTCGTCCGTGACGATCGCGATCCACTCGCTGCTGCGCGGGTCCGACGGATCGTACAGCGGAGTGGGGGAGACCGACGGGCGGAAGATTTCGACCTTCGGGAGCGGCGCGCGGCTGAAGCCTTCGGCGATCACGAGGTCGGCCCCCGACAGGTAGCGGCGCGCCAGTCCGATCGGGTCGTAGTCGTCGGGCGTGCGCTCGAAGAGCACGCGGAGGTTCGGGGACGCGATCAGCGTGCGCTCCGCAGGCCCCTCGTGGAAGTGGCGCCAGGTGTCGGTGCCCTGGCGGTCGGCATCGGCCGGATGATGGCCGTGCTTGAGCGTCATCACGCGCTTGTGTCGCCGCACGAACTCGGAGACGAGCGCCACCGCCAGCGTGGTCTTTCCCGCGTTCTTGCGGCCGACTATGGAGACGATTCGCGACGCCACAGCAGCTCCGCCTGGGTGAGATCCTGCGCCGTGTTCACGTTGAAGAAGAGCCGCTCCGGGTCACCGAGCTCGGCCACGCGCCTCGCGGGAATCGTGGCGAGGTGCACATGCGGATGGAACCCGATGGCCCGCAGATCCCCGGCGGCGATCCGCGCCTCGATCGGCGCGCGGCATGCCGGTCCGTAGCCGGCGCAGAGGGGCTCCACGCCGCGCCGGCCCCCGCTCTCGGGCAGGCAGGCATCCGCGGATTCGAGTCCCCGGGCAAGCTCCCTGATCAGGCCCTCCGTGACGAATGGCATGTCCCACGCGACGCAGACGACCGGCGCCGGTGCCTCGACGACCGCGGTGAGGATGCCGCCGAGCGAGCCCGCACCGGGCAGCACATCGCGCGCGACCCTGAGTCCCGGCACCCACGACGGCGCCTCGGGCGCGTTGGCGACGAGGAGCGGCGCGTCGCCGAGTACCCGTTCGAGCAACTCGGCGAGGCGATCGACGATGCGGATGCCGCCGACGCGCTCGAGCCCCTTGGGTATCCCCCCGAACCGGGTCGCACCTCCGCCGGCGAGGATGGCCCCGGCAGTGTTCAATAGCGACGCCCGCGGCGGCGCTCGAGGACGACGTCGAAGCCGATCTCGACTCCGAGGAGATGGTGGTACCGGAGCGAGGTTTCCGGCGGCACCCGGTCGACGACCGTCGGGCCGCTCACGCCGCGCACCCCGACGATCCGGTCCGTGACTTCCCACCGCACCTGGTAGCCGCGCCCGATCGCCGCGGTGAACCCGAGGCCGAGCGTCGCGGCGCCGGTGAGCCGTGTGGTCGCATCATCGGGATAGATCTCGACCTCGACCGGCTCGTTGTCCGCGTTCGGAAAGCGCCCGATCGTGCGGATCGAGCTGTGGGTGCTGATCACGCCGCCGATGCCGGCGCGGGCGTACGGCGAGATGGTCCGCCGGCTGTTGATGCGGAAAATCGCGCCCACGCCGACGAGCACCGCGGAGCCGGCGGTTTCGGCGTTGTCGATATCGTCGCAGACGGCGCTGTTGCGGTCAGAGGCGGTCGGGGCCGTGCGCGTGCACGAGTCCTCGAACCCGAGCCCGATCAGCTGTGCTTCACCCATGAGACCGAAATGCTCACCCGGGAAGTAGATCCCCTTCGCGCCGAAGGCGAGCGATGAGCGGATCCGCCGCGTGATCGTCACCGAGTCGATCAGGACCGGATTGATGAACCGGTCGTCGACGAGTGGCTGGTCGGTGACCCGCCACCCGGACGTGCCGGGGATGAAGCCCGCATTCACGCTGAAGACGAGCCGGGCCTGATCGGCGGTGGCCTGTGCCGAGAGCGTGCCGCCGCTCGCCAGCAGGATCGCAGCCAGGGAAAGGATCCGGTGCGAATGCATCAGATGCCCATGAGTTGATGGTCGACGGCGAGGCAACGATTCTGGACCGCGGGGATGCCGGCCGCCGCGAGCTCAGCCAGTGCGGCATCGTGCCGAATTCCTACCTGTAGCCAGACGAGCATCGGGCGCACGGCGACACATCCCGGGACGAGCGCGGGGATGGCCTCGGACCGGCGGAAGACATCCACCACGTCGATCGGGCCAGCCTGCGCGGCGCTCTCGAGATCGGGAAAGCCCCGCTCGCCGAGCACGACCTCCGCGCGTGGATGGATCGGGACGATCGTATAGCCGGCCCGCTGAAGATATGCGGCGACGCCATAGGCGGGCCGCATCGGATTGTTCCTGAGGCCGACCACCGCGATGCGTTTCGCGGCACGCAGGATCGTGCGGAGCTCGGCATCGCCGGGAGGCATCAGGCGGTCCGGGCCGGGGGGCCGTGGCGCTGGGGATTGGCGCTCACGGCCCGGCCGAGCAGGACCATGCCGGAGCGCCGGGCGATCTCGACCGCGAGGGTCGAGGGCACCGACGGCGTTGCCACCCACGCGAGGCCGGCGCGCGACGCCTTGAAGGCGAGCTCGCCCGAGATCCGTCCCGTGACGAGCATGCCGAGCCCCTCGATGCGCCTCCGCGCGAGCAGCGCGATGCCGATCGCCTTGTCCACCGCGTTGTGCCGGCCGATGTCTTCGGCATGGGCGATGAGCTCCGCGCCGTCGGTCAACGCCGCCGCGTGGATCCCGCCGGTTTCCCGGTAGCGCTCGCCCCGGCCGAAGAGATCCTTGAAGCGCGCGCGCAGGACGTCGGTGGACGGCGGCTCACCGCGCGCTGCCTCGGCGGCGACGGTGGCCGGGTCGGCCAGGAAGGTCGTGACCGCGCCGCAACCGGAGGCGAGTACCGGTCGCCGGCGCTCCGCGTCCACGCGCGCCACGCTCTCCGGATCGACCTCGGCCCAGAACCCGAGGTCGCTCGCGCACGGGCGCAGCTTCACGGCCGATGCGTCGTCGATGAAGCCCTCGCCGTGCAGCCAGCCGATGGCCAGTTCTTCGAGCAGGTCGGGCGTGCACATCCACGTCACCACCGGCCGCCCGTTGACCTCGAGCCACACGGGCACCTCCTCGACCGCCGCCGATTCCACCATCCCGCCACCGCGCTTGGGCGGGCGTTCGAGCGGGGCGGCATCGGACATCGTCAGAACCTGACCATGTACCCGAGCCCGACCTGGAACCAGGGGTTGAGGGTCCATTCGTCGAATCGCCCGTCGGGGATGACCGCGTTCGGGGCCTCCGGCGTTCCCGGCTCCTCCGGCGGTTCATCGCCGAACGATGTGGGGTAATTCACCTTCCAGAACATGGCCCGCACTTCGGCCTTGAGGTGGAGGTTCTGCGTCAGGAAGAAGCGGGTGCCGAGCTGGGGACCGACATAGAACTTCGTCCCGAAATCGTACCCGCTCGTATCCGCGGCGAGATCCTCCCCGAACGCCACCCCGAGCGTCACGCCGGTGTATGGCGCGAGCCCGTGCCAGGTCTTCGCGCCGGTGACGTTGAACTGGACCGTCGCGTCGAGGAAGGTCGTGGTCTGGTCGAACGGCCCGGTACGCCGCCGCGCGAGCGCGACGAACGGATCGACGATGAAACGGTCCAGTGCACTGCGCGCGGCGCTGAAGCCGAACTGGACGGTCTTGCCGGCACGGAGATCGTATCGGAGACCATAGGTGTACCCGTTGTGGGCGCCGATGCCGAACTTTCCGCCGCTGCCGGCGAAATAGCCGACGACCGGCGTGATGCTGTGCGCATCCACGATGTCCCGGTACGGACTCGCGCTCGGCGCGTGACCGACCTGGGCCGCGGCGGCGCGGGCCGTGCCGCAGGAAATCACGATCGCGCCGGTGATCAGCAGGGTGCGCATGGGCCTCATCATGGTTCGCGAAGGTCGCGGCCGGTCATGTCCGGGGGCGGCTCGATGCCGAGGAGCCGGAGGACGGTGGGACCGACGTCGCAAAGCGCTCCGCCGGAGCGGAGGCGATCGGTGCCGCTTCGGAGCGCGACGAAGGGGACCGGATTGGTCGTGTGCGCGGTATGGGGGCCGCCGGTCACCGGGTCGATCATCATCTCACAGTTTCCGTGATCCGCGGTGATGAGCACGGCCGCATCGGCCGCTTCGGCGGCATGAAGCACCCGCCCGAGGCAGGCATCCACGGTCTCCACGGCCCGGATGATGGCGGGGACGACCCCGGTGTGCCCCACCATGTCCGCGTTCGCGTAGTTGCAGAGGATGAAGTCATGCTCTCGCGCCGCGAGCGCCGCACAGAGCGTGTCGGTGATGCCGGCCGCGCTCATTTCCGGCGCCAGGTCGTAGGTCGCGACTTTCTGCGACGGCACCAGGCGGCGATCCTCGCCGCGAAACGGGGGCTCGTGCCCACCGTTGAAGAAATAGGTGACATGCGGATACTTCTCGGTTTCCGCCGTCCGGAGCTGGGTCCTCCCGTGCGCCTCGAGCACCTCGGCGACGATGCGCGCCATGCTGAACGGCGGAAAGGCCGGCGGGATGGGAAACGTCTGGTCGTACTGCGTCATCGTGACGCACGCGAGCACCGGGCGGTCGGAGACGTCGAAGCCCGCGAATCCATCGATCATGAGGGCGGCGACGATCTGGCGCATCCGGTCGCTCCGGTAGTTCACGCCGATCATGGCGTCGCCGTCGCGCATCGGCGCGAGCGGCCGGCCCTCCCGGTGCACGACGAGCGGACGGAGGAACTCGTCGGTTTCCCCGCGCGCATAGCACGCCTCGATGGCCGCCGCGGGATCGTTCACCGCCTCACCGCGTCCGTGCACCAGCGCCTCGTACGCGAGGCGCGTGCGCTCCCAGCGCCGGTCCCGGTCCATGCCGTAATAGCGGCCGGTAAGCGATGCGATCCCCGCCCGCGCGCCGGCGATCCTCGTGAGGTCCCGCTCGAGCCGGCGAACGACCTCGGCGCCGAGCGTCGGGGAGGCATCGCGCCCGTCGAGAAAGCCCTGGATCGCGATGCGCGGGACGCCGAGCCGAACGCCGAGCTCGACGCAGGCGAGAAGGTGCGAATCGATGGCGTGGACGCCGCCAGGCCCGAGCAGGCCGACCAGATGCAGCGTCCCGCCCGTGCTGCGCAGGTGGCGACCGAGCGCCTCGAAGGGCTCGAGGGTGAAGAACTCCCCGCGCTCGATGCTCTGCGTGATGCGCACCAGGTCCTGCGGCACCACCCGGCCGGCACCCAGGTTCAGGTGCCCGACCTCGCTGTTACCCATCTGGCCCGGCGGAAGGCCGACGGCGAGCCCGCTGGCAGAGAGCAGGGTCCGCGCGCCGGAGGACCAGAGCCGGTGCCACACCGGCGCATTCGCCAGCTCGATCGCATTGCCCTCCCGCTCGGTGCGATAGCCCCACCCGTCGAGTACCACCAGCACGACCGGCGCTCGGCGCGCGGTTCCGTTTGACATGATTCTCCGCGTGTTCTACAATGCCGGGCGATGACTTACGCGCCGCAATCTATCCCGCCCCGGACCCGGCTACCAGCCTGCGTCGCCGCAGTGCTGGTGCTGTTGTGGAGCGCGAGCGGCCCGCTCGAGGCGCAGCAGCGCCGCGCGATCAACGCCACGTCGATCCATGGCGTCCCCGGCGGCGTGTTGCTCGCGCGCCTCCCCGAGCGCGCGACGCTCTCGACCGGAGCGACGCGTGGCGGATGGCGCGAGGTGACGCTCGACGGCTGGGTGGCCACCTCGCTGCTCACGGCCGACCGCCGGAACGGGTTCGACGTATCCGTCACGGGCTCCGACGTGCGCCTCAGGGCGGCCCCGAACGGCGCCGAGATCGCACTCCTCGAAAAAGGGATGCTCCTCGACCGCATCGAGGCGCGCGGCCGGTGGACGCACGTCCGCCGGAAGGCCTGGGTGCGGAGCAACGCCGTCGCTGCAGCGGGCGCGACCACCACGGCGCAGCGTCCGCGTCCCGCGGCACGCCCCGCTCCCGGGAACGCTCCCGCTCCGCGCGACACGCAGCCGGACAGTGCTGCCGCCTACCGTCCGATGTCGCAGGCCCAGGCGCCTGCCACGCCTGCGGCCGCGCCCGGTGCGGATGCGGAAGTCATGGAGGCGGCCCGCGCAGCGTCGCTGCATTCCGTGCCGGAAGGCCCGCGCTCGGGAAGCTTCGTCCCCGGCACGCCGGTTACGATCGTCGGCCGCGCGGGTGAGTGGGTGCGCGTCCAGGCCGAGGGATGGGTGCGCGAATCGGAGCTCAAGCCGGCCACCGGCGGGCCCCTGGTCGGCGTCACGGCCGCGGAAGTCCGGGCCAACCCGGAGCGCTATGTCGGCCAGACGGTCGAGTGGCGCGTGCAGTACGTGTCGACCGCCGTGGCCGACGAACTGCGACCCGAGATGCCTCCGGGCCAGCCGTACATCCTCGCGCGCGGACCGCTGCCCGAGCCCGGCTTCGTGTACATCATGGTCACGCCCCAGGAGCTCACCCGGATCAGTGCATTTCCCGCGCTGACCGAGCTCACGGTCCGCGCGACTGTGCGGGCCGCGCGGACACGCTTCCTGGCCACTCCCGTCATCCAGCTCCGCACTCTCGTCTCGCCCGCGTCCCCCGCCGGCAGCTGATGCTGCTCGCGATACCGGCCGAGGGCGCCCTGTCCATTCCAGCCATACTGCTGGTCCTGGCGACGATCCTGGCCGGGGCCAAGTTCTTCGGAGAACTGGCCGAACGTATCGGACAGCCGGCGGTGCTCGGTGAGCTCATTGCCGGCGTCCTGCTGGGGCCGTCCGTCCTCGCCTTCGTCGACCCCGGCCTTCCGATCATCCACATCCTCGCCGAGATCGGCGTCGTCATCCTGCTCTTCCAGATCGGCCTCGAGACCGACCTGCGCAAGCTGCTTTCGGTTGGTGGCACGGCGGCGATGGTGGCGCTCGTCGGCGTCGTACTGCCCTTCGGCCTCGGGTACGCCATCGGTGCCTGGCTCGGACTCGGCAATCTCGAGACGCTCGTCATCGCGGCGGCGCTCACCGCCACGTCGGTGGGCATCACCGCGCGAGTCCTGTCGGATCTTGGGCGGCTCAACGACACCGAAAGCCAGGTGGTGCTCGGGGCCGCCGTGATCGACGACATCATCGGCCTCATCATCCTCGCCGTGGTATCGAAGCTCGTCGCGGGCGGCGAGCTCACACCGCTCGGCGTCTCCGTGACGACGCTCACGGCGTTCGGTTTCGTGATCGTGGCGCTCCTCGTCGGAAAGTTCGCCGTTCCGCCGGT
>JAICNA010000174.1 GCA_025928955.1 Gemmatimonadales bacterium | reverse complement strand
CGATCGCCTCGAGCACGTCCACACGCCGCTGGAGGTCGAGCTCCTGTTCGGTCCGCAGCAGGGCGCCGTAGGGCTCCGCGATCCGCTCGCCCGCGCGCTGGACGAGCCGGGCAAGGTTGGCGTCGAGCGGCTCCCGGCGCCATCGGTAGAGGAGATCGAGCTCGAAGGCGGCGCGATCCAGACCCGGATCTCGGGCAAGAGCGGCCTCGAGGAAGGCGCCGGCCTCGTCCCAGCGGTCGCGTGCGAAGGCGTCCATTCCCGCGATGAGGAGGCGATTGGCCTCGTAATCCCGGCTCGACCCCGCCATCAGTTCCCGGAACTCGTTCGACCACTCGGGGAACGTCCGCCGCACGATCGAATCCGCCACGGCATATGCCCACCGAACGAGGTCCTCGGAACTGCCCGGCACCTTGAGCGTGCCCGAGCCGTTCAATCCGTGGATACGGAGATCGAGCGTATCGTCCCCCGGCGTGACGCGGATGCGTCCATCGGCCCAGTTCAGCGCGCGCAGCCGGCTCGGGGCGAGGGCCTCCGCTTGCGACCCTGCCGAGTCCCACCAGGGCAGAACCTCGCGATACGGCCGGAAGGCCCATCGCGGGGACCATTCGAGCGCGGAGGCCACAAAACTCGCGAGATCGTGTCCCACGGCATCGCTACTCTGAAAGGGCACCACGGCAAGATCGGCGGTCGGCGTGGCGCCGGGAGCCGATCCGGCGGGAGCTCTGGCGAACCACACGAATCCCCCGAGACCTGCCGCGGCCACGATCACCGCCACCGGAATCGCAGCCTGGCGGCTGCGCGGCGCCCTGGCCAACGCGCGCGTGAACTCGGCGGCATCCCGCCACCGGGCGCGCGGGTCCAGCTCGAGGGCGCGCCGCAGGGGGCCCGCGAGACGCGGAGGCACGCGGGACCAGTCGGCCGAATCGCCCAGGCCTTTCCACGGCGAGCCCGTCGCCGCCTCGAAGAGCACGCACGCGGCGGAATAGATGTCGCTGCGGGATGTCGCAGTGCCGAGGAGTTGTTCCGGGGACATGTAGCCGGTCGTCCCGATCAGTCGGCCCGGCTCGGTCCCTTCGACCGAAGCGTCCGTCGTGATGGCGGGGTGGACGTGTGCCACGCCGAAATCGCCGAGCAGGGCCCGGGAGTCCTGGAAGAAGATGTTGGAGGGCTTCACATCGCGATGGACGACGCCCGCCCGATGCGCCGCCTCGAGCGCGGCGAGCAGGTCGCGGGCGAGCGCCATCAACTCTGGCTCCGGGAGCGGGCCGCGGGCGAGGCGGCTCGCCAGCGTCTCCCCGTCCGCGAAGTCCATGACATAGAAGGAGAGTCCATCCACCTCCCCCGCATCGTGCACGGCGAGGATGTTGGGGTGCTTCAGCCGGGCGAGGACCTGCGCTTCCCGGACGAAGCGGGCCGCCGCGCCGGCGGTGGCGAGCTCGGGCCGGAGCACCTTGATCGCCACGTCCCGCCGGAGCCGGCGGTCATGAGCACGAAAGACATGCCCCTGACCGCCGGCCGCGATCTCGTCGAGGACGGTGTACTGCGCCGCGAGCGCGGCGCGGATCCGATCGAGCAGCGCGGTGCCGGGCATCTGGGAGGGGATGCCCGAAGATACGGTCCGGCCGGGAATGCGTAAGGCTCACGGCTCGTGGACGGTGTCCAGGAGCCGTGAGCCTTGCGCCGAACCGGCGTTGAGCCTGTCGGAGCTTACTTCGGCGGGTCGACGTCCACCGTCGGAACGGTAACCTCGCGCTTCTCGGTCTCGATCGTGGGCACGTTGATCGTGTCCTTCGTCGTGCCTACGTCGACACTCGGCGTGTTGATGGTGTCGGTCTCGGTCCCGACTACCGGCCGCTCAATCTCGTACTCGCCTTCCCCCGTCTTCTCGCAGCCTGCGATCAGCGCAGCACCGCCGAGAAGGATGGCCGCTGTCAATGTACGCACGACTCGTCTCCCGTTAGAAGTTGGGCCGGCGTTCACCGGCAGAGAGCAATGTCGCATGTGCCCGGGGATCCGCCCGTGCGCTGCATCACGCCGCCGTCACGGTCGCCGGCGCGTGACCCCGGTCACGCGTCCCGCGCCGGAGGGGCGCCCGTCACAGCGGCCGGGCAGGCCCGGACCCTTATTGGGGCCTGTCCATCATTCGTCTCTCCAGCAGAGGAGTGCCTCGTGTCACGCAGCAGAGTCACATCACGATACCTTGCGGCGACGCTGGCCACGGCGGTGGCCGTCGGCGGCTGCGCGAAGAACGCACAGCGCGGCGCCGTCATCGGCGGCGCGGGCGGTGCGGTGGTCGGCGGCGTGGTCGGCGCCGCAACCGGGTCCACCGCCAAGGGAGCCATCATCGGGGCGGCTGTGGGCGGTGCGGCCGGCGCCATCATCGGCGACCAGATGGACCGGCGGGCCGCCGAGATCGACAGGGACATTCCGGGCGCCGAGGTCGAGCGCGTCGGCGAGGGGATCCTCGTCACGTTCGAGTCGGGCATTCTCTTCGGATTCGACTCGACGACGATCCAGCCCCAGGGACGGGAGAATCTCCGGACGCTGGCCGCGAATCTCGACAAGTACCCCGATACCGACCTCCTGATCGTCGGCCACACCGACGACGTCGGTTCGGATGACTACAATCAATCCCTGTCCGAGCGGCGTGCCCGCGCGGCGGCCGACTATCTGGTGTCGCAGGGGGTGGAGCGGTCACGCCTCCGCACGAACGGGCGCGGGGAGCTCGAGCCGGTCGCGGAGAACACGAGCGACGCTGGGCGTCAGGAGAACCGGCGGGTGGAAATCGCGATCTACGCGAACGAGGACATGCGGCGGGAGGCGCAGGAGCAGGCCCAGTCGGGCAGCTGAGCCATCAGGCAATGGAGGGGCGTCAGGCGCTCGCGCGCCTGGCGCCTTTTTCCTTCACCCCGTTCGCCCGCACCCAGTCGCCATCGAAAATGGCGGCTATCTGCTCGGCGATCCGCCGATCATCGAAGATGATCCCGATCTCGCGCCGGCGCTCCAGCTCGGCGCGGCGGAGGCTCTGGCTGCCGATGAAGACGCGCTCGCCGTCGCGGACGATCGCGCGGACGTGGAGGCGGTCCGCGCCATACTTCCGCACGACGACCTCGCGCAGGTTCTTCTCGACTTTCCCGATGACCCGCACCTCCACCCCCTTCATCGCCTGGCGCTCGAGCACGCGCTGCATCTGGTTGTCGCTGAGGCGCGAGTCGTAGATGAGGAGCTGCTCCCGGGCGCCCTCGATGAGCTCGAGCAGGGCCGCCCGCGAGTTGAGCGGGCTCACCACGAAGCGGTCGAGACCAGGCGTGTAGACCTTCCGGTCGAAGTCGGCCTGGAAGAGCCGCAGTGCTTCCCCCACGAGATCGGCCTGCTCCGTCGCGACGCCGAGGCTCCGGCTCCGCTCGATGTCCTTCCGGTTGAAATTGTACCCGAGCACATAGAGCGTCCGCTGGTCCACGATCATCATCTTGCCGTGGTACCGCAGCAGGTCTTCGTCGGTGCGCGAGACCGTCGCGCCAAGCCCCAGGAGCCGGAGCTCGAGCTTGCGCAGCGCATCCTCCCCGCTGCCGTTCAGGTGCGCGATCAGCGTCCGCACGACGACCCCCCGGCTGACGGCGTCGGCAAGCGCGCGCTCCACGGCGGGATAGGTGAGCCGGAAGATGTACAGGTCGATCGAGGTCTTGGCGCCTTCGATCGCCTCGAGCAGCGGAGCGACGCCGTCGTCGGGCTGGACCAGGAGTTTCATCAGGTTCCTACTTCTCCTTCTTGGGCGTTTCCCACTCGACGGTCACCTCGATCTCCTTCTCCTTGCCCATCGCCGCGAGCGCGTTGGCGACCCGGTCGGTCCGGCGCCGGATCGGGAGCTGGACATCGTAGCCGAGCTCCTCCTGGCCGAGCGTGCGGCTCTCGAAGGAGACGCCGAGGTCTCGCAGCACCCGCTCGACGTCCGCGCGGTGCGTGCCGATGTCCTTCCCCGTGAGCTTGAGCACGAAGCGCTTCTTCGGGTCCGGCTCGATCGACTCGAGGCCCCAGAGGAGCGGAAGGATGAAGGCGGTCGCGCCGACGGCGATCCCGTAGACCCCGACGCCGGTCGCGAGACCGACGGCGAGGGCCACGAGCATGACGGCGGCATCTTTCGGGTCGTCGATCTTCGCGCGATACCGGACGAGATTCGCCGCCCCGAGGATTCCGAACGCCCGCGCGAGACTGGCGCCGACGACAAGCATGATCACCGAGCCGACCACCGCGAGGATGATCTGCGTCTGAATGACTGCCGGGTCGCGCGGGGGCGTCCCCCGCCGCACCGGACGGAAGGCGAGCGCCGCGCCGAGCACCGCCGCGAGCGGAACCGCGATCAGTGCGTCCCGCCACGGCTCGGGACGATCGTCCCGGAGCGGGGTCGCGTCGGCGCCCGGCACGGCCTCCGCGGGTGTCTGTCCGGCGAGCGGCGCGCCGTGCGCACCGATCAGCAGCACCACCAGCACGACGCGCGCCCAGCGACCACCCATGCGGGTTCCCCTTCCCTCTCTGTGAGCGTCCTGCGCGGTCATCATTCCTCGCGGTCTCCGAGCACACCCTCGACGTAGAGCCGGCGCGTCGTCACCGCGGCGACCGCGGCGAGCGGCGTGGCGAGGGCCACACCAGGAAGTCCGGCGAGCACCGCCATCGCGAGCTGCGCGAGCACCGTGAGCGCGGGAGGAAGATAGATGGTCTTCCGGTCGATGATCGGATCGAGCAGCCAGCTCTCGATCGCCTGCACTGCAAGATAGAGCCCTGCGATCATCAGGGCGCGCTCGGGGCTCTGCACCAGGCCCAGGAGGACGGCGGGCACCGCCGACACGACCGGACCGATGTTCGGCACGAAACTGAGGAGCGCCGCGATGAGCGCGAGCACGAAGGCGAGCGGCACGTCGAGCACCGTCAGCCCGATCCACGTGAGCAGCCCGATGGCCGACATCGAGATGAGCCGGCCGAGCAGCCACCAGCGGAGCGTGTGATCGAGGTCGGCGAACAGCGCGCGGGCCCGCGCGCGGCGCTTCTGGGGCACGAGCCGGAGCGCGTTCTCGGTGTACACCTTCGGCGTGAGCGCGAGGACGATACCGAGAAAGAGCACGATGAGCATGTTGGCGAGCACGGCGAAGGTCCGGGTGACGGCACCCGTCGCCCGCTGGACTGCTCCCGCGGAATCGGGGAGCAGTGCCGCCGGATCGGGCACGTTCTCCACTACCTCGCGCCCGAGCTCGGTCCGCTCGAGCTGCGCCTGCAGGCGGGCGGCGGCGCCCGGAATCTCCTCGCGAAGCTGGTTCGCCTGGTCGCGGATCTCGGCGCCGCGCACAACGAAGACACCGGCCACGAGCCCGAGCATCGCAAGAATCACGAGCATCACCGCCACCCCATGCGGCACTGCCGTCCGCGCGGTCAGCCAGTCCGCGGGTGCACGGAACACCAGCCCGAGCAGAATGCCCGCGAAGCCCAGGAGGAGGACATCGCGAATCATCCACACGAGGAGCAGCAGCGCGGCGCCGGCGAAGAGCCCCGCTCCCCAGGCCATACGATCACTGAATCGGGGTGGCATCGCCGGGAAGATACGAAACGACGGACTCGCGGCGCGTGATGCCGCTCACGCCGCCATCGTCCCGACGCGCCTGCTACCTTCCGGAGCGATTCCACCGGAGGAGTGACTGCCGCTTCGCATTCCCGGAATGCTCCGGGCTCTCAATCACCGGAACTACCGGCTCTTCATCTCCGGCCAGCTCGTCTCGCTGATCGGCACCTGGATGCAGTCGGTCGCGCAGGCGTGGCTGGTCTACCGGCTCACCGGCTCGCCGGTGCTGCTCGGCGCGGTCGGCTTCGCCGGACAGATCCCGGTCTTCCTGCTCGCGCCGGTCGGCGGGCTCTTCGCCGACCGGCACGACCGGAGGCGGATCCTGCTCGTGACGCAGGCCGTG
>JAICNA010000181.1 GCA_025928955.1 Gemmatimonadales bacterium | reverse complement strand
TCGAGTCGGGCTATTTCCGGAGCCTCTCGCTCGCGCCGATTGCCCGCGAGGTCGGCGTGCACCCGGCGACGCTCGCGCGCGGCTTCCGTCGCGCCTACGGCTGCACGATCGGCGAGATGCAGCGCCAGCTGCGGCTCGATTTCGCGGCCCGCCAGCTCGCGGCCACCGATCTCCCGCTCGCGGCCATCGCCCAGCAGGCAGGCTTCTTCGACCAGAGCCATTTCACCAACGCCTTCCGCCGCCGCTTCGGCGCGACCCCGCTCCGCTATCGCCGGGCGAGGCGCGCCGCGCCCTGAGCCAGGGCGCCGTCGGCGACCACGATCTGCCCGCGGATGAACGGGTGCGGGCGACAGAAGTACTCGTGCGCACCCGGCTCCGGCGCCTCCGTCGAGAAGACGTCCCCCCGCACCAGCGTCTGCGAATCCCAGCTGCCGTCCTCGGCCGTCGTCGTGTGTCCCGGCGTCCCCTCCGGCTCGCAATTGATCCACACGATCCGGGTGCCCGGTGCCACCGTGAGCTGCGCCGGCTCGTAGGCGAATCCGCGGATGACGACGATCGCGCTGTCGGGACCGGCCGGCTGCTCGGCGCGCTCGCAGGTGAAGGCGCCATCGGATAGATCGGGCTCGTGCTCCGAAAAGCACGCGGCGGCGGCGCATGCCGCCATCGCCAGGAAGGTCGGCCGGCGCATCACGACGACTCCCGCACGGTGACGCGACCCCGCATCACCGGATGCGGGCGGCACGCGTAGTCGAATGTCCCGGCGCGAGGGAAGGTGCGCGCCCACGTTTCTCCGGGACGGATAAGTCCCGAGTCGAACCCGCCGCCCGTGGCGGTCACGGTATGGTCGATGGGATCGTCGTTCCGCCAGACCACGGTCGTGCCGGGTGCGATGACGATCGCGTCGGGTGCGAACCTCAGAGCGGCGATCGAGACCCGGACCGTATCGCCGGTGAGGGCCGTCGGCTCGGACGTGACCGGGGACCGGCGGCCGAAATAGCGGGCGATGGTGAGCGGAACCGTGAACTCGAAGCCGAAGCGCGTCGCGTCCCCGGCGCGCGAGGACCCCTGCAGCGACCCCGCGGCGGCGTTGGAGGCGTGGAGCGAGAGGGTGTGTGGGGATCCCGGGATCGCCAGGTGCAGGCCCGCGGACCAGGCGACGCGCTCCTCCCCCGACAGCGTGCCCACGAGCGCGACCGCGTCCGCGGCGACCGCCACATGTGACGTGAGCCGCACGGCCGCGCCGCCGCCCGCGGCGACATCCATGTCCCCGCCGTCGACGGCCGTGAGCCCGCGAACGACCGCGATGAGCCGCGCCCGGCTCAGCGAGCGCGCGAGCGACAGCTCGGCGTCGACGCCGTCGCTCGCGAGATTGTAGGCCACCTGCACGCCGAGGTCGGCCGGCGCGCCGCGGGACTCCGCGAGCGGCAGGGCGCGCGCGAAGAACTCCCATTCATTCGGATAGGTCGGGACGATCGTCGAATTCGTGGCGTAGACGAAGCCCAGCGCCGTCCGCGCCGGGAGCCCGGTCGCGACCGTGAAGGCGGGAAAGCCGGTGACCTTGCGCTCAGGCGCAGGGCTCCGCGAGAAGCGGTGCAGGAAGTTGAACTGCACGACGCCGCGCGCGGGGACCCAGAGTCCGGAGATGTTGGGTGGCCGGTCGAGCAGCGACTGGGCGTGCGCGGGTGGCACCGCGACGAGTGCGGCGATCGATACGAGACTGGCATGGCCCGCGATGCGCATGAGCCACAATGCATTGCGCCGCGCGCGCTGTCTTGGAGCGCCCGTGCGAATTGTACGGGAATGACCTTCCGACGTGAATCGAGCGCCCCTGCAGCGTGCACGGGCGCTCGATTCGGAAACGGGGAGGTGGCGCCGCGCGGCGCCGATAATCGAAGGGTACTAGGCCGCGCGGGACATGTCCCGGCAGCTCTCCGCACACTTCCGGCATGCCTCCGCGCATTCCCGCATCATGTCGTCGTCCGCCATCCGCTCGCACTCCTTCGCGCACCGCTCGCAGATTTCGGCGCAGACGCCGCACGTGCGCGAATGGAGGTTCGAATTCCGCAGCATGAAATCGGCGCTCGTGGCGCAGATCTGGGCGCAGTCCTGCAGCAGGCGGATATGGTCGGGGGCGGCGTGCTTCCCACCCTTCTTGAGGCAGTGATCGATCGTTTCGATGCAGATCGCGTGACACCGCGAGCAGTTATCGATGCACTGGGCCATCTCGGCCGAGTGCGCGTGGGTCATCGTCGCCATCGTGTCCTCCTTCGTACCGCTGATTGGCTGGAGCCCGGTCGGCGCCGGGTCCGTCGGTCCGAAGTCATTATGCCACAATCGGAAAGCCGCGCCGGTGACGTACGGCACCGTTCGCCGGCGGGCCATGTCGGAGAACGCGGGACTTGACAATGAACTACAGTTGTCGTATTACAGGTGTAGACTTTTCCCGGACCAGACGATGGCCGAACCGCACCAGCTGACCGAACTCCAGATCGCGATCATGCGGATCCTCTGGGAGCGCAAGGAAGCCACCGTCGCGGAGATCCACGCCGCGCTCCTCGACGAGCGGGGCCTCGCCCCCACCACCGTCGCCACCCTCCTGTCCCGGCTCGAGAAGCGGGGAGCCGTGAAACATTCGACCGTGTCGCGGCAGTACGTGTACTACCCGCTCGTCTCCGAAGCCGACGTGCGGAGCTCCATGGTCGCCGATCTGACGGAGCAGCTGTTCGCCGGCGATGTCGCCGAGCTGGTGAGTCACCTGCTCAGGGCGCAGGACATGACGCCGGGGGACCTGGAGAAGGTGAAGGAGCTGATCGCCACCCACGAAGCAGGTACGGAGGTTTCCGATGAGCACCGCTGACGCCCTCGCCTGGCTCCTGACCTATGCGCTCCACAGCACCCTGCTGCTCGGCGGCGTCTGGCTGCTCACCGAGCGGGGCGGCGTGCGGTCGCACCGGCTCCGGGACCTCTTCTGGAAGACCGCGCTCGTCGGCGGCATCGTGACGGCCACGGCCCAGACGGCGCTGCAGCGCGCCGACTGGACGCCGCGCTTCGTTCCGGCCACGACGTCCCCCGTGGTGATCGCCGCGGGCGAGCTGCCGATGCCGATGCCGGTCGGGATCGGCCGCCGTGCCGCAGCGACGGAAGCGGCGGATCCCGCTCCGGCGATTCCGATGTCCGTCCTGCTCATCACCGCCTGGGCCCTCGTGGCCGCCGCCGGGCTCGCGCGGCTCGTGACCTCGCATCGGCGCTTCTCGCAGCGGCTCGGACGCCGCGATCCCGTGCGCTCGCTGCCGGTGCTTACGCTGCTCGAGGATCTCCTCGTCGCGAGCGGTACCACGACCCGCGTCCGCCTCACGCGCTCCGACGCGCTGGGCAGTCCGGTGGCGCTCGGCGTCGGCGAGATCTGCGTTCCCGGCGCGGTGCTCACCGAGCTCGAGCCGGCGCAGCAGCGCGGCGTGCTCGCCCATGAGCTCGCGCACCTCCGCCGCCGGGATCCGCTCTGGCTCATCGGCGCCGGCATCCTCGAGCGCATCTTCTTCTTCCAGCCGCTCAACCGCGTCGCGCGCATCTCGATCCAGGAGTCGGCGGAGTATCTCTGCGACGACTGGGCCGCCCGCACGACCGGCTCGGGCCTCACGGTGGCAAAGTCGCTCGTGAAGGTGGCGGAATGGGTTCGCGGCACTCCCGCGGCCGTTCCGCTCGCCGGCATGGCGGAGCGTCCGTCGCAGCTCGTCGGCCGGGTGCGGCGTCTCACCGAGCGCGGGCGCCCGGCAGAGCGCAGGATGCGGTGGGCCATTCCGGCCGCTGCGGCCATCCTGCTCGTCACCGCCTTCGCGGCGCCGGGCATCGCGACCAATCGGCCCGGCTCGCTCGCCGAGGATTCGGCAGACGGCGGCGCGCTGCTTCCGTCCGAATACGACACGGAATCGGCCACGGATCAGGACCCCCAGCCGGCGCCCGATCCGAAGCCCGAGCCGAAGCCCCGGCCGGTGATGGGCAATCTGCAGAACCTCAAGGTCGGCATGTCGCTGAGCTTCGATGGCAGCAAGGACACCTCGGCGCTCGACACGCTCGGGCTGGCCGCGCTGATCGCCGCGCTGAAGGACAGCGACGCCGGCGTCCGCCGCGCCGCGGCGCACTCGCTCGGCAACATCGAGAGCCCGCGCGCCACCGAGCCGCTCGTTGCCGTGCTGCGGGACCCCGATGCGGAGGTCCGGCAGAACGCCGCCTGGGCACTCGGCAACATCGAGGATCGGCGCGCGGTGGACGGGCTGATCGGCGCGCTCAGGGACGAGAGCCACGAGGTGCGGAACTCGGCGGCGTGGGCGCTCGGCAATATCGAGGATCCGCGCGCAGCCGACGCGCTCACTGCCGCGCTCAAGGACGAGTCGGCGGAAGTGCGGAAGAGTGCCGCATGGGCTCTCGGACAGCTCGAGCTCACTACGGCACCCGCCGCCCTCATCGAGGCGATGCGGGACAGCGACGCCGAAGTGCGCGAGGCGGCGATCGACGCCGTGGCGCAGACCGGCGACCAGCGCGCCGTGCCGAACCTCGCCGCGCTCATCCAGGACAACTCGCCCGACGTCCGCCACAGCGCGATCTCCGCGCTCTCGCAGATGCGCGGCGCGCCGGCCATGCAGGCCCTGATCGACGCAATGAAGTCCAGTGATCCCGAGGTCCGGCGCGAAGCGGCGGATGCTCTTGGCGACCGCGACTGAGAGAAGGCGACCATGTCGAGATATCAGAAGGTGCTGGCGACGGGAGTTCTGCTCATTGCGGGCGGTGCGCTCTACGCCCAGGCGATCCAGGTGCGCGTGAACCCGAACATTCGGGTCAACCCGAACATCAGGATCAACGCGAGCTCGTTCCGCATGCACGACGATCGCCCCGGCCCCGACTCCGCCCAGGTCGCGACGATGTTCGCGGCACTCGAGCGGAGCGATCCGGCCATCTGCGAGATGACGGTGGACATGATCGGCAACTGGTGGGGGGGATCGAGCTCGCGCAACGTCGGCCGGCTCTCGGACGTGAGGGACGACGGCGCGCTGCGCAACGCCTTCGGCGGCCGCGTCACCGATCCTGCCGCGATCCGTACGCTCTCGGCGTCGCTCTCCACCGACAATCCGTGCGTGCGCCGCGCGGCGGCGCGCGTGCTGGGACACAGCCATTCACCCGAGACGCTCGCTCCGCTCCGCACCGCGTTCCGCTCGAACGAGCCCCGCCTCCGCGAGGCGGGGGCGATGGGTCTCGGCATGGCCGAGGACCTCGAGTCGCACGATGCGCTGGCGGCGGCGCTTCGCGATGACGACCTCGCGGTTGCCCGGATGTCGGCCTGGGCGCTCGGCGAGATCGAGGATGCGCGCTCGGTCGAGCCGCTCGGCCGGGCACTCCGGTCGAACGACCGCGATCTCCGGCTCGCCGCGGTGTGGGCGCTCGGCATGATCGAGGATGCGCGCGCGGTCGAGCCGCTCGCCCCACTGCTCCGCGATTCCGACGCCGGCATCCGGCTGGCCGCCGCGGAGGCACTCGGCGAGATCGAGGATGCGCGCTCGGTCGAGCCGCTCGGCCGGGCACTCCGGTCGAACGACCGCGATCTCCGGCTCG
>JAICNA010000098.1 GCA_025928955.1 Gemmatimonadales bacterium | reverse complement strand
GCGTTCACCGTACCGCACGACTCGACGATACCCGACGATTCGCTCGGCCGCTCGATTCGGCGCGGACGGGCCCTGCTGCTGCACACGAAGGACAGCCTCCCCGACTTCGTCGGCAATGCCCTCACCTGTGCGAACTGTCACCCCGATGCGGGAACGCGTGCGAATGCGATGCCGTGGATCGGCGTGTATGGACGCTTCCCGCAGTACCGCAGCCGGTCGGCGTCGGTCCAGATCATCGAGGACCGGATCGACGACTGCTTCCTCCGGAGCATGAACGGCCGGAAACTGCCGCGCGAGAGCGGGGAGATGCGCGACATCATCGCCTACATGGCATTTCTGTCCCGCGGCACGCCGGTGGGCATGGACATTCCGGGGCAGGGTCTCCCCAAACTCGAGGGGGTGACGGCCGGCGATACGGCGGCCGGCCGGTCGATCTACGTCGCGGAATGCGCCAGATGTCACGGGGAGGATGGCGATGGCGGCGCCGGCCCGCCGGTGTGGGGGCCCCGCTCGTACAACATCGGTGCGGGGATGGCGCGGGTGAGGACGGCGGCGGCGTTCATCCGGCGCAACATGCCGATGGACCGGCCCGGGATCCTCGACGATCAGCAGGCGACCGACGTCGCCGCCTACATCAATTCGCAGCCGCGACCCGACTTTCCCGGGAAGGAGCACGACTGGCCGAACGGCGATCCGCCGCCGGACGTCGCGTATGAAACGCTCGCGGGGCGGAAGGCGGCGCCCTAGGCGCCCGAGCGGGCAACGTCGACCTGCAGGACGTCGTCGCCCGCGATGACGTAGATGCGATCGTCCGGCGCCGGTTCGGTGAGGGCGGTGCCGGTGAACTCGCCGAAGGCCGGGAGGATCCCGACTCGCGCGCCGAAGGCGAAGCAGGGCAGGCGGAGGCGCTCGCGGCCGGGCCCGCGCACCGTGATGCCCGGATGGATGTGCCCGGCGAGGACGTAGGCGCCGATCTCGACCCGCGGCTCGTGCCGGAGCGCGAACGGCCCGACCCGCACCGGCCCATCGAGGACGGTGATGCCGAGCTCGAGCGGGGGATCCCCCGCTCGCCGATCGTGATTCCCCCGCACCAGCACCAGGTCCAGCGCGCGAGCGGTGTCTCGCCATGCTGCGATCGTCCGCATCGTCTCGGCGCCGCGCCAGGCGCGCGCGTGGAGGAGATCGCCGAGCAGTGCCACACGCTGCGCGCCGGTGCGCGCGAGCGCGCGGTCCAGCCGCGCGAGACCCGCCGCTGTCGTTCCGCGGGGAATCGGGATGCCGCCCGCCCGGAATGCCGCCGCCTTTCCCCAGTGCAGGTCCGCAACGATGAGCGTCCGTTCCTTCGGCCAGTAGATGGCCCGTTCGGGGAGCAGCCGGACCGACTCGCCGGCGAGGTCGACCTCGAGATCGCTCATGGGCGCCGCTCCCGCCGCGCGGCGCGAAGATTCGCGAAGCGCGGCACGGGCGGGGCCGTCGCGGCGCGCTCGAGCGGCGCCGTCATCCGCCGGACGCGGTCCGAGAGCTTCTCGCTCGTGAGCTGCTCGCGCGCGCGATCTACGATCAGCGGAAAGGCGAGCGGCGTGGGGCGCTCGACTTCGACGATGGAGAGCTTTCCCGCCGACATTCGCGTGAGCGCGGCGACGAGCCGGCTGCGCTCGAGCTGTCGTTCGAGCACTTCGCGCGCCGCCTGGGCGAGGAGGAGATTCTCCGGATCGTGTCGCGCGAAGACGTCGAAGATGAGCCCGCTCGATGCCTGGAGCTGCTTGGGCGACCGGCCGGTGCCGGGATAGCCCTGGAAGACGAGGCCGGCGACGCGCGCAACCTCGCGGAACTGGCGCCGGGCCATCTCCGCCGCGTTGAGGCTTGCCGGGATGTCGTGCACGAGATGCTCGGCGGAGAGGAGGCCCGCCTCGAGCGCTTCATCCAGACGCGCGCGCTCGGCCGAGAGCAGCTCGAAGCCGTAGTCGTTGGCGGCCAGCGTGAACGAGATGGGGCCGAGCTGCGCGATGCGGTAGGCGAAGAGCGCCGCCATTCCTTCGTGGACGAGCCGGCCTTCGACCGGATAGACGAAGAGATGATGCCCTTCGCGCGTGCGGACGCGCTCGATGAGGAGCTCGTCCGCAGCAGGAATGAGCGACCACGAGCCCTGCAGCTCGAGCACGGGACGTACGGCTTCCATCTCCGGCATGAGGAAGACCCCGCGGCGTGCCTCGTCGAGCTTCTCGCGCACCGCGGCGGCGAGCTCGGCCGACAGCGGCATCCTGAGTCCCGACCACTTGGGGACCGCGCCTTCGGCCGACGCCGCCTTGCGCACCCACGCGGTGAGATCGCGGATCCGCACGAACTCGAGCGCCTTTCCGGCAAAGATGAACCGGTCGCCCGGTCGGAGGCGTGCGAGGAAGTTCTCCTCGACGCTGCCGATCGACTTGCGGCCGCGCAGGTAGCGCACGGTGAGCGCGGGCTCGCTCACGATGGATCCGATGGACATCCGGTGTCGCATCGCGATCATCCGGTTGGGGACCCGGAAAATGCCCTCCTCGTCCGGGACCGCTCGCGAGTACTCGGGATAGGCCCTGAGCGCTTCGCCGCCGCGCGAGATGAAGTCGAGCACCCACTGCCATTCGTCGTCGGGAAGGTCCCGGTACGCCCACGTGGTCCGCACCTCGGCGAGCAGCTCGCCGGGCTGGAAACCGCCGCCGAGGGCGATCGTCACGGCGTGCTGGGCGAGGAGAGCGAGGGGGCGCTCGAGCGGATTGCGTGCCTCGATCGCGCCGCGCTCGAGCGCAGCGCGCGCGGCGGCGACATCCACGAGCTCGAGCGCGTGCGTCGGCACGCAGGTCACGCGACTCAGCGCGCCCGGCTGGTGGCCGCTCCTCCCCGCGCGCTGGATCAGGCGCCCGATCGCCTTGGGGCTGCCGACCTGGAGGACGCGGTCGACGGGGGTGAAATCCACGCCGAGGTCGAGCGATGACGTGCAGACGACACAGCGCAGCGCACCGCTCCGCAGGCCTTCCTCGACGCGCTCGCGCTCCGCACGATCGAGCGAGCCGTGGTGCAGGCCGATCCGGTCGGCCCATGCGGCCCCGCTTCCGGTGAGGGCCTGGAACCAGATCTCGGCCGTGGCACGGGTGTTCGTGAAGACGAGCGTGCTCCCGCCCTCGTCGATCGCGCGCACCACCTCCGGCACCAGCGTGAGGCCGATCTGGCCGGACCAGGGAAAGCGATCCATCGTCTCGGGGATCAGCGAGTCCACGGCGAGGCCCTTCGGCACCAGTCCGCGAATCAGGCGCGCGGGATTCGGGCGCCGCGCCGCGTCCACCCCGACGAGGGCGTCGCGCGCCGATTCGATGTTGCCGAGCGTGGCCGACAGCCCCCACGTCCGCAGGGCGGGCTGGAAGCGCCGGAGCCGCGCGAGACAGAGCTCGGTCTGGACGCCGCGCTTGCTGGCCATGAGCTCGTGCCACTCGTCGACGACGACGCAGGCGAGATCGTCGAAGAGGGTGGAGGCGTCCTCTCGCGTGAGCAGCAGGGCGAGGCTCTCCGGCGTCGTGACGAGTGCGGTCGGGAGTCGCTCGCGCTGCCGCGCGCGCACCGGCGCCGGCGTGTCGCCGGTGCGGCTCTCGACGCTCCAGGGGAGGCCGAGCTCCTCGACCGGGCGGCGCAGCGCGTCCACGGTGTCCGCGGCGAGCGCGCGGAGCGGCGTGAGCCAGAGCACGCGGAGTGGTGCGGCGTGTGCGCGTCGCGTCGTCGTCTCGCGCGGGTAGTCGCGCAGCCACTCCAGCACCGGCCCCATCCACGCCGCGTAGGTCTTGCCGGTCCCGGTGGCCGCATGTACGAGCCCGCTTTCGCCGCCGAGGTAGGCGCTCCACACCTCACGCTGAAAGGCAAACGGCCTCCAGGTGCGCTGCGCGAACCACCGTTCGATCGCGTCCGCCGGCGCCTCGCCCGCCACCACGGGAACGGTCGGGGCGGGCGGTGGCGCTTCGGTGCGACGAACGCGGGGCGCCGCGCCGCTCGCCTTGCGTTGGCGCGCCCGCGCCGCGCGAATCTCCTTCTCCGATCGGGACCGGGAGGTTCCAGGCTCCGGCGCCACCGGACCGACGAGCGCATACCCTTCGAGCAGGCTGCCGGGCCGCGGCGTGCGCCGGCGCGGCGGCTTCGGCACCGGCTCGCCCGGTGCATCTGCCGGCGGCTTGCGTCGGGACGTCACAGGAGCGCCCGCACGGTGTCGAGCGAGTCGGCATCCGCGGCGCGCTTGTCGGTGCGCCAGCGCGCCATGCGGGGAAAGCGCACCGCGATGCCGCTCCGGTGCCGGGACGACCGCTGAATCCCCTCGAACGCGAGCTCGAATACCAGTTCGGGCTTCACCACCCGCACCGGTCCGAAGCGTTCGACGGTGTTCTGTCGCACGAACGCGTCGACCTTCGCGATCTCCGCATCGGTGAGGCCCGAGTACGCCTTGGCGAACGGGACGAGCTTGCCGTCGTCCCAGATCCCGAACGTGTAATCGGTGAAGAGGCCCGCGCGGCGTCCGCTCCCCAGCTGGGCGTAGATGAGCACGGCGTCCACGGAATAGGGATCCACTTTCCATTTCCACCAGTCGCCGCGGCGCCGCCCGACGCCGTAGACGGAATTCCGGCGCTTGAGCATCAAGCCTTCGGCGTTCTGGTCACGCGCCGCCTGGCGCGCGTCGACGAGCGCAGCCCAGTCGAGCGCCGCGACGATCGGCGACATCCGGATCGCCGCACCTCCGGGCAGCGCGCCGACGAGTGCCTCGAGACGCGCCCGCCGTTGGACGAGCGGCTGCCCCCGCACGTCGGCGCCCGCATCCTCGAGGAGATCGTATGCGAGGAGCACGACCGGCACCTCGGCGAGGATCTTCCGGCTCAGCGTCTTCCGGCCGATCCGCCGCTGCAGCTGCGCGAACGGAAGCGGCGCGCCGTCCAGCCACGGGAGTAGCTCGCCGTCGAGCACGGTGCCGTCGGGCAGGACGCCGCCGGTGAGCTCGACCTCCGGAAAGCGCCCGGTAAGCAGGTCCTCGCCGCGCGACCAGAGCCACACCGACCCCGCGCGGCGGACGAGCTGCGCGCGAATGCCATCCCATTTCCATTCCGCCTGCCACTCCTCGACCGGACCGAGCGCGTCGGCTTCGAGCTCGAGGGGGTAGGCGAGGGCGAAGGGGTAGGGGCGGCTCCGGTCGGCATCCTCCGTGTCAGTGGCCACCAGCCGCCGGAAGAAGTCGGCATCAGGTTCCCAGGCGCCCATGAGCCGGTGCGCGATGACCTCATCGGGCACGCCGCTCACCTCCGCCAGCGCGCGCACGACCAGCCGCTGCGACGCGCCGACGCGAAAGGCGCCGGTGATCAGCTTGTTCCAGACGTAGCGCTCGCGGCCGCCGAGCTCCGACCACGCGGCGAGCAGCGCCGTGCGCTGCGCCGGAGGATCGAGGTCGCGCAGCCGCAGCAGCCGCTCCTCCACCCAGACGCGGAGCGGGCCGGAGTCGCCAGCGGGATCCGCCGGCTCCGGCAGCAGCAACGCAATCGTCTCGGCGAGGTCGCCGACTGCATGGTACGACTCGTCGAAGAGCCACTCGGGAATCGCGGCAGCCTCGGTGGCCCAGGCGCGGAGGTCTCCCGAGCGAATGAGGCGCTTCGGCCGGCGCCCGCTCAGGAAATGCACCGCCCACGCCGCGTCCGCGGCGGGCGCGTCGCCGAAATAGCGCACGAGCGCCGCGACCTTCTCGCTCGTCGCCGTCGTTTCATCGAGGTCCGCGTAGAGGCGGGCGAATGCCTTCATGGGGCGGCGGCCTCGGCGGTGTCGGCGGCATCGGCCGCGTCCTCCCGTTCTCCCTCGAACCGGGTCGCGACGGCCCGCGCCTCGAGTCCGTGCTCGGACAGCCAGCGTGTCAGGACCGTGGTGTATCCGTGCGTGACCCAGACCGATTCCGCACCGGTGGCCTCGATCGCCGCGAGGAGGCCGGGCCAGTCCGCGTGATCGGAAAGGGCGAACCCGCGGTCGAGGGAGCGCCGCCGCCGCGCGCCACGCACGCGCATCCATCCCGAGGCAAAGGCGTTCGACGACGGCCCGAAGCGCCGGGACCAGGGTGAGGCATCGGCCGCGGGCGGCGCAACCACGATCGCGCCGCGCGGCGTGTCGCGCCGGGCGCCGGCCCCGGCATACGTGGTCGGGGGCAGCGGCACTCCCTGCGAGCGGTAGACGCCCGTCATCCGCTCTACCGCGCCGTGCGTCAGGATTGGCCCGATGCCCGGGTCGAGTCCGGCGATCAGCCGCTGAGCCTTCCCGAGCGCATAGCCGTACAGCAACGAGACGCGTCCCGCCTCGGCGTTGTTCCGCCACCACCGATTGATGTCGGCCATGACCTCGTGCTCGGGGCGCCAGCGATAGATGGGAAGGCCGAAGGTGGACTCGGTGATGAACGTGCGGCAGCGCACCGGTTCGAAGGGCGTGCAGGTGGGATCGGGCTCGGTCTTGTAGTCGCCGGAGACGACCCAGACCTCCCCATGGAGCTCGAGCCGCACCTGGGCGGATCCCAGAATGTGGCCGGCGGGATGGAGCGAGACACGGACCGATCCCATCGTGACCGACTCGCCGTAGGCGAGCGGCGTGATCGCGGCGCCGGCGGGCAGCCGTGCCGCGAGCACGGCGGCACCGGCGGACGAGGTCAGGTAGGCGCCGCATCCCCACGCCACGTGATCGCCGTGCGCATGCGTGACGACGACGCGAGGCACCGCGGCCCACGCGTCCACATGGAAATCGCCAGCCTCGCAGTAGAGACCGCGGTCAGTGAGACGGAGGAGACTCACCGGGGAGGATCATGCCTTGAGGAACATCCGGACGGCCACCGCCACGAGGAACACCGCGAAGGCGCGCTGCAGCATCGCCGCCGGCATGACGAGCGCGATGCGCGCGCCGACGAGTGCGCCGAAGAAGAGGCCCAGCGCCACGAGCAGCGAGGCGCGCATGTCGATGTGACCCGCCTTCCAGTATGCCATCGCCCCGAGGAGCCCGACCGGCAGCAGCAGGGCGCCGAGGGACGTGCCGGTGGCCGTCTTGATCGGCATGGCGGCAAAGTAGACGAGGGCCGGCACGATGAGGACCCCGCCGCCGATGCCGAAAAGGCCGGCCAGGACGCCGGCGGCGAGACCGACGAGCACGAGCGTGAGAACCATTGGCGCGCTCCGCAAGGTGGAAGGTCAAACCTACTGCCGAGCGCCGCGCGATGCCCTGCCGCGGATCACGGCGCCCAGCCAACTTCCGGCATGGAAACGATCGAGCTCGAGGTGGGCGGGCGCAGACGGCGGGCACTGATATCACGCGCCGGGGCCGGCCGGTCTCCGGCCGTGATCATGCTGCACGGGGCAGGGGGCACGGCAGGCATCGCCGTGACCCAGACCCGCTGGGAGAGGGCCGGACACGTCGCCGGCTTCCTCACCGCGTTTCCCGAAGGCACGGCGCGCGATCCCGCGCACCCGGCCGAGTTCCGCCGGAACCCGCAGACCTGGAACGACGGGTCGGGACGCGGGCACGTCGCGAGGGCCGCCGTGGACGATGTCGGCTTCGTCGCTGCGCTGATCGATGCGCTCAGCGCAGGATACGGGGCGGATCCGGATGCCATCTTCCTGACCGGCTTCTCGAACGGAGCGTCGCTCGCCTTCCGGGCTGCCGCCGAGCTCCCAGGCCGGGTTCGCGCGATTGCGCCAGTGGCCGGGCACTGCTGGGTGGACCCTCCGGCGGGGTCGGCGATTCCACTTCTCTACCTCATGGGCGACTCTGACCCGCTCAATCCCATCGAAGGTGGTGAGGTCACGACCCCCTGGGGCGGACAGGAGCGTCATCCGGCTCCACGGCGGTCCTTCGAGCGCTGGATCCGCGCCGCAGGATGCGAAATTGCCGGAGAACGCCACCAGGACGGGCCGATCGAGTGGACCGACGCGGCCGGATGCGAAATTGCCATGCGAATGGGCCTGATTGCGGGGCACGGCCACATATGGCCCGGAGGTCCCCGCCTCCTCCCGCAACGGCTCGTGGGACGGGGGGTTTCCGGCGTCGACGCGACGGAGATGATTGCGCGGTTCTTCGCGGCGCTGCTCGCGCAGCGAGGTTCCACGTTCGCGTGACAACGGTCACAGCTTCCGGCGCTCCAAACGGCGTCATTCCCTCATGATGATCCGCAGACGAACGCACCTCGATGGCCGGTGGGACTTCTTCCCCGACCCGGACCGTTCCCTCGCCCCTGATACGCTCGACGACGCGCCTTCCCGTGAGATCCGGGTGCCGGGACCCTGGCAGGCGCAATTCGAGGATCTCCGGCACTACACGGGCACGGCCTGGTATCGCCTCCGCTTCACGGTGGACCGCACCGCCGTTCCGCCCGATCCGGTGTTCGTGATCCATTTCGGGGCAGTGGACTACCACGCGCGTGTCTGGCTCAACGGCACGCTCCTCGGCGAGCACGAAGGCGGGTACCTCCCTTTCGAGTTCGAGCTGGGCGCGGCGCTGCACCCCGAGGCATCGAACGAGCTCGTCGTGCGCGTCGTCGACCCCGGGGACGACGCGGAGGCGCATCCCGAATTCCCTTTTGCGGAGATCCCGCACGGGAAGCAGAGCTGGTACGGCCCCGTCGGCGGCATCTGGCAGAGTGTGTATGTCGAGGCGCGTCACGCCGTGCATCTCGTGCGCCTGCGCCTCACCCCGGACGTGCCGGGATCGCAGGTGCGGGCCGAGATACGGTTCAACCGGCCGATCGAGGCGGAAGCGAATCTCCGGCTCACCGTCATCGATCCTGCCGGAGGGCGGGAAGAGCATCGGTTCGACGTCACGGGCAGCGCGTTCGAGACGCTCCTTCCGATTCGCGATCCGATGCTCTGGGACACCGACACTCCCCACCTCTATGCGGTCGAGGCGGCGCTGACGGATGGATCCGATGGCGGGAACGCCGTCGACCTTCTCTCCTCGAACTTCGGGATGCGCTCGATTTCGACCTCGCCGAGCGGGCATCTCCTGCTCAACGGGAAGATTCTCTACCTCCGCGGCGCGCTCGACCAGGACTACTACCCCGAGCTGATCTACACCCCCTTCAGCGACGACGAGCTCGACAGCCAGTTCGTGAAGGCCCGCCACATGGGGCTCAACTGCCTGCGCACACACATCAAGATCACCGACCCGCGGTACTACGATGCGGCAGACCGGGCCGGCCTGCTCATCTGGACGGAGCTCCCGAACTGGCAGGACCTGACGGACAACGCCAAGCGGCGCGCGGAGGAAACGCTTTTCGGAATGGTGGAGCGGGACTGGAACCATCCCTCGATCGTCATCTGGACCATCGCCAACGAGAACTGGGGCCTCGACCTGGCGGTGAACGCGGGCCACCGCGCCTGGCTCGCCGATGTGTATGCGCGGCTGAAGGAGGTGGATCCTCACCGGCTCGTCGTCGGCAATTCGCCCTGCTTCACGAACTTCCACGTGGTCACGGACATCGAGGATTTTCACAACTACTACGCGATGCCCGATCACTATCGCTCCTGGCGGGACTGGGTGCAGACCTTCGCGAGCCGCCCACCGTGGACCTTCGCGCACGTGTATGAGAGCTTCGGCGCGTGGCGGGACTATGTCCGTGATCCCTGGAACCCGGCGCCGCGCCGCCAGGCCCCCGAAGTGAAGCGCCAGGGCAGCGAGCCGATGGTGGTCTCCGAGTTCGGCAACTGGGGCCTTCCGGACGTCGCCAAGCTCCGCTCGTGCTACGGCGGCAGCGAGCCGTGGTGGTTCGAGACCGGGATCGAGTGGGGCGACGGCGTGGTCTATCCGCACGGCGTCGAGCAGCGGTATCGCGCCTATCACATCGACAAGGCGTTTCCGACGCTGTCGGAGCTCTCGGCCGCGAGCCAGCGGATGCAGTTCACGGCGCTCAAGTACCAGATCGAGCAGATGCGTCGGCATCCGTCGATCGTCGGGTACGTGATCACCGAGTTCACGGACGTGCACTGGGAGAGCAACGGACTGCTGGACATGTGCCGGAACCCGAAGGCCTACTTCGACGTGATCCGGGACATCAACGGGGCGGACGCGCTGATTCCCGTGGACTGGGAGCGTATTGCGTTCTGGGCGGGGGAACGGTGCGAGGTGCGGCTCGCGCTCTCGCACTTCTCGCCCCACGACCTGCGGGACTGCCGCGTCGAATGGAATCTCGATGCGTTTCCCGAAGTGCGGGGGGTCATCGGCGGCGTGACTCCGGTGCGGGCGGACCTGACGAACATCGGGACCGCCGTGTTCGACGTGCCCGCCGTCGAGAAGAGCATCCGCGCTCGCCTCGAGATGCGGCTCGTCGATGCGGCGGGGAGCGTCGTGGCCCACAATCACCACGAGCTGTACTTCTTTCCCCGGTTCCGGGTCGACGGGCCGCGGCTCGCGGTGCCCGGCCTTCCGCGTCTCGCCGCGCGCCTCGCCGCGATGGGCTACGAGGTCTCCGAGGAAGTGGCAGAGTCCGACCTGGTCGTGGTCGAGACGATGACCGACGAGATGCGGTGGCACGCGCAGAATGGCGGGCGGGTACTCTGGCTCGCGGAGTCGAGTGAGTCGCACCAGGCACACCTCGGCAATGTCGGCATCGCGCAGCGCCACGGCCGCGCCTGGCAGGGAGACTGGGCCAGCAGCATGAGCTGGCTCCGCCAGGACCGCATCTTCAAGGACATTCCGACTTGCGGCACCGTGGATTTCGCCTTCGCCGACCTCACGCCGGAAGCGGTGATCGTGGGACTCACCCCGCGCGATTTCGCGTCGCACGTCTACGCAGGACTGTTCGTCGGGTGGGTGCACCAGGTCGTGGCGCTCGT
>JAICNA010000166.1 GCA_025928955.1 Gemmatimonadales bacterium | reverse complement strand
GGGGTCCGCGCGAGCCGGCGCGAGGAGGAGGGCCGCCGGCGGGTCCGCTACGCCGTCGTCGGTCTCGGGCACATTGCGCAGGTCGCCGTACTGCCGGCGTTCGCGCACGCCGGCGAGAACTCGGAGCTCGTCGCCCTCTTTTCCGACGACGCCGAGAAGCTCCGCAAGGTCGGGCGGAAGTATCGGCTCGAGCACACGTACGACTACGACGAATTCGAGGCCGGGCTCCGGGCCGCGGAGGTGGACGCCGTCTACATCGCCCTCCCCAATCATCTGCATCGCGAATACACCGAGCGCGCCGCGAACGCTGGCGTGCACGTCCTGTGCGAAAAGCCGATGGCGGTCACCGAGGAGGACTGCGAGTCGATGATCGAGACGTGCGACCGCAACGGCGTGAAGCTGATGATCGCCTACCGCCTGCACTTCGAGGAAGCGAACCTCCGGGCGGTGGATGTGGTGCAGTCGGGGAGGATCGGGGAGCCGAGAATCTTCAACTCCGTCTTCACGATGAACGTGAAGGAGGGGGACATCCGGCTCAATCCCCGCGACGAGGGAGGCGGGACGCTCTACGACATCGGGATCTATTGCATCAACGCGGCGCGCTACCTGTTCGAGGACGAGCCGGTCGAAGTGTTGGCACTGACCGCGCGCAACGACGAGCCTCGCTTTTCGGCGCCGGGGGTGGACGAAATGACCGGTGCAGTGCTGCGGTTTCCGGGTGATCGGCTCGCGACGTTCGTCTCGAGCTTCGGCGCCGCCGACGTATCCCGCCTGCAGGTGGTGGGCACGAAGGGCACGCTCGTGCTCGATCCCGCCTACGAGTACGCGGGCGAGCTCACGCATGAGCTCACGGTCGGCGAGCGGACGCGCGAGCGGCGCTTTCCGAAGCGGGACCAGTTCGCGCCGGAGCTCGTCTACTTCTCCGAGTGCATCGAGAGCGGCGAGGATCCGGAGCCGTCCGGGCGGGAAGGCCTTGGGGATGTGCGCATCATTCGCGCCCTCTACGCCTCAGCCGACCGCCGCAGGCCGGTAGCGCTCGAGCCGTTCGACAAGCACAGGCGACCCACCCTGGAGCAGGAGATCCGGAAGCCGGCGGTCAGGAAGCCGGAGCTCGTCAACGTCGAAGCACCGCACGACTGACGCTCGCCGGGCCCCGGGAGACGCGGATCGATGTTCCCGTATCGGGACGACAACCCGACGCTTGCGACGCCCATCGCCACGATCGGGTTGATCGCCGCGAATCTCGTGATGTGGGTGCTGGTGCAGGGAATGGGCGCCGAGCCTCGACTCTCCGCCTCGGTCTGCGAGCTCGGCCTGATTCCCGGCGAGCTCTTCAGACGTCTGCCGGAGGGTTACCTCCTTCCGATCGCGCCCGGCGCGGCGTGCGAGCTGGGCGGTGAGCCGGTCTGGTATACGCCGCTCACGTCGATGTTCCTGCACGGCGGCTGGCTCCACCTCATCGGCAACATGTGGTTCCTCTGGGTCTTCGGGAACAACGTCGAGGACTCGATGGGGCGCGTGCGGTACGTGACGTTCTACCTGTTGTGCGGGCTCGCCGCGGCGGCGGTGCAGGCGCTGCTCGATACGTCGAGCCCGATCCCGATGGTGGGCGCCTCCGGGGCGATCAGCGGCGTCATGGGTGCGTACGTACTGCTCTACCCGCGGGTGCAGGTTCACATGCTGGTGGTGCTCGTCATCATCATCACGCGGATCCGGGTGCCCGCGTTCCTCATGCTCGGCTACTGGTTCCTGCTGCAGCTGTTCGGCGGGGCGGCGACGGCCGGCTCGGAAGAGGGGGGCGTTGCATTCTGGGCACATGTCGGCGGATTCCTGGCCGGGGCCGCCCTCATCGGGCTCTTCCAGGATCGCCAGCTGGTGGCCCAGCACCGCGCCCTGGCGAGAACCATGTAATTCACGTGACACGCGGCACAACACGGGGAATGTCGGGATGATACGTTGGTTCCTCGTCCACTCTCCCGGGAGAGGTGACCGATGAACCGCGACGAAATCCCCCCTGCCATTCGCAAACTCCTCGCCGCCGCGCTCACAGCCGGCGGTATTGCTTGTGCGGGGGCCTGGTCGCAGCCCGGTCCCGCGGCCGGCACCCCTGCACCGGCGCAGCCCGCAGGTGCCACCCCGACGCCGGCGCCGGCCGGCGCGCCCGCCGCCGTCGAGCCGGCCGAGGCGATCCAGACCGTCGAGGCGGACGACAGCCTCCGCGCCGTCGCCGCCCGGATCCTGGCGGACAGCCTCAGGCGGGACAGCCTGCGCGCCGACAGCCTCCGGGCCGATTCACTCCGCCGCGCGCGCCCCAGGTAGACAGGTTCGCGCCGGCGTCCGCCGCGCTATCTTCCGGGAAAGCCACCCGGATCCCCATGGCACAGATCAGCACGCAGGCAGCGGCCTCGGGCGGGGGACACCTCGACCCGCGGTTCATTCCGCGCAACCCGGGCATACCGCTCGAACTGGACTGGGTGCGTGAGGTGCGCGTCAACCGGAGCGCGGTGGAGCGGCGCGCGGCCACCCTGGCCACGCGGCGCACCGTCAAGAAGGAGTGGCAGGCGGCGTGGCTCCTCCGGGCCGTGACGCTGATGGACCTGACGACGCTGTCCGGCGACGATACCCCCGGCCGAGTCCGCCGCCTCTGTGCCAAGGCCCGCCAGCCGGTTCAGCCGGACCTCCTCGAACAGCTCGGCGCCTCCTCGCTCCGGATCCGCACCGCCGCGGTCTGCGTCTACCACGCCATGGTCCCGACCGCCGTCGAGGCACTCGCCGGCAGCGGCATTCCCGTGGCCGCGGTCTCCACGGGCTTTCCGGCCGGCCTCTCGCCATTCGCGCAGCGGCTGGCCGAAATCGGGGCGTCGGTGGAGGCAGGCGCGGAAGAGATCGACATCGTCATCACCCGCGCGCATGTGCTCACGGGAGACTGGCAGGCCCTGTACGACGAGGTGCGCGCATTCCGCGAGGCGTGCGGCGATGCGCACATCAAGACGATCCTCGCGACTGGCGAGCTCGGTACCCTGCGGAACGTCGCGCGCGCGAGCCTCGTCTGCATGATGGCGGGCGCCGACTTCATCAAGACATCCACCGGGAAGGAAAGCGTCAACGCGGTGCTCCCCGTCGGGCTCGTCATGGTCCGGGCCATCCGGGACTATCTGGAGCGCACCGGGCACCTCGTCGGCTTCAAGCCGGCAGGCGGGATCCGGACGGCGAAGGACTCGCTCGTCTGGCTCAGCCTCATGAAGGAAGAGCTCGGGCCGCGCTGGCTCCGGCCCGAGCTCTTCCGCTTCGGCGCGAGCGCGCTGCTCACCGACATCGAGCGCCAGCTCGAGTATTTCGCTACGGGGCGCTACTCCGCCGATTACCGCCACCCGATGGGGTGACGCGGCCGCTGCGGCCGGTGATCGCACTCGCACGACCCGAATCCGCCGATAACCCAGTCGCTCACGCTCCAGGACCCGACATGGCTTCGATCCCGCAGATCTTCGAATCGATGGATTACGGCCCCGCGCCCGAGGCGGCAACACCGGCCCTCGGCTGGATTGCCGGGCACGGCGGGCGGTTCGGGCACCTCATCGGCGGCGAGTGGATCGAGCCGGCCGAGGGGCAGTATTTCGAGACCACCAACCCGGCGACGGGGAAGGCGCTCGCGACGATCGCCCAGGGGTCAGGTGCCGACGTGGACCGGGCGGTGGCGGCGGGACGGGCAGCCCAGCCGGCGTGGGCGGCAGCCGGCGGGCACGCACGGGCGCGGCATCTCTATGCGCTCGCCCGGCAGGTCCAGAAGCATTCGCGCCTCCTCTCGGTGCTCGAATCACTCGACAACGGGAAGCCGATCCGCGAGTCGCGCGACATCGACATCCCGCTCGTGGCTCGCCACTTCTATCACCACGCGGGCTGGGCGCAGCTGATGGAAACGGAGCTCGCCGACATGGCACCACTCGGCGTCGTCGGCCAGATCATACCGTGGAACTTCCCGCTCCTCATGCTCGCGTGGAAGATTGCGCCCGCGATCGCGATGGGGAACACCGTCGTCCTCAAGCCGGCGGAGTTCACCTCCCTCACCGCGCTCCTCTTCGCGGAGCTCTGCCGGAACGCCGGACTCCCCCCCGGCGTCGTCAACGTCGTCACCGGCGACGGGCGGACGGGCGAGGCGATCGTCGCGCATCCCGATATCGACAAGATTGCCTTCACCGGCTCGACGGAAGTCGGGCGGATCATCCGGGTCGCCACGGCGGGGAGCGGCAAGAAGCTCTCGCTCGAGCTCGGCGGAAAGTCGCCATTCATCGTGTTCGAGGACGCCGACCTCGACAGCGTGGTCGAAGGGGTCGTGGACGCGATCTGGTTCAACCAGGGGCAGGTCTGCTGCGCCGGCTCCCGCATCCTGGCGCAGGAAGGCGTCGCGGAGCGACTCACCGCGAAGCTCCGGGCGCGGATGGAGACCCTTCGTGTCGGCGATCCGCTCGACAAGGCGGTCGACATCGGCGCCATCATCGCGCCCGTGCAGCTCGAGAAGATCACCGCGCTCGTCAGGCAGGGGGAGGAGGAAGGGGCGACGATGTGGCAGCCGTCGTGGAGCTGCCCCACCGAAGGCTGTTTCTATCCCCCGACCCTCTTCACCGACGTGGCGCCGAGCGCTACCATCGCGCAGGTCGAGATCTTCGGCCCGGTGGTCGTGATGATGACCTTCCGGACGCCGACGGAAGCGGTCGAGCTGGCGAACAACACGCGCTACGGCCTGGCGGCGAGCGTCTGGACCGAGAGCGTGAACCTCGCGCTCGACATCGCGCCGAAGCTCGCGGCGGGCACCGTCTGGGTGAACTGCACCAACATGTTCGACGCGTCCGCCGGTTTCGGGGGCTATCGCGAGAGCGGCTTCGGGCGCGAGGGGGGGCGGGAGGGGTTGCGGGAGTATGTGAAGCCGCGCTGGTCGGACGGTCGGACGGTCGGACAGTCGGACGGTGCCCGGGCGGGCAAGCGGATCGGGCGCGATAATGCTCGCAACAAGACGGCGTCCGACCGTCCGACCGTCCGACCGTCCGACCTCCCACCCATCGACCGGACCGCCAAACTCTACATCGGCGGAAAGCAGGTCCGTCCCGACTCCGGCTACAGCCTGGTGGTTCACGATGCCGCGGGGGGGATCGCAGGGGAGGTGGGGCGCGGGAACCGGAAGGACATCCGCAACGCGGTCGAGGCGGCGCAGAAGGCAGTCGCATGGACGAAGGGCACCGCGCACAACCGCGCGCAGGTGGTCTACTTCATCGCCGAGAACCTGGCCGCACGCGGCGACGAGTTCCGCAAGCGCCTGCGCGCGCTGACAGGAGAGCGCGCCGCGGCACGTGAAGTGGATCGCGCGATCGAGCGCGCGTTCTCCGCCGCCGCGTGGGCGGACAAGTGGGATGGCCAGGTGCACCACACCCCGTTCCGGAACGTCACGCTGGCCATGCCCGAGCCGCTCGGCGTGATTGGAATCGTGTGTCCGGAGACGGCGCCGCTCCTCGCATTCGTGTCCACCGTGATGCCGGCCGTCGCGCTCGGCAACCGCGTGGTCGTCGTTCCGTCCGGGACCGCCCCGCTCCTCGCCACCGACTTCTACCAGGTGCTCGAGACCTCGGACGTGCCGGCCGGCGTGATCAACATCGTGACGGGCGATCCCGCCGAGCTCACTCCGGTGCTCGCCGCGCACGACGACGTGGACGGCGTCTGGCATTTCGGTTCGGCCGAGGGCGCCGCCGAAGTGGAGCGGCTTTCCGCCGGCAACATGAAGCGCACGTGGGTCGATTTCGGGCTCGAGCGGGACTGGTTCGACGAGGAGCAGGCCGCGGGCCGCGAATTCCTCGAGCATGCGACGCAGGTGAAGAACATCTGGGTGCCCTACGGGGAATAACTTCCGGATCGTGAGGTGAGGTCATGGCCGAGTACGCGGTGCTCACGGCGCGGGCGACGGCTCAGGCGATCAGCAACTGGAGCCAGCAGATCCGGATGGAGCAGGTGATTCCCATTCTTGCCGTCGCGGTGCTCGTGTGGCTGCTGTGGCGGACCTTCGGCCCCCGCTGATCCCGACCACTCGATGACTCGCCGGCATTTTGCCGACGAACAACGCAGAAACCGCCGGCAGAGCCGGCGGTTTTCGATTGTCGCCATCCCGGCGGTCGTGGCCGCGGGGGTGCCGCTCTGCATCATCGTCTCGCCGCTCATCTTCGCGTTCCTGCTCGTCACCGCCACGATCTGGGACCTCTTCGCTCCACTCTCGCCGGGGCAATGGGCCGAGCTCGCGCGGATCGCCGACGCCCTGCCCGACCTCTGGGATGCGGTGCGGGGCCGGTCGTCCGACGCCGCATGGGGGCCGCTCGCGGCGCTGCTCCTCGCCCCCGGGGTCGCGGTGATGCTGCTCGCGTGGCCCTTCGTGCGGCAT
>JAICNA010000050.1 GCA_025928955.1 Gemmatimonadales bacterium | reverse complement strand
TTGTCGTGATGAATCCGCATCGTCTGCTCGTCGATATGGGGCTCGAGCGCGCCGTAGTCGTATGGAAGCGGGGGAAGCGAGAATGCCATGGCGAACTCCTGAGGAGGGCTCAAGTATCTGCGCGCGAAATATACACGGCTGAAAATGCCGCCGCCCCGGCGCTCATCACGGTGTAGAACACCTCTGCGCGAAGAAGTCCATCGAGCGCGAGCGCCGCGCCGAGCGCTGCCAGGGCTGCAAGCACGCATTCACGCGCGGTCGAAGCGAACGTGGCGGTGGCGAGACGGCGCGCTGCCGAACCGACCCCGGCACCGCCGACCGAAACGAGGGCCAGAATCCAGGCACCCGCAGCGCCGCCCCCCGCGGGCGCAAAGCACGCCATCCATGCCGCCGCCGATGCGAGCAGCAGGGGGCGCCGGGTGACCGCCGCGGCCCACGCGGCGGCGACGCCGATCGGGATGGTCACGGTGCGCCAGCCGTCCATCCCGAGTGGAAGCGCTTCGGCGCCGACCCGGAGGAGGAGTGCCACGCCGATCGGCGCGAGCCAGGGCCCAGGGGGGAGTGAGCCCAGCGGCCGGAATACGAAGAACCCGACCGCGCCGAGGGCGAGCGCGGCAACGATGAGCGCCTGTGCTGCCGCGCTGAGCGGGGCCTCCGGCAGTGCGGCCAGCCAGACGCCATCCGGCCCCGCGATGACATGGAGGTAATAGCCGGCAAAGCCGAGGGCGCCGGCAACGACGGCGGGAAAGATCGGAAGGCGCACCGCTCCCACCCGGCGCTGAAGCGCGTACGCCGCGGCGGCCGCGACGATGGCGCCGCCGAAAACCAGGTCGAGGTGAGGGGTGAACAGCACCGCGAGGCCGCCGACCAGCAGGGCGAGGCTCCAGCGCCCTGAGCGCGGCGCAGATCCGCGGGGCGATGGCGGCTTTCCGCGGGATGCGGAAATGCGGTCGCGCACCAATGCCAGCGTCGCGCCGATGAATGCTGCGCCGATGCCGAGCGCAGTGGCGGCAGCAAGTGTGGGCAGGTACCCGCCGATGCGAATCAATGGACCCGCGACGACGATCATCGCGACCGCGGTCAGGACCGCGATGACGGCCGAGGCGCGGTCAATTCCGCTTCGGCTGCGCAGAGCGGACCACGCGCCGGAACCGAGCGCGAGCATCGCGCCGAGGAGTTGGAGGCCTGCGTCGATACGAAGTGAAAGCGTCGGCAATGCGGCCACCCAGAGCGGATCGGCTGCCTGGTCCAGCGGCAGCCGCAGCGCCACGCGCACGCTCGCAGCGCCCAGCGCAAAGGCGAGGGCCCCGAGCCAGCCGAGGCGGCGTGCCGGCGGAAGGCGCGCAAGCACGGCCGCCACTGCGAGCGGCAGCGGCAGCAGGAGCGTAAGGAGCGCAGGCATGGCGGTGGAGTCTATGCCCAGCCGGTCACTTCCCCAAATGACGACGCCCTCCGCTGTCGCGGAGGGCGTCGAGAGGCGCAGGGAAAAGCGGTGGTCAGCCGCGGCGCCGCCGCCGGAGCCTTGCTGCACCGACTCCGGCGAGTCCTGTTGCGAGGAGCGTCATCGAGACCGGTTCCGGGGTCGTGGTCACGGGACCGGTGAACGGGTCATTGGTTCCATTGGTGCCGCCCGGTCCGCCCGGATCGTAGGGCTGATTCGGAAGGGCCGGTGTCGACTGTTCCTGAGGCGGAATCACCACGCCACCCGGTGCGTTCGGATAGCCCGGCATCCCGGGCAGCGGATTGCTGCCGCCATTCGAGGCGATGAAGTACGCAGCGAGGCCGGCGAGCGACGCGCCTCCCGCGATCGCCACGAGCTTCGGCGCTTCGGTGCTGTCCGACTCCGACGCGCTTGCCTGCGCACGGAGCTCCGCATGGATGGAATAGAAGAACGTCCCATCCCGCTGGAACGCGATCGGGCGGTCGGCCGCGACGGGCCGCACGCCGACCATCAGGAACAGCACCGCCAATACCGAAATGGTGCGGGCACGCATGAGCAACTCGCCGGTTGTGGGTGACGGATACCGTCATAAGCAACCGGCGGGCCAGCGAGTGATCCAGGTCACATTCGCTGGTTTAACGTATTGCGCCACAACGAGTTGACGTTATCAGTGCTCTCGCTTCGGCGGCCCATGATTACGAATGAAGCGGCGGCCGGACCGCGGTGCGGCGCTCCCGATCCGTGGCGGGGGTGCAACGACCGGGTGCCCGGCTTACAATACAGAAATCTCTTTCGCAATCCCGAGGGTGCCCATGCCTATCAGCTCCGCGGTCGTGCCGGCGCTCGTTGCCGCCACAGTTGCGTTCGCCATTACCCGAGGGCCCGCCGCGGAACCGGCGCCCGACACCGCATACGCCCCGGTGGAAATCCGTGAGTGGACGGTGCCGTGGGAGCGCTCACGGCCCCGCGATCCTTTCGTCGATGGCACCGGCCGGGTCTGGTTCGTCGGACAGGCGGGTAACTACATCGCGTACCTCGAGCCCGCCGCGAACAACTTCATGCGCTTCGAAATCGATTCGGGGACGCACCCGCACAACCTCATCGTCGATCGCGCGGGTGCCGTGTGGTACGCGGGGAACCGGAACGGAATGATCGGGAAGCTCGATCCAGCCACCGGCGCGATCACCCGCTATCCGATGCCCGCTGAGATCCGGGATCCGCATACGCTCGTCTTCGATGCCTCGGGCGACATCTGGTTCACGGCCCAGCAGTCCGGCTACGTGGGTCGGCTCTCGACAAAGAGCGGCAAGGTCGACGCCCTCCAGGTCCCGACGCCGAACGCCCGGCCGTACGGGATCGTGGTCGACAGGAAGGGAACGGTCTGGTTCAATGAGTTCGGCGTGAACAAGCTTGCCTCGATCGATCCGAAGACACTCGCCATTTCCGAATATGACCAGCCGCACGAGCGTACCCGCGGCCGCCGGCTGGTCACGACTTCGGACGGCGCCGTCTGGTATGTGGATTATACCCGCGGCATGCTCGGGCGGTTCGACCCGACGACACGGCGGTTCGAGGAATGGACGAATCCGGGCGGGGTGAACTCGATGCCGTACGCGATGGCCGTCGACGCCAGGGACCGGATCTGGTTCGTCGAAGCAGGCGTGAAACCGAACCGTCTGGTGGGATTCGACCCGAGGACGAAGGAATTCTTCAGCCAGACCGATTTCGGCCCGCCGTCGAACACTGTGCGGCACATGTACTATCACGCGGCGGAGCACGAGCTCTGGTTCGGAACCGACGCCGGAACGATCGCGCGGGCAAAGCTGCCGGACTGAGCGGCGGCGAAGGCGTGTGCTGTCCGGACGCAGAAAAGGGACGCCGAGAGGCGTCCCTTTGTGCTTCGTCCTGCAGCGACTCAGGAAGCGAAGGTATAATCGACCGCTGCACTCTTGCCGTCGGCGACGCCGCTTCGCTGTCCACTGTACTGGAAATAGAAACCGACTGTCGTGCCGGCCGGGCACTGCCCGAACAGGCGCAATGCGTATCCCGCATTCGGTCCGGAGGGTACGATCCCGGCCGACCCCTCGTAGGACCACCGGCCTGCGCCCGTCGCGCATGCGGCGCTCGGCGCCGGGGCCTTTCCGATCCGGCAGGCATAGAACTTCGCCTCGCCGCCGGTGGCGGGCGCTCCGGTACTGGCGTACTGGACCCGTGCGATGAGAACGACTCCCTCGGACGTCAACCTGGTGGACATCGTGTAGATACCCGGCGCGGCCTGCGCAGCGCCGCGGGCGGCGACGAGCTCTTCGTGCAAGGCGTCTGGTCCGGTGGGCGACTGATCCGAGCACGCGAGTGCCACGCCTGCTGCGGCGGGCAGCAGGACACGGGCAAGCCTGAAGTGTGACATTGGTGCCTCTGCGCGGAGCGCATCGGAGTCGACGTTCCTGCGGATGCAGGGCGCCGTTGGATGAGGAAACGCTGGAGTTCGTGGCGGGCCGCTCGGCGCCGTCGGGGCGTGCTGGCAGGACCGCCAACATGGGCACCGGTACCGGGGGTGTCAATGATCGGCGATCGCCGGCTTCGTGCTCCAGCCATCTCCACCGGGCGGCGCGGCTTCGCCAGGGCGAAACGCCGATGCCGGAATCGCGGGCTGCGATTCCGGCATCGTGTCCGCCGGCCTTTGTTCGATGGAGCGTACCGGGCTCGAACCGGTGACCCCCTGCTTGCAAAGCAGGTGCTCTCCCAACTGAGCTAACGCCCCGCGCGCATCAAACTAATCAGCGGAACACCGTCACGGCACCGGCACCGTTCAGAGGAGCCGCAGGTCGGGCGACGGCGCCTCGTCCGGCGTCGCCTCCTCGATGAGTCCCGGACCGTCATTCGACGGGGAATTCACCGCGGCGGACACCGGCGTCGCCACGAGAAGGTCGTCGGGTGCCGGCGCGAGCATCGGCGTCACTACCGGGACCGGGTTCGTGCAGTCGAGCCAGACCGGGCGGTCGGCGCTGGCGATGATCGCGGGCATGCGCTCGTGCACCGGCCGGAGCGTCTCGTTGGCCTTCGTCGTGATGATCGTGCACGTCTCGACCGGCTCGCCGTCGGGAGATATCCATCGCTCCCAGAGGCCGGCGAACGTGAGGAGCCCCCCATCCGCGCGACTGAACCAGAACGGCTGTTTCGGGCCCTTTCCCTTCCCCTGCCACTCATAGAAACCGTCGGCGAGCACCAGGCAGCGCCGCTGGACGAACGCCTGACGGAACGCGGGCTTCTCGACCAGTGTCTCCGCGCGCGCGTTGATCATCCGGTTGCCGATCGCCGGGTCCTTCGCCCACGATGGAATGAGTCCCCAGCGGAGCTCTACGGGCTTCGCCTCACCGTTCTCGAAGCGCACCGCCCATACCGGCTGCGTCGGCGCGATGTTGAACCGCGGATGGGTCGGGAGCCGCTTCGTCCACCCCCACTCGATCGAAATGAGCTCGCCGTCGATCCGGAGCGTGAAGCGGCCGCACATGCTGCTACCGGAGGCTGTCCGCGGGGTCGGCCGCAGCCGCCTCGACGACGCCGCAGGCGACCGGGTCTCCCGCGCCGCCGGAAGGCTGGGAGCTGTAGTCATCACGGCCGGCATGCACGATCAGCGCGGCGCCATCCACATCCAGCAGCGGCATGTCGCCGAACAGGGTGCCGGCCGCGGTGGTACCCTCGACGGCGCCCGAGCTGTCGGCCCCGATGGTGAGGTTCGGCAGATCGCCGGCGTGGGGCCCCTGCGGATTGGCCGATCCGTGCTGCCGCTCCGACGGATTCCAGTGACCGCCCGCCGACGCGAAGGACGGCGGGTCGCACCGCCCGATGGCGTGCAGATGCATCCCGTGCTCGCCCGGCGCGAGTCCGGTCAGGCGCCCTGCGAGCGCGATCCCGCCCTCGCCTTCCGTGAGCGTCAACGTCCCGAGCTCGCGACGTTCGGCGTTTCGCACGATTACCATTGCGGAAGCGGCGCGCCGAGCGGTAGTGGGCGTTTCCTCGGCTGCATCGGCGTTTCCCGCCGAAGCATCCGGTTCCCCCCGGGTACGATCTGCGTCGGGGGAACAGGCCGCTGCCGCCAGGCCCGTGACGAGGCAGGCGAGTACCCAGTGTCGTTGCATTGATCCTCCATGGCCCGGTCCGCCGGAATTCGTGGCGGGCCGCTGCCGATGAGCCGGCGAGAGATTGAGAGACATTCATGCCGAGCGATTACACGATCGACCGCGGCGCGCGCCTGGTTCGCGTGACGGGCTTCGGCGCGCTGTCCGATAGCGACCTGCTGGAGCAGCGCGTGCGGATCCGGGACGATCCTTCGTTCGACGCCAGCTTCTCCTTCCTCGTGGATCTGCGCGCCGTGACGGACGTCCTGCTTTCGGCGCAGGTCGTCGCGCGACTCGCGCGCGATCCCATCTCCACGCCAGGCGTGCGCCGTGCGATCGTGGTGCCGGTGGCCGAGCCCGGCGCCACGGTTCCGCATCCGCTGGCCTTCGGGCTGGGGCGGGTCTTCCAGTCTATCGCCGCGCTGCGCGGCGAGGATGTCGAAGTGTTCACCGACCTGGCACTGGCCACGCGATGGCTGGCGGACGGCACGCGGTGATTCCGGCGGACCGGCTGCTCCGCTACTGCACGCCGGCCACGCGCTTGCCCTGCTCGAAGACGATGTCGACGGGGATTTCCGCCGCGGCCAGCCGCGCCAGGTCCTGCTCCAGCGCCGGCGTCATCGCCCCGTACTGCTCCATGAACGAGGCGACGCCGGCGTAATCGCCGTTCCCCTGCAGCGTGAGGATCCGCTCGGAGAGCGCGTTCATCGCCTCCCGCATCCGGGCGGGATCCACCCGGTAGGTGCCGCTCGCCGAATCTCTCGCGAACGCGCCGAGCTCCTGAAAGAAGTTGAACCGCGCCAGATTCGCGCGGCCGTGCGCGCTCGAGGCACCGAAGCGGATCGAGCGGAAGATCCCGGCAATGAACGTGACGTAGTTGTCCTCGACGCGATTGTCCGGCAGCTCGCCCTGGGTGGCGAGGGCCGTGACCATGTACAGGCCGAGAACGTCCGCCTTCCCCTCCTCGAGCGCGCCCGCCTGTTCCTTCAGCGCCTCGCGCACCGTGCCCCGCCCGTTGATCGTGTTCTTGATCCCCAGGCCATGCGCGACTTCATGGAACATGACGTTCTCGAAGAACGCATCGAAGTTGACGAGCGACCGCTGGTCCTCCGCGATCAGCATGTCGGCGATCGGGACGAGGATCCGGTCGAACTTGGCGCGCATCGAATTCTTGAGCTGCAGCCGACGCGTGCCCTTCCGGAGCTGCACTTCTTCGTCGTTCGGGAGGTTGATCGCGATGGTCTTCGATCCGGCATTCGCATCGCCGGCGTAGTACACGGCGTCGTAGGCATTGAGGTCGGAGTCGGTGCCGGGACGCTCGCTTCGATAGGCCGAGGGCACGGGCAAGCCGCGCTGCAGTGAAGGAAGAAGGGTGGCGTACCGCGCCAGCCGCTCGCTCCATTCGCGGTCCTTCACGAGCACGAACGCCTCATGCGCGGCCTTGTAGCCGTAGAGCGCGTCCTCGTAGGTCTCGATCGGGCCGATCACCACCTCGATCGCGTTGTCCTTCATGTCGAGCCAGGCGAGGTCGCTTTCCTGGTAATCGTCGTCGAGCAGCGCGTCCGCGCGAAGCTCCAGGTACCGCCGGAGCCCCGGCGCCTCCGCGAGGGCGGCCGCCTCCTTGAGCTTCGTGGCCGCTGCCTGCACCGGCCCTGAGAACGCCACATGATACGGCACCGCCACGAGCCGCCCCGCGCTGTCCCGGCGGACGAGAGTGTAGAGGCTCCGCAGCGAATCCCCGGCCGGACCGGCCGCGGCGGAATCGAACTCCGCCTTGGTCATGTCGCGCGGGTAGAAGTTGGCGCCCTCCGGCTTCGGGCCGGCGCCCGGCAGGAAGGGCGCGTTGCCGTCGAGGCGGTCCCACGGCCCGTAATTGATGGTGATGTACTGTCGCATGACCGGGTCGGTCACGCTCGCCAGCAGGCTGTCGCGGTTGCCGTAGGCCTCGGCCCAGAAGATTTCGTTCATCGCATCCGCGGCGTCGATGAGCAGCGGGATCATGCGACGTTCGGCGTCGGTGAGCGCTGAGAGATCCGGATCGAGCCGGACGCTGGTGTATTGCGCGACCTTGGCGGACAGGTCGGGACCGGGGGGCGTCACGTCGGGCTCATCATCTGCGGGGGAACAGGCGGCAGCGGCGAGGATGCCGGCGAGCACGAGACCAGGACGGAACATGCGCGTCATCTCCCTTCTCTCCGGCGTTCGATCTCCCGTACCATCACCGCCGCGGACGCCGGACACAGCTCGCGATACTCGGCCGTGGAGCGGATCGGTTCGGGGACGTCGCCACGATCCACGTGCCGGAAGCCGAACCGCGTGAACCAGCGCTCCGCGGTGTTGGTGAGGAGGTACACCTCGCGCACCCGATACGAGGCGGCTTCGGCGAGCACCCGCTCCACGAGCGCGCGGCCGATACCGGTTCCCCGGGACCCGATATCCACGGCGGCCGAGCGCAGGAGCCCGAACCCGTCGTGCACTTCGAGTCCCACCATCCCTGCAAGCCGGCCGTCCTGCCAGGCGGTCAGGAAATGCGGCAGTTCCTCGCCGACGCCGTCGACGGGAAGGTGGGACGCCTGAAGGAGCGCCTCCATGGCGGGCAGGTCGGCGCTGCGGGCGGGACGGATCTCGAGACTCATGGATCGCTTCGTTTTTCCGGTTGAGGCGCAGCCTACGGCAATCGGCCTTGATCTTAGGGCGGTCTGGCCCGCATTGCGAGGGGTCCGTACCCCCTCCCCGGCGACCCGTTCCGGCGGCGCGAAGACTCCGCCTTCGGCCTGCCGCCTCGGGGTGCCTCATCAACCGCGCGATGGTGCAACAACTTACACTCGGGCCCCTGCGATCCGCTTGTGTGGGGTAGGGTCGCTCGTTACTTTAAATCATTCTGTGACAAGGCGATGTGGGGTTCGGCCGTCTCCTCACACTCTCTCATGAGGCATCGTGGATACCGAGACGCTTCAGCATGTAGCGCTCTTCGACAAGTGCCGGCAGTTCACCAAGGCACGCGAGGTCGAGGCGGCCGGGCTCTATCCGTACTTCAAGCCGATCTCGGAATCGGAGGATACGGTCGTTACGATCGAGGGGAAGAAGCGGATCATGCTGGGGTCGAACAACTACCTCGGCCTGACGCACCACCCCAAGGTCCTCGAAGCCGCAACGCGTGCCCTGCACCGGTACGGCTCCGGCTGCACGGGGAGCCGGTTTCTCAACGGCACGCTCGATCTGCATGGCCAGCTCGAGGGCGCGCTCGCGGAATTCCTGGGCAAGGAGTCGTGCCTCGTCTTCTCCACCGGTTATAACGCGAACGTCGGGCTCATCAGCGGCCTCGTCGGCCGCGGCGACGTCGTCTTCCTCGACAAGCTGGACCACGCGTCGATCGTGGATGGCGCCAAGATGTCGTTCGGCGAGACCGAGCGTTTCAATCACGGCGACCTGGCCAATCTCGAGCGGAAGCTGGACCGCAACAGCGGCAAGCCCACGATGATCGTGGTGGACGGCGTCTATTCGATGGAAGGCGACATCGCCGACATTCCGGGGCTCTCGCGCGTGGCGCGGAAGTTCGGCGCGGCGCTCGCCGTGGACGACGCGCACGCGCTCGGCGTGCTCGGGCCCGACGGTGACGGCACCGCCGCCCACTTCGGCATGGTCGACGACGTGGACATCATCGCCGGCACGTTCTCGAAGTCACTCGCCTCGATCGGCGGCTTTGTGGCCGCGCCCGAGCAGGTCATCCATTACCTGCGCCACCACAGCCGGCCGCTCATCTTCACGGCGTCGCTCCCGCCCTCGAATACCGCCGGCGTGATCGCGGCGCTCGAGGTGCTGCGCACCGAGGCGGATCGGCGTGAGCGCCTCTGGACCAATGCGCGCTATCTGCAGGACGGCTTGCGCTCGCTCGGCTTCGAGATCGGGCCGACCGAGACCCCGATCGTTCCGGTGCTCATCGGGCCGATGGAGAAGACGTTTGTGATGTGGCGGCGTCTCTTCGACGCCGGGGTGTTCACGAACCCCGTGACGCCGCCCGCCGTGCCGCCGGCGCAGTGCCGTCTCCGCACGAGCGTCATGGCCACCCACACGCTCGACCAGATCGATTTCTGCCTCGAGGCCTTCGGCACGATCGGGCGGGAGCTGGGGGTCGTCTGAGCGAAGCCCTGCGCGTCCGCACGGCGCGCGGGTCGAGGGACGTCAAGCGGTTCATCGACCTTCCCTATCGGCTCCATGCGCGGGACCCCATGTGGGTCCCGCCGTTGCGTCGGGACGTGGCGCAGCTCCTCGACCGCGGCCGCAATCCCTTCTTCGAGCACGCCGAGGCCGAGTACTTCCTCGCTGAGCGGGGGGGGCGCGCCGTCGGCCGCATTGCCGCCGTCGCCAACCGCCTGCACAACGAGACCCATCTCGATCGCGTCGGCTTCTTCGGGTTCTTCGAATCCGAGCCCGATCAGGCCGTGGCCAATGCGCTGTTCGATGCCGCCGCCGAATGGCTGCGCGCGCGCGGCTTCGGCACGATGCGCGGCCCCGCCTCCTTCTCCGTGAACGACGAGTGCGGCCTCCTCGTGGACGGATTCGAGACGCCGCCCACCCTGATGATGCCCCACAACCCGCCGTACTACGTGAAGCTGGTCGAGGAGGCCGGCTTCACCGCGGCCAAGGACCTGCTCGCCTACCAGGGGGGCGATCGGACCTTCACGCGATACGAGCCGGTCCCGCCGCGCCTCGAGCGGGCCGTCGAGATCATGCGCCAGCGCATGGGCATCACGCTGCGACCGCTCGACATGAAGGACTTCGCCAACGAAGTCGAGCGCATCAAGGTCATCTATAACGCGGCGTGGGAGAAGAACTGGGGCTTCGTACCGATGACCGACCGGGAGATCGAGCACCTCGCCGAGCAGTTCCGGCAGGTCGCCGTTCCCGACATCATTCCCTTCGCGGAGAAGGATGGGAAGGTGGTCGGCTTCGGGCTCGCCCTGCCGGACCTGAACGTCGTGCTCCGGACGAACCGGAACGGGAGACTCCTCCCAGTGCTCCCGCGCCTCCTCTGGGCGCTCAAGCGCGAGAAGATCCGGCGCGCGCGCATTCCGCTGCTCGGCATCATTCCCGAGTACCGCGGCCGCGGGCTCGATGCCGTGCTTTACCACTGGATCTGGACGAAGGCCGCCGAGCACGGGATGTACTGGGGAGAGGCAGGGTGGATCCTCGAGGACAATCCGGCAATGAAGGCGGGACTCGAGAAGATGAACTTCACCGTGTACAAGACCTACCGGCTCTACGACCGCGCGCTGTGAAGGCGCTCGTCACCGGCGGCACCGGATTCGTCGGCCGCCATCTCGTCGAACATCTGCGCGCGGCGGGCGACGACGTCACCGCGCTGGTGCGCTCTCCCCAGCGGGCCGAGCCGCTCGCGGCCCTGGGTGCGCGCCTCGAGCGCGGTGACCTCAACGACCGCCCGGCGCTCGCACGCGCTTCCGCCGGGCAGGACGTCATCTATCACGTGGCAGGCGCCGTCGCGGCGCCGAGCGAAGCCGCGTATCTCGCCGCGAACCGGGACGGAACCGCTCATCTCGTCGATGCGGCGGTCGCCGCGGGAACCCGCCGATTCGTCTTCGTAAGCTCGCTCGCCGCCGCTGGCCCGTCGCAGCCGGGCAAGCCACACAGCGGCGACGTGGCTCCCCATCCCGTCACGGCCTACGGCCGGAGCAAGCTCGCCGGCGAACAGGTGGTCCGCCGGAGTCCGCTCGCCTGGACGATCGTCCGCCCCCCGGCGGTCTACGGCCCTCGCGATCGCGAGAACTTCCTCACGGTGTACAAGGCGCTCGGCCTCGGGGTGGCGCCGGTCTTCGGCGATGGTTCGACGGAACTGTCGGCGGTCTACGCGCCCGATCTCGCCGAGGCGATCCGCGCGGCCGCTACGACGGAGGCAACCGTCGGGCGGATCTACTACGCGAATCATCCGGAAATCATCACGAGCGCAGACCTGGTCCGCACGATCGCGCGCTCGGCCGGCCGCTCGGTGCGGATCGTCGGCCTGCCCGAGGCGCTCGCGCGGGGCATTCTGACCGTGACCGGCGGCGTCGCACGGCTCCTGGGCCGGACCACGATCCTCAACGCCGACAAGGCGAACGAATTCTACCAGGCGGCCTGGACCGGGGACCCGGGCGAGCTCACGCGCGACGCCGCCTGGCGCGCCCGGCACGACGTCGCAGCCGGCTTCGCGGCCACCTGGCAGTGGTACCGCGGTGCCGGCTGGCTCTGACGTGGACGGATCGGAGGAAGGCAGAGCGCGGCCTGGCGTCCGCCCGCTCGAATGGCTCATGGGTGGATACTCGGCGCTCGTCGCCATCGTTGTCGTCATGCGCGCGCCGGAACTCCGTGGCTGGGAATGGCTCCTCACGGCGCACGGACTGATTCTCCTGCTGATATGGCTGCTCAACCGGCCCGGGCTCGGCCCCACCGGGCGCACGATCCGCGAGGTCTTCCCCCTGCTGCTACTGCTCGGCCTTTACGCCGAGCTGGACGTGCTCAACGCCGGCAATCCCCGGATCTACGACGACGTGGTCCAGCGCTGGGAGGCCGCGCTCTTCGGCGGTCAGCCGAGCCGCGACTGGTGGCGCGCCGCGCCGAGCCCGTTCTGGTCATTCGTGCTCCACGGCGCGTACCTCGCCTACTATGCGATCCTCGCCTTCCCGCCGGTGTGGCTTGCCGTAAGTGGTAACACCCGAGGATTGCGGCAGTTCCTCCTCATGGTGATGACGTCATTCGTCGTCTGCTACGTCTTCTTCATCTTCATGCCCGTTGCCGGACCATACTACGTGTTCCCGCGTCCCGAGGGGGCGTTCGTGGACAACCTGATGGCGCGGCTGGTCTACGGCGCACTGGAAGAAGGAAGCTCGTACGGAGCGGCCTTCCCCTCGTCCCATGTGGCGGCCACGGTGGCGGCGCTCTTCGCGTCCTGGCGAGCGGACCGCACGCTCGGAGGCATGCTCGTGATCCCGACGGCCCTGCTCATCGTCTCCGTGGTGTACTGCCAGATGCACTACGCCATCGACGCCCTGTCGGGACTCGCAATCGGCGCACTCGTTGCCCTGACGGTCGGTCGCTTCGAGCCACGTGCATGAGAAAAGGGCCCCGGTGATCCGGGGCCCTCTTCCAACCTCATCCTCTCGTCGATCACTCGACGATGATGTTCCCGTTCATCCCCATCGCCTGATGCGGGACGCAGGTGTAGTGGTACCGGCCGGCCGGTGCGCCATTGAATGCAATCGTAATGACTTCGTCCTGCGCCACAGCCATCTGCGACGTGAGCGGAGCCGACTCGTCCATGCCCGCGTCGATCACGGCCGCCGCGCCCGCCGGGATGCTGTCGGCGAAGAACATCACGTTGTGCGGCCCGCCCTGCCGGTTGTGATACCGAACCACGTCACCGGACTTGATCGTGAGCTGCTCCGGGACGAAGCGGTACTGCCCGTCCACGAGCGTCATGTCTACGTCATGCGTCGCACCGGTGCCCGCGGGGGCCTCCGAGGTGCCGGCCGCAGGGGTCTCGGTGCCCGCCGCCTGATCGCCCGCCGCCTGATCGTCCGCCTTCTCGCCGCCGGCACACGCCGCGAGCGCGAGAGCGAGGCCCGCCACCATCGATGTCACGCGCATTTGCCTTCTGCCTCCGAAACGATGAATTGGTTGTCCAACCGGCACCCCCATTCAGGGAACGCCCCACTTTGTGAACAAGTTCACAAGTATATATTCCTCGAGCTCTTTTTGCGACCCCTCTCCGATCGGCACGGCTCGTGACGCTTCCCCCGCCCTGCACATCCCTCGGCCGTCAGTGTACCAGCCTCCGCGTGACCTTGCGGGTGGGGTCGCTGGAAGAGGGCAACGACTCGCTGGACCACGAGGCCACCTGGCTCAGGGGGCATACCGAGAACATTACCTTTCTCGAGCTCTGGGAAGGTGAGGGAGATCTCTACACCGACGCGGTGCTGCACGTCCCGTGTCGGTTCCTCGCGCGAGAGGGCGAGGGCGTCCGGTGCAAGGCGTTCGGCTTCACCGGTCCCGTCCCGCTGACGCGGCGCCAGGCGCAGTACCGCCAGCTCGGTGGCGACCGATTTCAGGTGATCGAAGGGCGACGTGTCGTCGCCCGGAATCTCCCGCGCTCGGCCCCCGCGGTTCCGGCACGGTCCCTGCCTGTGGTGTCGGACGTGTCCGCGAACCCGTGCGCCACGGCGCCGTGCCGGACGGCCGACAACCGCAGGAGCGCGGCCTGCTGCAGGGATCTTCAGGTCGAGATCATGTGCACCCGGAAGCAGCGGAAGCTCGAGGCGCTGGTGCGTTCGCGGCGATCGCCGTATCTCTGCAAGATCGAGCGGGAAGGCGATTATTCGATCGACGCCGAGATGATCTCCGCCTGCGGCTACCTGGAGCCCGGGGGGGTGAACTGCACCCTGCACGGCCGGGGCCGGGCGGACGGACGCACCGCCAAGCCGGACCTCTGCTTCGAATGGCCCCCCAAGCGCCAGGTGCTGCATCCGGGGTGCGTGTTCGGGAAGCGGCGTCGTTGAGCCTCCCGCGGCGGCGAAGTGTGCCATTTCCGCCTCATGAAACGTCTTAAGGTCCGTCGCCGATCGGGGATTTCCGGATGGACGAGCTCGAAAAGCTGTACCAGACGACCTACGGTGCCGTGGTCCGCTTCCTCTACCGCAAGGTCTGGGATGCGGACCGGGCGGAAGACCTCGCGCAGGAGGTCTTCATGCGCCTCTTCCAGCATCGCCCCGAGAAGCCCCGTGCGTGGGTCTTCGCGGTGGCCGCGAATCTGGCTCGCGACGAGGCCCGCGCGGCGATCCGCCGGCGGAAGCACCTCACGCTCATGACCAACGACCCGGGCCAGGCGCCGTCGCGTATCGCCGCCGCCGACGAGGTCGTCGAGCACGACGAGCAGATGGCCGCCGTGCAGGACGCGCTGGGCACGCTGACGCGGCGGGACCAGGAAGTGCTGCTCCTCTGGGATGCCGGCCTCAGCTACCCGGAGATCGCGCAGCAGACCGGTCTCGCCATCGGCGCGGTAGGTACGACGCTGGCGCGGGCGCGCCGGCGCCTGGTGGACGCATACGATCGCCAACATTCGGATGATTCACGGGGCCATGCGGCACATTCCTGAGGACGAGCTTCACGCCTATCTGGATCAGGCGCTCAGCCGCTCGCAGTGCGTCGAGATCGAGAGTCATCTCGCGAACTGTCCCGGCTGCCGCCGCGAGCGCGACTCGATCGCGGCGCTCCGCGATCGCACCACCGCACTCCTTGCGACACTGGCACCGCCTCGCCGGATCGTTCCGTCGTACGAGCTGCTGAGCGAGCGCGCCGCCCGGCGCTCCGCGCGAATCGCCGGACGCTGGCGCGCAGGGGCCTGGGCCGCGAGTCTGCTGCTCGCCGTCGGTCTCGGCTGGGGCGCACGGTCGATGGACTCAGGCGAGCAGCCGGCGCCGGCAGTGGCGGCAGATCTCCGGTCAGTCACCCCTGGTCCGGCCACGAATGCGGCGAGTGACTCGACCGCCGCGCCAGTCGCGACCGATGACGCACCCGGTATCGAGCTCGCGACGCGCGAGACTGCGGCACGCGAGACTGCGGAGCGCGGAGATCCGGCGCGCGGCAATGCGACCCGCGCTCTCGAGGCCCCCACCACCCCCGTGGTCTCCGCACCCGCAGCGCGCTTCCAGATTCCTGACCAGTTCCCTGCCACGGACCAGCTCCGCGAGCCCATCCTCGCAGAACCCGCCGGTGCGGTGCTCTCATCCGGCGGCCGCCTCCCGTCGGAGAGCTTCAGCGGCAGTGCCGGCGCGCTCTTCCGCACCGTATCGTGGGATCGGGCACGCATCGAGCGCGGCGAATCGGTGCCGCGCATCGAGGGACTTCCCGTCATGGAGGTCCAGCTTGCGGGCTCGCGCGGCGGCGACTCCCGCCCGCTCATGGTGGTGGCGCAGCAGCTCGAGTCCGGCCAGGTGATCCGGACGATCGAGGGTCCCGCCACCGACGTGAACCAGCTGCTGGCCTCACAGCGCGGGGATACGAGCTCGCCGTGGCCCACGATGAACGATGGGGACGGCATCGCCGGCGGCGACGGGACGATGGCCGTCCGCCGCGGCGACCGGATCCTCGCCATCACCGCCCCGCTGCCGAGCGATTCGCTCAGGGCGATGATCCGGAGGTTGAACGCGTCGGAGCGCTAGGCGGTAGGACGGAAAGACGGAAGCACGGAAAGACGGAAGGACGGAAGGATGCGAAGCAGCGCGGCCCTCCCATCGCTGGGAGGGCCGCAGCGTTTGCCGACCTTCTGTCTTTCCGTCTATCCGTCTTTCCGTCTTCCTTCCTACCGCTTCTCGTGCCTCCGCTCCAGCTCCGCCTCGTGCAGATAGTCTTCGTCCGCATCCTCATGGTCGAAGATCTCGACGGCGTGGTGCCCGAGCTCGCGGTTGATGGTGATCTCCGCGAGGCGCGGGGACACCATCGGGAAGGTGCGCGCGAAGAGGGCGTAGGACACGAGGAAGAGGCCGGCCATCAGGAAGGTGGGCGCGAGCTCGGCAACGCCAAAGGCCGGTCCCGGCAGCGGCGAGATCGACGGGAGCACGAGCAGGTACCGCTCGAGCCAGAGGGCCGTGAGGCTCAGCGTGGCGAAGAAGGCGAGCGTTCCGCGCGTCTTCTTCGGCAGGACGCCGAGGAGTCCGAAGAACGGGATGACGAACAGGCC
>JAICNA010000180.1 GCA_025928955.1 Gemmatimonadales bacterium | reverse complement strand
CGTCCATTCGAGGAGTCGGTGCGGCTCGCCCGGCGCGTGGCCGAGCGGGGTGAGGTATCGCTCTTCACGCTCAACAACGAATCGGCGGAGCTGAATCAGCACCGCATCGAGAAATTCGGGCTCGCCGACATCTTCGATGCTTTCTTCAGCTCCTGCTGGCTCGGTGTCCGCAAGCCGACGCCGCGGATCTACACGGTGGCGCTCGCCGCGACGCAGGCCTCGCCGTCGCAATCGCTCCTGATCGACGATCGCGCGCAGAACCTGGGCCCTGCCGCGGCCCGGGGGATGCGCACGATCCTGTACCGCAACCCGTCGCAGCTCGAGGACGCCCTCGCCCGCGAAGGACTTCTCTAGAGGCGGGCGCTCACGGTTTCCACTTCCCCTGCGCCACCGCCGGAACGAAACTGTCGATTCCCTTCGGTGGGAAGTCGAGCGTCTTCCCCTCCTCCGCGCTCTGGTACGCCGTCATCAGGATCTTCACCACCTCGAGACCATCGTCGAAGGTGAGCAGCGGCGAGGCCTTCCCCTGGAAGACGCGGACGAAGTGGCGGTTCTCCGCCTCGTAGCCGTAGGCCATCGCCTCGTTGGCCACCACGGGCATGAGCCCCATCTCCGCGTTCTGCTTCTCGACGAGATCTTCGCCGGACCTGCCCTGCACTTCCCGGCTGAAGAAGAGCTTGAGCCCGCTGTCGAGGGTGTTCCACGACATCGAGTACTCGGGGCCGAGCAGCTCGGCGGAAAGCCGGAGGCCGGCGCCGACGAAGCTCCACGAGGTCGAGGCCTCGCCGATCACCGTGTGGCCGTCGTCGGTCTCGAACTCGATGAGGACGCTGGCGTAGTCTTCGGAGGGCTGCTTGCGGTAATCCACGTTCGGCCCCATCGCCCTCGCGAGGCGATCGGCATACTCCGGGCGCGACCACTTGAGGCTCGCGATGTGCCCGGTGATCCGCTTCGGTTTCACGGAGGCGAGCGGCGTGCCCGGCTTCGTGAGCAGGTGCCGCACCACGAGGGCCGAGTGGCACATCATGTCGTTGAGCACGCCGCCACCCTGCAGGTTCCCCTGCCAGAACCACGGCATGTGGGGCCCGCTGTGCTCCTCCGCGGCCCGCGCGAGGTAGGGACGTCCCGTGAGCTGCGCGCCCCGCGCCCAGATCAGGTTGCGCCCATGCTCCACCTGCGGTGCGAAGAGCTGGTTCTCGAGATACCCGGTCCGGAGGCCCACCTTCTTCGCCAGCTCGGCGACCTTCATCGCCTCGGCGACGTTCCGCGCGAGCGGCTTCTCGCAGGCGAGGCCCTTGAGCTCGCCCTTGCCGCCCGCGACTGCATCCACGATCTCCTCGACGTTCTCGATGCGGGCCTGGTTGGGGCCGCAGAGCCAGAGGGCGTCGATGGCGGGGTCGGCGACCATGTCGGCGATCGAGGCGTACGCGCGCGCGGGGCCGACATCGACGTCCGTGGCTAGCGCAGCCGTCGAAGCGGCATTCTTCGCATTGGGACTCCAGACACCGCGAATCTCCGCGTCTCGCACACCCACGAACGAGTTGATGTGAAAGCGGGCATTGAAGCCACTTCCAATGAAACCGATCCCGAGAGGTGCTGTCATGAGTAGCTCACCCCCAGTTTTCGCATCTGTTCAGCCGGGCATCCGTTCCAGTTCGGGTTGAACACATTCCCGATATATCGGAGATCCTCGACGCCGATGCGGCTAGACCAGAAGCCGGTGGCGGTGAGATTCCGGAAGTTGTTGAAGAAGTCGGCGCCTTCCTTCATTTCGGCCGCTGCCTTCTTCGGCCAGGCAATCGCATCGACGATGGCAATCCGTTCTGCCTCCGTCAGGCTCGCAAACGCCCTCTGATGGCGCCGAGTGCTTTCCGCGTCGAGCCAGGCGAGGCCTTTCCGCATCTGCTCGCCGCTCGAGGGGTAGGCGACCATGATGTGGTCCATGAACTCCGGCACCTTCGCGTCGCCCGCGCTGCCGGAGCGCTCGTCCTTCGGGATGACGATGTCGGCGAGGATGCGGACCGTGCGGAGCTCGGGCTCGGTGAAGAACTCGGGCGTGAACGGGCCGTCGGCGGCCTCGCGTGTCTTGCGAGCCGCGCGCTCGACGCCGTCGGCGGTGCACCCGAAGGCCCCGCTCATGACGGCGAGGCCGAGGAAGCCGAGCATCTCGCGGCGGGAGAAGTCGGTCATACGGCACCTCCCTTCCGCTGCTCGGTGATGTGGTCGGCGGTGCGCATCGCGAGCGCCATGATCGTCCAGGTGGGGTTCTTGTCGGCCTGCGACACGAAGGGCCCGCCATCGGAGACGAAGAGATTCGGGACGTCGTGCGCCCGGCACCACTCGTTCACCACCGAACGCGACGCGTCCTTTCCCATGCGGGTCGTCCCCATCTCGTGGATGATGCGGCCGCCCGTCGCGATCCCGTAGCCCTTCTCCTTCGTCGGCATGGGCGAGAAGACCTCGCCACCCATCTGGTCGATGAGCGCGCGGAAGGTCTCCTGCATGTGCTTCACCTGCAGGTGCTCGTGGTCCGTCCATGCCCAGTGGAAGCGGAGGACCGGAATGCCCCAGCGGTCCTTCATCTCGGGATCGAGCTCGCAGTAGCTTCGCTCGTTCGGGATCATCTCGCCGCGCCCGGAAAAGCCGATCGTGGTGCCGTACAGCCGGCGGTACGAATCCTTGAGCGCCTTGCCATATCCGCCGAATTCCGGATACGCGTCAACGCCCCACATGAATCCGTACGAGGGCACGCCGCGCCCGCCCCAGATCTCGATGTGGTAACCCCGCGGAAAATCGAGCTTCCGGTTGTCGAGCCACCAGGGACAATAGAGGTGCCCCCCGCCGACGCCGTCCTCGTTGTGCGGGATCCCGTTCTGCAGCTTCGGGATGAATCCGGCGACGTCGGTGCCGGTGGTATCGGTCAGGTACTTCCCGACCACGCCACTCGAGTTGGCGAGCCCCTGCGGAAACTTCGACGATTTCGAGTTGAGCAGGAGGCGGGCGGACTCGCACGCGCTCGCGGCGAGCACCACGATGCGGGCGCGGACGTGCTGGTCGGTGCCGTCCGCCTTGTTCACGTACGCGACGCCATCGGCCCGGCCGTCCGCGCCGACGGTGACTTCGCGCGCCATGGCATTCGTGTGCAGCGTCAGCTTCCCGGTCTCGAGCGCCGGCGCGATGAGGACGTTGGTCGAGGAGAAATTCGAGTTGGTATGACAGCCGCGGTTGCACTGCCCGCAGTAATGGCACGCCGCGCGGCCGTTGTGCGGGCGCGTGATGATGGAAAGGCGGGCGGGAATGCAGGTGACCTTGAGGCGGTCCGCCGCCTGCTTCACCAGCATCTCGTAACAGCGCGGCGTGGGCGGCGGCAGGAACCGGCCATCGGGCTCGTTCGGCAGATTCTCAGCACTGCCGAAGATGCCGATGAGATCGTCCACGCGGTCGTAGTACGGCTTCAGCGTGTCGTAGCCGATCGGCCAGTCGTCGCCGAGGCCGTCGAGGCTCTTCCGCCGGAAATCGTCGGGGCCGAAGCGGAGCGAGATCCGGCCCCAGTGGTTCGTTCGCCCACCGACCATGCGGGCGCGCCACCAGTCGAACTTCGAGCCGTCGGCGCGCGTGTACGGCTCCCCCTCGATGTCCCACCCGCCGATGCATGCGTCGAACTCGCCGAACGGGCGCTCCTTCGTCGAGTTGCCCCGGATCGGCGATTCGTACGGCCACTTGAGCATCACCGAGTCCTTCGTATTGTCCCAGGGACCGCCGGCTTCGAGCATCACGACGTCGGCGCCGGCCTGCGTCAGCATGTAGGCCATCATCCCCCCGCCGGCACCCGAGCCGACGATGCAGACGTCGTACACCTTGCGCTGCTGGAGCAGGGTCATGGAGAGTTCTGGGCGAGAGGGTGGCGGGGACCTGGGAAACGGGGAACGGGGAGCGGCGAACCGGGCGAGCCCGCGACTCCCAACCTATCGACCGCGGGGGCCGGGCACCAGTGAAATGACACCAGCATTCGAGTACTTCGAGTTCGACCCGGCGCCCGCGCTGGCGCGCCACGTCACGAGCTACTGGGGCTTCCGCGTCCTGGTGCCCGATCCCCGGGTCCATCGCATCTGGCCGGACGGGTGCATCGCGCTCGCGGCCATCTCGCGGCCGGGGGCCGCGCACTGGTCGCTGGTCGGTCCGCGCATGGAGCCTCTCGACGTGCCGGTGCAGCCCGATGCGACGTACTGGGGCGTGCGCTTCTGGCCCGACGCCGGTGCCGCGACGCTGGGCATGCACGCCGCGGAGCTGCGAGACGTGACGCTCTTCTCGCCGGCGTCGATCGTGCACCTGATCGGCGCGCCGCCTCCGGTGCTGGCCGCCTCGGACCAGGCGGCCGCCGCCGGCGCCCTCGACGCGCTGCTCGACCCACTCGTGCGCCGCTGCCGGCCCCTCGACGACGCGGTGCGACAGGTCGTCATCGCGATCGTCGCGGCGGGCGGCGCACGCTCGATCGCCGAGATCGCCGCGGAGATCGGCATCGGCGACCGGCAGCTGCAGCGGCGCTTTCGCTCGGCGGTCGGACTCACGCCCAAGCAGTTCGCGCGGATCCGCCGGCTCCGGAGCGCGGGCGCCTCGGTGCTGGCCGGCGGCCAGCCGTGGGCGAGCGTCGCCGCGTCGCACGGCTTCGCCGACCAGTCGCACCTCATCCACGAATTCTCGCAGCTCACGGGCCTCACCCCGGTCGCGTTCGAGGAACGGCTCCGGCTGATCGAACATGGGCGCGTCGGACCCTGACGTCGGGAATCTTCAAGACAGCGCACCGCCCGGCGACCATTTTCAGCGGCTCAACCCTCTCTCGAAGGAGCAGCCGAATGCGCTCGCTGATCCCGCTCTGCGCCGCCTTTCTCGCCGGCACCGCCCCGCTCGGCGCCCAGGGCGCGCTGCCGCCGGGGCCGATGCGGCAGCTCGACTGGCTCGTCGGTGAATGGCAGGGTGCCGGCACCATGACGCGCGGCCCCGGACAGCAAGTCGAGGGAAGCATCGTCGAGCGCGCGACATCGCACGCCGGCGGCTACGCGCTGACGCTCTCGGGACTCGGCAAGGCGGCGGTGCCGGGCGGGGACAGCGTCGTCGTGCACGACGCCTTCGCGATGCTCTGGCACGATGCCGACTCCGGCCGGTTCCGCTTGAAGACCTTCCGGGCCAACGGGCACACCGTCGATGCGGACATCGAGGTCGGGGAGCGGCGCATTGTGTGGGGGTTCCCGGAGCCACGCGCCGGGCAGATCCGCTTCACGGTCGCGCTCACGCCGGAGGGCCGGTGGCACGAGATCGGCGAGTTCTCCCGGGACGGCGCCACTTGGACGAAATTCTTCGAGATGACGCTCAGGCGCGTCGAGCAGGAGGCAAACGCCGCGCATTGATCCGGTGGACGGGACCGCACCACCGCGGTCCCGTCAGCGCGCGCGGTGCGCGAGCCATCCTCCCGCGAGCCGTTCCCACGCCCCGCCCTCCCGCCTGACCTGCACGACGAGCGATGCGCCGCCGCTTCCCTGCACGTAGCGCACCGTGAGCGGGTGAACTCCTGTCGCGAGCGCGATCATCCCCGTCTTCGCGGTTTCCGAGT
>JAICNA010000198.1 GCA_025928955.1 Gemmatimonadales bacterium | reverse complement strand
TTTCGCAGCGGGTGATCGGGGCCGCTCTGGCAGTCCATTGTGAGCTTGGGCCCGGATTCCTGGAGTCGACGTACGAGAAGGCGTTGTGCGTTGCGCTTCGGCATCGTTCGATTCGTTTCGAGTGCCAGCGAAGCATCGACATCGTGTTCGAGCGAGCCCGCGTCGGAACCGCACGGATAGACCTCATCGTCGATCGATCGCTCATCGTCGAGATCAAAGCGGTCGACGCCTTCGCCCCGGCGCATTTTGCGCAACTGCGATCGTACTTGCGCGCGACGCGACTTCATACGGGCCTGCTGCTCAATTTCAATAAGCCCACACTGGAAATCAGGCGAATCGTGTTCGACTGAGCGCCGGATGCAATGCCGCCATTTCGTCCTTTCGTGTTTTCGTGGGTTGCCTCGCTCAACTCTGCCTCGATGCCCCGCCGCGAATATTCGCCCCTGCTCGCATTCCGATGATTGTACGCCGCACCGATCGCTTCGCTACCGTGCGCCATGGGATCGACACGGCGTTTCACACCGACCTCGGAATGGGAGGACGAGCGGCAGCTGCTCGGGCTTGAGGGGGAGCGGCTTGCGCTGGCGTACCTCACCGCGTGCGGCTGGGCGGTCGAAGCGCATCGGTTCCGGCTCGGGCGGCACGACGTGGACCTCGTGATCCGGCGCGGGACGCTCGTGGCCTTCGTGGAGGTGAAGACGCGCCGGTCGGACGCCTTCGGCTCGCCGCTCGAGGCCGTGAGCGTGCGCAAGCAGCGGCACATCGCGAAGGCGGCGGCGCTCTGGATCCTGCGGCACGGGCGCTCCGATGACGTGTACCGGTTCGATCTGGTGGGCGTGCAGCAGCACCGGCGCGGGGAACCGACCATCGAGCACCTGGCGGACGCCTGGCGCCCGGACGCGTGGATCGGCCGGTGACCTGAAATTGGTCACCAACTGACTATTGCTTCGGGTTGGTTTCGGTATTAGCTTGTCCTTCACCTTCAGTGTGCATCAAAATCAGTCACTTCCATACCGAGGTTAGCATGGCCGACGATAGCCGGGCCGGAGCCGATCGCAAGAAGGCCCTCACCCTCGCCATTTCGCAGATCGAGAAGCAGCTGGGCAAGGGCTCCATCATGCGGATGGGTGCCGACACGCCGCGCGAGCGGATCGGGGTCATCCCCACGGGCGCGATCAACCTCGACGCCGCCATCGGGATCGGCGGCGTCCCCCGCGGCCGCATCACCGAGATCTACGGGCCCGAATCGTCGGGCAAGACCACGCTCACGCTCCATCTCGCCGCGAACGTCCAGAAGCTCGGCGGCGTCGCCGCCTACGTGGATGCCGAGCATGCGCTGGATATCGAGTACGCCCGCAAGCTCGGCGTCAACGTCGAGGACCTCCTCGTCTCCCAGCCGGACACCGGCGAGCAGGCGCTCGAGATCGTCGAGATCCTCGTGCGCTCCGGCGCCGTCGACCTCGTGGTCATCGACTCCGTCGCCGCGCTCGTGCCGAAGGCGGAGATCGAGGGTGAAATGGGGGACAGTCACGTCGGCCTTCAGGCGCGCCTCATGAGCCAGGCGCTCCGCAAGCTCGCCGGCGCCATCAACCGGTCCAACTGCGCGGTCGTCTTCATCAATCAGCTGCGCGAGAAGATCGGTGTCATGTTCGGGAACCCCGAGACCACCACCGGCGGCAAGGCGCTCAAGTTCTACGCGTCGCTCCGCCTCGATATCCGCCGGATCGGCCCCGTCAAGGAACGCGAAACGGTCGTGGGCAACCACGTGCGGGTCAAGGTCGTGAAGAACAAGGTCGCGCCACCGTTCCGGCAGGCCGAGTTCGACGTCATGTTCGACGAGGGCATCAGCCACACGTCGCTCCTCGTGGATCTCGCCGCCGAGGCCAACATCATCCAGAAGTCGGGCGCATGGTACTCGTACGGCGATCAGCGCATCGGGCAGGGCCGCGAGAACGCCAAGCTCTTCCTCCGCGACAACGAGGCGCTGATGCTCGAAGTGGAGGCCAAGGTCAAGGAGCTGCTGGGCATGAAGGGCGGGGCAGAGGTGCCCGCCGCCGTCGGTGCGGAGGATGATGACGCCGAGTAGCGCCATGGCCGGCCGGATCCCGTCTGCCGACACGGTCCGCCCGTCGGGAGCGATCACCTCGCTCGTTCCCGACGTGCGCCGGCCCGCCTGCATTCGCATCCATGTCGGCGGGCGCCCCTACTACACGGTGCCGCGCGCCGTGGCGGCGACGGAGCGGCTGGAACCGGGCCGGACCATCGACGAGGCGCTTCACGAGCGGCTCGGTCAGGCCGCGGACCAGGAGGCGGCGCTCCGTGCCGCGCTCCGGACGCTCGAGCTCCGCCCCTACGCGCGCGCCGATCTCGGGCGGCGGCTCGTCCGGCGCGGGCACGCCCGCGACGCGGTCGCCGCCGCCCTCGAGGACGTGGCCGGGATGGGGCTGCTCGACGACGCCGCCTTTGCCCGCTCGTATGCCGAAACCCGCGCCGCGCGCGGCCGCGGACCGATGCGAATCCGCCGGGACCTGATGGCCATGGGTGTTGCACGGGATGCAACCGATGCGGCGATCGCCGCACGGTGGCCGGACGGAGCCGAGGACAGCGCGCTGCCACTGGCGCTCGCCACGAGGCGCGCGGCGCAGCTCGGGGACCTGCCGAGACCGGTGAAGCGCCGGCGGCTCCTCGCGTATCTCATGCGCCGCGGTTTCTCCGGGCGCACCATCGATCAGGTCGTCACGCAGGTCCTCGGCGCCTAGCGTCCCATCCCGTTTTCCCCTCGTGGCGGCGTATATTCCCCTCATGCGCGCCGCACAGATACGCCGGCTCTTCATCGAGTACTTCGCCGCCCGGGGGCACCGTGAGGTGCCTTCTTCGTCGCTGGTTCCGGCCGACGATCCCACGCTGCTCTTCACCAACGCCGGCATGGTGCAATTCAAGCGCACCTTTCTGGGCCAGGAACGGCGCGACTACGTACGTGCGGTCACCTGCCAGAAGTGCGTACGCGCCGGCGGCAAGCACAACGATCTCGAGCAGGTGGGCCACACCCGCCGGCACCACACCTTCTTCGAGATGCTCGGCAACTTCTCGTTCGGCGACTACTTCAAGCGGGATGCGATCGCCTTCGCGTGGGAGTTCGTCACCTCACCCGAGTATCTCGGGATCACTCCCGACCTGCTGCGCGTCACCGTGCATCACACCGACCAGGAGGCGCGGGCGCTCTGGCGCGAGGTCACGGGGCTGGGCGACGACCGGATCTACGGGCTCGGCGACAAGGACAATTTCTGGCAGATGGGGGACACCGGCCCCTGCGGACCGTGCAGCGAGATCTTCGTCGATCTCGAAGCCCACGCGGCGGCGCGACGCGGGGTCACTCCGGTGCCGGAGCCGATTCCTTCCGATCGCTTCGAGGAACTCGCCGAGGAAGGCCGATTCCTCGAAATCTGGAATCTCGTCTTCATGCAGTTCGATCGCTCGGCGGACGGCACGCTCACGCCGCTGCCGAAACCGAGCGTCGACACCGGGGCCGGTCTCGAGCGCATCGCCGCGGTCATGCAGAACGAGGACGACAACTTCCACACCGACGCCTTCGCGCCGCTGCTCGCGCGGGCGGGGGAACTCGTCGGGAAGCCGTACGACCGGACCGGCGCGGACCGCGCGTCGTACCGCGTGCTCGCCGACCATGCGCGGGCCGTGGCCTTCCTGCTCGCCGACGGCGTGTATCCGTCGAACGAAGGGCGGGGCTATGTCCTTCGGCGGATTCTCCGTCGCGCGGTGCGGCACGCGTGGCTCCTCGGCCGCCGTGAGCCGACGCTCGCCCCGCTCACGGAGGTGGTCGTCGCGATGATGAGCGAGCCGTATCCTGCGCTCGGGGAGAAGGGCTCGTACATTCGCGACGTGACGCTTCGCGAAGAGGAGCGGTTCCTCGAGACGATCGAAGGTGGCCTCGAGCGGCTCGAACAGATCTTCGCGGCCGGCGGCCAGCAGATCGATGGGGAGGAGGCGTTCCGGCTCTACGACACCTTCGGCTTTCCGATCGACCTCACGCAGATCATCGCCGGAGAGCGCGGCTTTGCCGTCGACCTGCCGGGCTTCGAGGCCGCGCTCGACCGGCAGCGGCGCCGCTCCCGCGCCGCCAGGACGGCCGGGAAGGCGGCCGACTCGCCCGCGGTGCATCTGGCGCGTCCGGGTGAATGGCGGACGCTGCGGCGCGGCCGGCAGCGCTTCGTCGGCTACGACACGACGGCCGCCGAAACCGAGATCCTCGCCTTTCGGCGCGCGGGAGACGAGCTCGAGCTCCGCCTTCGCCAGAACCCCTTCTACGCCGAATCCGGGGGACAGGTGAGCGACACCGGTCGGGTCGAAGGACTCGGATGGCACGTGGATGTGACCACCGTGCGGAAGGACGAGAAGGGGACGATCGTCGGCGGGCCCGCGAGCGGCTTCGACCCGTCGGAGGTCCGTGCCGCGGTGGATGCGGTCCGGCGCCGGAACATCGAGCGCAACCACAGCGCCACGCACCTCGTGCACCATGTCCTCCGCAAGCGTCTGGGCACGCAAGTGGGGCAGCAGGGGTCGCTCGTGCAGCCGGACCGTTTCCGCTTCGA
>JAICNA010000201.1 GCA_025928955.1 Gemmatimonadales bacterium | reverse complement strand
GGCACTCGGCGAGATCGAGGATGGGCGCTCCGTCGTGCCGGTCGTCCGGCTTCTGCGCGACAGCGACCGCTCGGTCCGGCTCTCCGCCATCGACGCCCTCGGCGAGATCGAGGATGGGCGCGCGGTGGACGGCCTCGTGAACGTCCTGCGAGAGCGCGACCTCGCCACGCGCCTCGCTGCCGTCCGCGCCCTCGGCCAGATCGAGGACGTGAAGGCGGTCCCCGGTCTCGTGCCGCTGCTCCAGGACCAGAATGAAGAGCTCCGCTTCGAGACGGCGGAAGCGCTTGGCCAGATCGAGGACCGCCGGGCGGTGGATGGACTCACCCGCGCCGCACGCGATGAAAGTCCACGCGTCCGGAAAGCCGCCATCGAGGCGCTCGGCGAGATCGAGGACAACAGCGCCGGCAGCGCGATCGCGCAGGCGCTCTCCGATCCGGACGTCGAAGTGCGCCGCGCGGCGGTGGATGCCCTGTCACAGATCGATCTCGAGTCGGCGCCGCGGCAGCTGATCGATGCGCTCAAGGATCGCGATCCCGAGATGCGCCACGCAGCCGCCCACGCCCTCGGCCACATCAGCGACCCGGCCTCGGTGCCGGCGCTCGCAGCGGCCTATCGGGCGGACGAGCAGGTCGAAGTGCGGCGGGCGATCATCGAGGCGCTCGGTGAGATCGAGGGATCCACGGCGGCGGAGACGCTCGTTGCGGCGATGAAGGATACGGACGTCGAGGTGCGCCGGGCGGCGGCGGAGGCGCTCGGGGACAGGGATTAACAGCTGGGTTGGGCGGTGTCACCCCGGAGCGAGCAACGCGAGCGACGGGGGCCGAAACCGGGGCATTCCTTCAACCGCCAGTCGCGCGAAGGAATGCCCCGGGTTTTTCCATCTCACCGCACCTCGACCCGCCCCCGCAGCCGGATGTCCCGCGACGACGCGCCGACGAGCAGCTGATACTCACCCGGCTCCACCCTCCACTGCCCGCTCTCGTCGAGCACTCGAAGCTCCCGCGCATCGAGCGTCAGCGTGACCGTGCGCGCCTCGCCCGGCGCGAGCCGCACTCGCGTGAATCCCTTGAGCGCCATGACGGGCCGCGCCACCGACGCGACCGGGTCGCGCACGTAGAGCTGCGGCACTTCGTCGCTCGCGCGGCCGCCGGTGTTGCGAACGCGGAACGTCACGGTGAGCGGGCCTTCGGAAAGCACTCGAGGTGCGACGCGCAGGCTGTCGTACTCGAAGGTGGTGTAGCTCAACCCGAACCCGAACGGAAACGCGGGAGCCCCGGTCAGGTCGACGTAGTCGTCGCCCCGCCCTGTCGGCGCGTGGAAGTACGAGAGCGGAAGCTGCCCCTCGGCCAGCGGAAAGGTGACCGGGAGCCGCCCGGCCGGTGACGCGTCGCCCAGCAGAACGTCGGCGATCGCGTTGCCGCCCTCCGCGCCGGGGTACCACGCCATCAGCACCGCCCCGACCCGGTCGATCCACCGCGACATCGTGATGGCGCTGCCCCCGACCAGCACGACCACCGTGGGCGTGCCGGTCTCCGCGACTCTCCGGATCAGCTCCTCCTGCCGCCCGGGGAGCGCAAGCGACGACCGGTCGCGGAACTCGCCCTCCTCGATCCCGGCGACGACGACCGCCACCTCGCTCCGTCGCGCGAGCGCCACCGCCGAATCGATGCGCGCCTCCTCGTCATCCGGCGGGCCCGCTTCCCACACCAGGCGCACGCGCGCATTGCCCACGCTCTCGAAGAACTCGAGCCGGATGTCGTGTGTCGTTCCCTCCGCAAGCGCTGCCGGGACGAGCGTCGTGCGATACGACTGCTTGCGCCAGTTGTCGATCAGGAGCCTGCCGTCGAGGTACAGCCGATAGCCGTCGTTCCCCTCGACGCCGAGGCGCCGCACGCCGCCCGCCGGCGCCCGGATCCTTCCTGTCCACCGCACCGAGTACCAGTCGCTCGAGATACCCTCGGCCGGCTCGTTGAACGTCCAGCGGAAGTCGATCTGCCGGTCGCGCCGCGTCGCGCGCGGCGATCCGCCGAGCGCGATGTCGTCGAAGTACTCGCCCCGGAGCGTGTCGAACGCCTCCTGCGGCACGACGACGGGGCCGGCACGCTGCCGGCCTGGTCCTGGTGCGTAGTGTACGCGGTCGCCGAGTCGCGCACGGAGACCGTCGAGGACCGACTGCCCACGCGCGCCTTCCATGGTGTACCCGCCGAGCCGTGCTTCCGTGGCGTCCGGGCCGATGAGCGCGACCGACCGCACGCCGGCGTCGAGCGGCAGCGTGCCCCGCTCGTTCCGGAGCAGGACGAGCGATGCGCGAGCGGCATCGCGCGCGAGAGTCCGTGCGGTGGGGCTCGCGGCGACCGCCGCGGCGCTCTCCGGCGGGACGTATGGGGCCTCGAAGACTCCAAGCCGGAACTTCTCGCGCAGCACCCGGGACACGGCGGAGTCGATCGCGGCCGACGAGATCGTTCCCGATCGGAAGGCAGCGAGATACGGGCGATGCTCGGGATACGATGCCTGGAAGACGACGTCGAGGCCCGCCTCGATCGCGCGCTTCGTCGCCGTCGCGGTGCTCGCCTCCGTCCGGTGCAGCACCACGGCACCGCCGACGGCGGACTGGTCGGAGATGACGAAGCCGCGGAACCCCCAGTCCCGCCGCAGCGTCCCGTCGAGGAGTGCGCGGCTCTGCGTCGCGGGCATCCCGTCCACCGAGTTGTACGCCGTCATCACCGACCTGGCGCCGGCGTCGAGCGCGGCACGGAACGGCGGGAAGTGGAGTTCCTCGAGCCCCCGCCTGCTCGTGTGGATCGGATAGCTGTCGCGCCCGCCGTCGCCCACGTTCGCGACGAAGTGCTTCGGCGTCGCGATCACCCCGGCCCGCTCGAGCTCGCGCGTGTAGAGCCGTCCCATGGTCGACGCGAGGAACGGGTCTTCACCGTACGTCTCCTCGACGCGGCCCCAGCGGACATCGGTCGCGATGTTCACCACCGGCGAGAGGAGCTGCCGGATCCCGCGTGAGCGGGCCTCGCGTGCGATCGCGGCCGCGACGCCGCTCACCAGCGCCGAATCGAACGTGGCCGCCAGCGCGATCGCCGCCGGGAACACCGTCGCGCCGCGGCGCATGATGCCGTGCACGCTTTCCTCGAAGGCAAGCATCGGGATCCCGAGCCGTGTCGAGTCCGTGAAGTAGCGCTGCAGCGCGTTGTAGGCGACGGCATCCGCCCGCGCATCAGCAGCCGACCGGTCCTGCAGCCCGAAGACGCCGCGGGAATAGTCGTGCGACGAGTCCGCCCGGCTCCCCGGCAGCATGAAGAGCTGCCAGAACTTCTCCTCGAGCGTCATGCGGCCGAGCAGGTCGCGCACGCGCGCTTCGACGGGGAGGGCGGGATCGCGGTAGGCCTGTGCGCGCGCCGATGTCGGCACGAGCGCCAGGAGCATCACGACCGCCGATCCGTAGCGTTTCGACATTGGCAAAGTGTCACCCCGTATTCCGCATCCCAGCCGCCACACCGTTCACGGTGCTCAGGAATGCCTCGAACAGCGCCGAGTCCGCCTCAGGACCTGCCTGGCGCAGGCGACACAGCACCTCCGCCTGCACGAAGTTGATCGGATCGACATATGGATTCCGCACGTCGATCGAGCGCCGCAGCACCGGGTTCCCCTCGAGCAGCTGCTCGTGCCCGGTGACCAGGAGCAGGGCGCGTTCGGTGCGAGCCAGGTCCTCGCGCAACGACACGCCGATGGGGCGGAGCGACGCCGGCACCAGCGCGGCGTCGTAGAGCGCCGCGATCTCCGGCGAGGCCTTGGCTACCACCATCTCGATGAGGTCCAGGGTGGAGCGGAAGAAGGGCCAGCCCTCGTACATCGCGCGGAGTTCCGCGGCATGTCCGGCCGCGAGGGCCTCGTCCAGCGCGGCGCCCACGCCGAGCCAGGAGGCGAGCAGCAGGCGCGTCTGCGTCCACGCGAAGACCCAGGGAATCGCGCGCAGCGAGCGCACGCCGCCACCCGGGCTTCGCCGTGCCGGGCGGCTTCCGGTGCGCAGGCGACCGAGCTCGGGTTCCGGCGTGGCCGTGCGAAAGTACTCGATGAACTCGGGCGTCTCGTACACGACGCTGCGGAAATGCGCGCGCGAGGTGTCGGCGAGCGCCTGCATCCGCGTGCGCCACTCCTCCGGCACCGCCGCCGGCTCGAGCAGCGAGGCCTCGAGCGTGGCGGTCGTGTACACCTCCAAGGTGCGCTCGGCGATGGCCGGCAGCCCGAACTTCGCGTCCACCATCTCGCCCTGCTCGGTGACGCGGATCGTGCCGTCGATCGAGCCCGGCGGCTGCGACTGGATGGCCAGGTGCGTAGGACCTCCGCCTCGCCCCACGGAGCCGCCGCGACCGTGGAACAGAGTGAGCCGCACCCGGTGCCTGCGCGCGACCTCGACCAGGCGCTCCTGCGCCGCATAGAGCTCCCACGCGGCGGCGAG
>JAICNA010000197.1 GCA_025928955.1 Gemmatimonadales bacterium | reverse complement strand
TCCATCCCTGCACGATGTGGCTCACGCCGAAGATCAGGCTCGCGATGACCGCCCCTGCGGCGGTGCTGCCCGTGATCCCCACCAGCAGCGCGAACATGACGCCCCGATACGTCACCTCCTCGCTCACGCCGGCTGCGATGGCGACCGCCACCCAGAGGATCCGCTCCGCGCGCGTCCTCGGCATGAAGAGGTGCAGTTTGCGCTCGCGCCGCTCCACGCCGCGGCGCCAGACGGGCGCCATGGCGACGAGACCGATGGCCAGGAGCGCCGTGGCGGCGAGCCAGGGCACCCACCCCGCCTGCGGACGCGCCAGCAGGTCGATCCCCTCGCGGCGCGCCACCGCGACCGAGATGATGAGGAAGAAGACGAGCTGGATGAACACCGCGATGAAGTGCCGACGCCGGGGCGGGAGCGGCTGGCTCTCGAACCGGCCGCGCGAGTGCCATGCCGCCCAGGGAATCAGCAGCCCGAAGAAGGCGAGATGAAACCACCCCGCAATCCCGGGCATCGCGGACGGGACCGCGTTCACCCCTCAGCCGTTCGGCTTCCAGAGTGCGGCATCGATGATCGACCAGAAGTGAATGATCCACCCGAGGAGGATCAGCCACAGCAGCGCGGCGAGCACGAACATCACGAACGCCTTGACCGGCCGCCCCTGGATGAGCTGCCCGAGCCCGGGCACGAAGAAGCTCGCGAGGGCCGCAATGACGTTTCCCGTCGATCCCTGTCCGCCCATCGAAGACTCCAGTGCAATGGTGATGCTGCGCTCAGTGCCCGCTGCCGAGGCGCGACGCGGCGAGCGCCTCCGCCTCCTCGAGTGAGGCCACGACCTCCTCCGCGCCTTCGAACCGCCAGAACGGGTCGGACAATCCGCCGACGCCGGTGACCTGGTCCCCGTCCCATCGCTCGAAATCCACCTGGAACCGACCGTCGGGGCGACGAAGGATCACGGCGCGCCGCTCGCCGTCCTCGCTTTCCAGCGTCTTCCGGAAATCAGCCATGATGCACTCGCATTTGCGGTGGTCCCCGCCGGGCGATAGGTTCGCAGCGCGGCTCCGCCCTGCGTGGGAGGCGGCCGGAGTTCACCCGAATCGTGGAGGACGTTGCCATGGATGTCTTGACCTGGCTCATCGTCGGTCTGGTCGCCGGTGTGCTTGCGAGCTTCGTGATGGGCGGAATCGGCTACGGAATCCTCGGCGACATCATCGTCGGGATCGTCGGCGCGGTGCTCGGAGGGTTCCTCTTCCGCGCGCTCGGTCTCGGGACGCCCTTTGCAGGCATAGCGGGCCAGATCTTCGTGGCGTTCATCGGCGCCATCGTGCTCCTCGTGATCCTGAGGGCATTGCGACGGCCGAGAGCCTGACCATACGGAGAGTATGAACCGGGAAGCCGCCGCGCGCCAGCGCGGCGGCTTCCGTCGTTCGGAGGGTCAGTCGTCGGAGAAGAGCACGCGCCCGGTCACTTCGCGCGTCGGCGAGACGGCGGCGAGCTGCGCCGGGTCATCGGGATAGCCGCGGGCGGTGTGCTTCAGCATCATGAGCCGCATGCCCGCCGTCGACGACGTCATCGGCGCCACAAGGTCCCGCCATCCGCCGGTATGGGTCTCGGCGGCGATGAGCGGCGTCCGGCCCAGCATCAGGCGCGAATGAAGCTCGTACGCGTCGCCGACCCGCTCGAAGACCAGCAGCGCGCAGCCGCGCGCGCTGCAGTAGCGACGGCTCTGCAGCAGCACGAGCGCGTCGTCGCGCCCGTCGCGGTTGAGATCGATGCGCTCCACGACATGCCGTGCCTCCGGTCCAGCCGCGCGCTCGCGTGCAAGAAATTGCGCCATGGCCTGCTCCACCGTGGCCGCACGGACGGTCGCTGCCGGCGTGCCGGCGCGGGCCGGTGGGGCCGGCCGGGCCAGAGGGACGGGAGGCGCCGGGCGTTCTGCGGGGGCGGGTTCCCCCGCGGGTCGGGCCGATGAGGCCGGGGCCGGGCTCGCTACCGGGGGCGGGGCGGACGAGCAGCCGACCAGAAGACCGAGCAGCGTGGCGCTGAAGTAGCTGAGACGGAACGACATCGCGCATTCTCCGGGCTGAAGCGGATCGGGCTCCGCGCCGCGTGGCATGAAATCGCGGAGCGCCGGTACCGCTGGAGAAAGCACGTGTCGGGCCAGCCGCCCTTCACTCGAGGAACATCTCTGCAATGCGTGGCGTCGCGCCGACGAAAGGGCCGTCGCCGTTCGCCAGCACCGCCACGACCAGCTGCTCGGCCGGATACAGGACGAGGAATGCCGTGCCGCCGGTGGAGCCGCCACTGTGAGCGAACGTGAGCCTCCCCTTCGCGTCCTTTCGTGTCGCCCAGCCGATGCCGTAGTTCGTCTCTTCGCCCGCGAGGGTGCGCTGTGACGTCGTCAGCAGCCGGAAGGTCTCAGGACGCAGCAAGGCATTGTCGAGCATCGCCTGGCCGAAGCGTGCGAGGTCCTCGGTCGTCGAGAGGAACCCGCCGCCCGCCCACTTGTAGCTGTTGTCGACGTACGGCGCGTTCACGATTCCGCTCGCCGAATCAGCAGTGTACCAGCGGGCGCGGAACGGCACGAGGCTGTCCACGTGATCCGCGACCGTCTGCCGCATGCCGAGCGGCTGGAAGACGGCTTCGCGCATGTAGGCGAGAAAAGGGCGGCCGCTCGCGCCTTCGATCACGGCGCTCACGAGGTTCCAGGCGTAGGACGAATAGTGGAATCGCGTGCCGGGCCGGAACAGCAGCGAGTCGTCGCGGAAGATCGTGAGGCCTTCGGCCACCGTCGCGAAGCGACGCGTGCTGAGGAACTCGTCGCCCTGGTAATGGCGAATGCCGGCGAGATGGCCCGCCGCCTGCCGCGTGGTCACCGGATAGCGTTTCTCGGGGAACGCGGGCACGTAGCGCTGCACAGGGGCATCGAGATCGAGCCTGCCGCTTTCGACCAGGAGCCCGATGGCCGCCGCGGTCAGCGGCTTCGACACACTGCCGATCCGGAAGCGCGTGAGCGGGGTGACGGGGACCCGCTGCTCGAGGTCGGCCCACCCGATTCCTTCGCTCCACACGATCCGGCCGTGCCGCATCACGGTGATCGACACGCCGGGAATGCCGGCCTTCCCCATCGTGTCCCGGATGAAGGCACGGGCCCGCGCAATGGCGGTGTCGACGCGCGCTTCCGCCGCCGGCTGCTGCGCGGCGACCGGGGCCGCCGTCCCGAGCAGCATGGCCAGCATCGTCGCGCGCCACGATGTACCCAGCGCGCGCGCGCTCACCGGCGGCTCTTCTCTTCCATGATCGCGAGCGGGTTTCCCTCGGAGTCCCTGAAGAGCGCGATCCAGAGCTCGTAATCCGCCGCGCGGTGCACGACGTGCGGTGGCCCGTCGAAGCGCGCGCCTCGTGCCGTCAGCTCGCGGTGCGCCGCCTCGATGTCGACGACGGAGAAGTACATGATCGACGACGGATGATCGAATGGCGGCTCGGCGGGCCCGAGCATGAGCCGGGTGGGGCCGGCGGCGAAGAAGGCGAGCGGCGGGGCTTCAAATAGCAGCGGCAGCCGTAGAACGTCCCGGTAGAACGCGACCGCGCGCGGCGTGTCGAGCGCGCGGATGGCCAGCTGGCCGATCGTCGAAAGCGCGGCGTCCCCCACGTCGTCAGTACGTGGGCTCTCTCGACGCCGCTGTTCCCGGCCGAGCCGGGCCCGGGTTGGCGCGGGATCCGCCCGCCGGAACCGATCGGGCGAGCAGGCTCGAGAGATCGGGCCGTGGCGTCTCCCACTCGTCACGGTGGCAGGTGACGATCCGGGACTGGAATGCGGAGCGTGCTACGACTGCGATGTGGGTGTCCTCCTCGCTCCGGCGAACGCCCCGCCGGCGAGCGAACGTCCACTCCTCCCCGCGCGCGTCGATGAACCGGTGCTGCTCGTCCGTGAGGTCGTCGAATCCGCTGGCCCTCGTCAGGGCTCCTCCGCCTTGAAGAAAGGATTCTCGATCACGCCGACCAGATTGCCGAAGGGGTCGCGCACCGTGGCCACCCGGATCCCGCCGCCGACATCCTCGACCGGCTCGACGCCGACCGCGCCGAGCTCGATCAGCCTCGCATGCGCGCTGTCGACGTTCGCCACGCCCCAGTAGGCGACACCGGCCTCGGGCCGGACGGCGGCGGCGTTCTCGTCGGGGACGATGCCGAGCTCGTAGCCTCCGACGTTGAAGCCGACGTAGAACGGCTCGTCGAAATACGGGGGGAAGCCGAGCACCCGCGCGTACCAGTCGCGTGCCTCCGCGAGATTGCGCGCGGTGTACTTCGCCGTACGGAGGCCGCGGAAGGCGGCGCTGCCGGGGGTCGTTGCGCTCATGCCTGGCGGTGCCTTTTCCGGGGTGGCTGCCGATTCCGGCGCGGCGCACGCAACGAGCGCGAGCACGACCGGGATGACGCTCAGGGCGATGGTGTGCATGTGATCCGGAGCGGCCGCTGATCCTCGAGCCGGAAGAATTCAACGCACATGCGCCCGTTCCGCGTGACCGGGCGGCGGCCGATGTCGTTGGTCGCGAAGAACTCGCGCACCGTGGTCCGGCCGTCCGAGTTCCAGTCCATCTCCGCCCAGGAGTACCCCGAC
>JAICNA010000161.1 GCA_025928955.1 Gemmatimonadales bacterium | reverse complement strand
GCCGAGCGCCGCGAGGAGCGACGGGTCCACGACCGTATTGCGCCCGCGCTGCAGCTCGGTCCAGGCGCCGGCGGGATTCGTGACGATCTCGCCGTAGAACGGATAGGTGCCGGTCACCGCCGTCGCCTGGGCGAGGCGGGCGCCGCTCGTCCGCCCGACGTAGGTCATCGCGCCGAACGTGACCGTGCGCGATTCGCTGCCGCCGAGCGAGTCGATCAGCGAGTCGACGCGGGGCGAAAAGGTCTGGCGGCTCTGGAAGGCGAGGTCGGCACCGAGCAGCGCCTGCGCCTGCCGGGCCACGGACTCCCGCAGGTTGTCCGTGAACGAGTTGATGGCGACGAGCGCCCCCACTCCCGCCGCGACGGCAACCGTGAGGAGCAGGAGGCGGCGTGCCGCGGCGCGCCCTTCGCGCCACGCCATGTGCATGACGAAGGCGAAGCCGCTCACGCGTCGCCGCCGGGCGCGGCTCCGGTGTCGCTCACGATGGCCCCGTCCGCGAGCCGTATGGTGCGCCCGGCACGTGAGGCCAGGTCGGGGTCGTGCGTGACGAGCACGAGCGTCGTCCCGAGGTCGCGGTTGAGCTCGCCCATGAGCTCGACGATCACGTGACCGGTGCGCGCGTCGAGGTTGCCGGTCGGTTCGTCGGCGAAGAGAATCCGGGGCCGGTTGGAGAACGCGCGCGCGAGCGCCACGCGCTGCTGCTCCCCGCCGGAGAGCTGCGCCGGATAATGATGCGCCCGCTCTGCCAGTCCCACGCGGCCGAGGAGCGCGAGCGCGCGCTGCTCGATCGAATCCTCCGAGCCGCCGCTGCGCCGGCCGTTGCCGGCCAGCTCGAGCGGCACCTGCACGTTCTCGAGGGCCGTGAGCGTGGGCACGAGCTGGAACGACTGGAACACGAAGCCGACGCGGTCCCGCCTCAGCCGCGCCCGCGCGTCCTCATCGAGCGCTCCGAGATCGGTGCCGTCGAGGAGCACCTTGCCCGCCGTCGGGCGGTCGAGTCCGGCCAGGAGCCCGAGGAGCGTGGTCTTGCCGCTGCCCGAGGGTCCGATGATGGCGAGAAACCCGCCCGGCTCCAGATGGAAGGTGATATCCTTCAGGACGGTGAGATCCCGGCCGCCGGAGACGTAGGTCTTCGTGAGCTGTTCACAACGGAGCATGCAGTGTCCCGAGAGAGTTGCGGTGTCGCGTCAGGCGCGACCCGAATGATAAGCAGGTCCGTCCTTTCGACCCTCGTGCTGGCGGCACTCGCGTGCACAGGCGAGGGAGAGGCGCCGCCGCGCGAGCAGCAGGCGGCTGCCGCCGCCGACGAGCGCGCCAGCGTCGTGTTCCTCGGCACGAGCCTCACCGCCGGGCTCGGGCTCGACCCGTCCGAGGCGTTCCCGGCCCTGATCCAGCGCCGCATCGACGACGCGGGACTTCCGTTCACCGTGGTGAACGCGGGCGTGAGCGGCGAGACCTCGGCGGGAGCGCGCCAGCGAATCGACTGGCTGCTGCAGCGGCCCGTGGACGTGCTCGTCGTCGAGACCGGAGCGAACGACGGGCTGCGCGGCATCGATCCCTCGGCGCTGCGCGAGAACCTCGACGCGATCCTCGAGCGGGCCGCGGCGAAGGATCCCGCCACGGCACTCGTCGTCGTCGGGATGGAAGCGCCGCCCAATCTCGGGACGCGGTATACCGCCGCGTTCCGCCAGGTCTTCCGCGACGCCGCGGAAAAGCACGAGGCGACGTTCATTCCGTTTCTGCTCGATGGAGTTGCCGGAGTGGCCCAGCTCAACCAGGGGGACGGGATTCATCCGACGGCGGAAGGCCATCGTGTCATGGCCGATATCGTCTGGCGCGCGCTCGAGCCGGTGCTGCGCGAGCGCGCGGCCCGCGCGGGTGCGGTCGGCTGATCAGCGTGGCGCCGCGTCCGGCCCGACGTTCACCGAGACCGAGCCGAAGCGGACGCCGGGCCTCAGGGCGTAGCGCAGATCCACGATATGCACCAGGTAACCGCCCTGGGTGCTGTCGATGCTGAACGAGGGGAAGCGCGCCCAGCCGAGGAAGCGGCGTCCGTGAGGCGTGGCGGCTGCCGCCGCGATCGCCGGGTGCGTGGGAGGGGCTGCGGGGAATTCGCGCAGGGAGGCCGCATCGATCCGCGGATCGGTCAGCCAGCTGAAGGACGCGACGCGGTAGGCGTCGTCCTGCTGCACGACGATGAGACGCACGAATGGGTTGACCGGCACGGGCGACGCCATAATCGACCGGATCGGTCCCGGGTGGAGCGCCTGCATCTCGCGCGCGGCGGCGCGGCGCGAGGCCACGTTCGCGGCGACCATGATCGCGATGTAGGCGAGGGTGAAGGCGATGGCGCGCCGCGCCGGGATCTCGGGAACGACGTTGCGCTCGCGCGCGCGGCGCCGCTTCCGGCTGATCCACACGCCCGCGCCGAGCGCGAGCCAGACCCACGGGTCGATGATGAACAGCGTGTCGCCATACGACCAGTCGCCGCTCCACGGGAGCAGCCAGCGGATGCCGTAGGTATTGAGCGTGTCCAGGACGGGATGGCTCGCGATCGAAACGAGCGAGAGCAGGAACAGCTGGCCGGGCCGGGCCTCCGACGGAATCACCGCGCGCCGCATGCGCTGGAAGGCGCGATCGACGACGAGCATGAGCGCCGTGAGCGCGAACGGAAGGACGGCGAGCGCCACGACGCCGTGCGACCATCCCCGCCGCCACTCGAGATCGGCGAGCGGCCCGCCGAGGAAGGCGAGCACGTCGAGGTCGGGAAGGTTCGCGCCGATCAGCAGCGTGGCGTAGCCGAGCGCCGTCCGGCGCGCGAGGCCGCTCTCGGCGAGCGCGGCGCCGGCCAGCGTGTGGCAGACGTTGTCCACGTCTTACGCGGTGTCGAGTCTCGCGTCCAGCTCGATTGCGACGTTCCCCTCGAGCGCGCGCGAGACGGGGCAGCCTCCCTTGGCGCTCTCGGCGGCGGTGCGAAACTCGGACTGGTCCATTCCCGGCACCACCCCGCGGATCGTGAGCTTCATCCGGGTGATCTTGAAGCCGCCATCCACCTTGTCGATGGTGCACGCGGCGCTCGTATTGATGCGCGTCGGCGCCTTGCCCGCGGCTTCCAGCGCGCCGGCCAGCGCCATGCTCACGCAGGCGGCATGCGCGGCCGCGATGAGCTCTTCGGGGGTGCTGCCCGGCGCGCTTTCGAAGCGCGTCGGAAACGAATAGGTACCTGAGAACGCGCCGCTGCCGGCGGAATAGTTTCCTTTGCCGGTCTTGAGCCCGCCTTCCCAGACGGCGTCGGCTTTGCTGGTCGTCATCCTGTTGCTCCCGCGTAAGTGATGGTCGGCGCAACTTAGAGGCCGTCGGTCGGGCGGCGCAACGGGACAGCGCCACGGACTCGACCTCTCGAGTGCCGCATCGCGAGCTCCGTCCGACCGTGCTCTACCACCTGGATCGATGCATCCATGACTTCTCGTTCAGTGCTTTTCCTCTGCGCGGCGGTGACCACGGCATGTGCCGAGCGAGGGACCGAGCTCGGGCCCGGTGCGGTGCGCCGCGACAGTGCCGGTGTCGCCATCATCATGAATCGCGAGCCGGCGTGGCACGCCGATTCGAACTGGAGCGTCGGGGATACCGCCGTGTTCGAGGCGGGCGGCGCGGATGGCGTTGCCGTGGGCGAAGTCGTCGGACTCGTGCGCACGCCGGCCGGCGCCATCGCCGCCGCAGATGGGCGGGCACAGCTCATCCGCGTCTTCGCACCCGACGGTCGACTCGTGCGATCGGTGGGCCGTCAGGGGGCCGGCGCCGGCGAGTTTCAGGCGCTGGCATGGCTCGGCGCGCACGGCGATTCGCTGCTTGCATTCGATCTCCTGACGCGCCGCGTCACGCTCTTCGGCGCAGCCGGGCGCGTGCGGACGACCCAGCTGCAGGCGCAGGGTCCCGTGCTGACCGCACCGATCGGCCGGTTCGCCGATGGCACCTTCCTCGTGGTGTCCGGCGGAGCGCTGTTCCCGTTCGCCGGCCGCGCCGGCGCGGCGCGACAGGATTCCGCCCGGCTGATCCGCTTCGGTGCCGACGGCGTGGCGCGCGATACGCTCGCGCGGGTGGCGTGGGGGGAGACGTTCGGCGTCGCGATCGGCCGGGGGGACAATCGCTTTCTCGCCCCGATGCCGCGTCCATTCGGGCGCCGGACGAGCGCGCTGCTCGCGGGCGAGGAGATCGTCGTGGGGGAGGCGACGGAGTATGAAGTGAAGGTGCTCGACGCCACCGGTAAGCTCCTGCGCCGCATCCGCCGGACCCACACGCCGGTTCCGGTCACCCCCGAGGCGATCGTCGCCTACAAGGCGACGGTCCAGCTCCCGACCGGGAGCCGCGGTCTCCAGGCGCAGATCGACTCCGCGCTCATGGCGGCGCTCGACTCCGCCCCATTCCCTGCGGCCATGCCTGCGTACGAGCGGGTGCTCGTCGACGAGGCCGGAAACATCTGGGTGCTCGATTATGCCGTGCGGCTCGATCAGCCGAGACGGTGGAGCGTCTTCTCCCGGGATGGGCAATGGCTGGGGAACGTGCTCACGCCCGTGGGGCTGCGGGTGGAGGCCATCGGATCGGACTGGATACTCGGGGTGTGGCGGGACGCGGAAGGCACCGAGCGCATCAGGATGTACCCCCTGATGCGCTCGGCCGCGGACGGCGTGCAGCCCGTCCGCTGACGGCTACTGCGGTACCGATCCGCGGCGGCGCAGCGCCGCGACACCGAGCGTGATCGGCAGGAGCAGGGCGAGTCCCGCGAGGCCGGCACGATCCGCCTCCCGTGGTGCGCCGATCGATGCGACTTCCCTCAGCGCATCGTCGATGTCCTTCTCGGTGACTTCGCGGCCCCACGTGTTCCGCCCTTCCGTCTGCGTCGGCACATCCACCGAATGGACGCGTCCGTCGGTGCCGACGCCGACGAGTGCCGTCGGTCCCTCCCTGCCGCCGACGTTCATCGCGAGCACCCAGGCACCTTCCGACGGCCAGCTCTTCCGGAGCGCATAGACGCCCGGCATGTTCGTGCGCTCGAAGGTGAGCGTCACCGTCTGGCGCTTTCCCTTCACGAGGCCGGTAGCGGTGCCTGTGACCGGCATCTGCATGGCATCACCGTGATGGTAGCTGCGAACGAGCAGGAACATGCCGCGCGTGGTGGCGTTGAGCGGGTTGGCGGGGAGCTCGATCGAGATCCAGGGCGGCCCGGCATGGAGGGGGGCAGCGGCGAGCGTGAGCGCGAGGAGCGCGGGAATGAAAAGGTGTGAGCGGCGAAGCATCGGGACCTCCCGGTGAAGTGCGGTCAACGAGGATACGCCGATGAGATGCCGCGCCGGCGCTAAGGGTTTGGACGAGGCATCTGCTGGCGCAGGCTCACGTCCCCCTTGAGCGATCGGGCCACGACGCGCGCCCGCCCATTGCCGAGCCGGTACTGCAGCGCCTTGCCCTTGCCTGGCGACGAAGCGAGCCCGGGAATCCGGTTGATCGCCTTCCCGCCGAATGCCGTGACCTCCACGACGGCTCCCTGCCGCGCCGGGAGGAAGATGTCGATCGGCGCGTCGTGCGTCTGAAGGTCGAGGCTGCCGCCCGGCTGGACCGCGCCGTTGAAGAGCACGCTCCCCGAGACACTTTCGAGCCTCCCTGAGGAGACGGCGCGTGCATCGAGCAGCCGGATCGCACCTGAAACGCTCGTCGCCGTGATTTCGTTCGCCGCCTCGCGCACGGTGATCGCGCCGCCCGCGGTCTTGAGCCGGCTCACGCGTGCCGGTGCCGTGATGTCGAGATCCCCCTCCATCGACTCCGCGACCAGCACCGCGGGGGAGCCGCGCACGGTGATCGCGCCGGTCACGGTCGAGGCTTCGACCTCGCCGGTCATTCCCTCGATCGCGATGGTCGCCGTGGCGCTCTTCACCCAGAGGTGCGCTCCGCGCGGTACGCGGATCTCGAGGTCGGTTCCAGGAAGGTCGGTCGCGGCGTCCGCCTCGACGACGATCTTCACACCTCGCTCGCTTCCGCCGGCCAGCAGCATTCCCGCTCCCGGCGGCGGTGCCCCTGAAATGAGGACGCTGTCGCGGTCCCAGCCCGTCACGCGAATCGACCCGGCGAGGTTGAGGATCCTGATCGAGGCGTCCGGCGCGACGGCGAGCCGGCGCACCGGCGCCTGCGCGTGCACCGGGAGCGCCACGGCAAGGAACAGCGGAAGGAGCGCCAGGCGGGCGATCATCATCAGAGCTCCCTCGCGAGCCGGGTCGCCTGCTCGAGCAGGGCCACCTTCTGCTCGTGGCTCGCGCGCAGGAGCAACCGCAGATCGGCGTCGCCCGGATCGGCTTCGAGCGCAGCGCGCGACTCCGCGATCGCCTCGTCGATGATGCGGAGATTGCGCTCCAGGGTCTCGATCGTCTCTGGCGCCAGGCGCCCCCGTTCGGCACCGAGGACCCCGGAGAGGGCCGCCGCCTGCTCGATGTAGTCCGCCTCGAGCGCCGGTACTGCCGATACGACATCGGACGGTGTGTCGCGCATGATGAGCACCGTCGCCGCCGAGGAGGCCGCCATGAGCACCAGCGCGGCCGCGATGGCGGGCAGGGTCCGCCGGCGGACCGGGCGGATCCGCGCTTCGATCCCGTGCCAGACGGCCGGGGGAGGCTCGATCGCGCGAGGCAGCTGCGCCAGCGGCATCGCGAGCGCCCGCGCCGCTTCGAGATCGGCGCCGCACTCGGCGCACCCGGCGACATGCGCTTCCACGGAAGCGAGCTCGGCCGGCGCTAGACGCCCGGCGATCGCGTCGTCGATCCTGTCGCGGACTTCGTTGCAGTTCATCGTTCCAGTGCCTCCCGCAGCAGTCTCCGCGCCCGGAAGAGCTGCGCCTTCGACGTT
>JAICNA010000217.1 GCA_025928955.1 Gemmatimonadales bacterium | reverse complement strand
GCCGTCGCCGTTCACCGTCACGACCTTCTTGTCGGGGTGGACGAGCTTCGCGGCCACCGCAGCCGGCACGGCGAAGCCCATGCCTGCCAGGCCGTTCGCGATCAGCACGGTGTTGGGCTCGTAGGCCGGGAACATGCGGCCGATCCACAGCTTGTGGAGGCCCACGTCCGAGATCAGGATGTCGTCGCGCCTGAGCGCGTTGCGGATCGACTCCTCATCGTCCACGACCAGCACGGAGACGGGGCCGTCGGACTGCGCCACGGATGCTCCTCGGTGGAGGTAGGGGAAGCTATGGATGCCGCGGTCGGCGGGTCAAGAAATCAGCCGACGAACTCCACGGCGACGCGCTCCGGGATGAGCGATGCGTCGAACGCGCGGTCGAGCAGCGTCTGCACGGCGCGGCGGCCGCGGGCGCCGTAATCCACCGTCCAGTCGTTCACGTACATCCCGACGAACGTATCGGTGCGCTCCTCGCCGATCCCCCGGTTGAACTGGCTCGCATGCGCCAGGGCGGGCGCGCGGTGCTCGAGGGCGTAGACGATGCTCGCGCGAAGGTCCCGCCCCACCTGGGCGATCACGTCGTCGCCCAGGTCCCGCCGGACGACATTCCCCCCGAGTGGCAGCGGGAGGCCGGTGTCGGCGAGCCACCAGGCGCCGAGGTCGTCCCAGAGATGGAGGCCGGCGTCGGCGTAGGTGAGCTGCCCTTCGTGAATCAGGAGGCCGACCTCCACGTCGCCGCGGTGAACCGCATCCTCGATCCGGTCGAAGGGCAGCACCACCGCCTCGAACTCGGGCTGGTACAGGCGCAGCGCAAGGTAGGCGGTGGTCAGGAGGCCGGGAACGCCGATCCTGCGGCCCCGGACGGCCGCCCTGGGGTCGGCGGGTCGGGCATCGCGGGCCACCAGCCGGGGTCCGTACCCATCGCCCATCGACGAGCCCGAGTTGAGGAGCGCGTACGTCCGCCAGAGATGCGCATAGGCGTGGATGGACACCGCGGACACGTCGAGCTCGCCGCGCAGCGCGCGCCGGTTGAGCGACTCGATGTCGGACAGCTCATGGACGTACTCGAGGTCGCCGGTATCGATCTTCCCGGCCGCGAGGGCGTAGAACATGAACGCGTCGTCGGAGTCCGGGCTGTGCGCGACGCGGATCGTGCGGGTCATGAGGCGCTCCTCGCGCGCTGCAGGAAGTCGTCGAGCACGTTCCGGTGGTCCACGTATTCCGCGCGCGGGGCACGGATCTCCTCGTCGTAGGCCGCCTGGAAGTCGGCGAACGCGGCGCGGAGCCGGGCGGAATCCCGCTGGATCTCCGCGATGTCGCCGCGCACCACGTAGGCGAGCAGGTAGCGCGGCGTCGTCTGCAGCATCGTGTCCGCGAGCGCGAGGGCCTCCGCCGCCCGCCCCACCTGCGCGTGCAGCACCGCCGCGTGATAACGCTCGTCGTTCGTCGCCGAGGGCAGCTGCGCGTAGGCGCCGAGCGCCATCGGGGTGAAGTTCACGACCGTGGCCGTATCGCCCCGCCCCGCGGCTTCCATGACGCGGTTGTTGAGCCGGAGAAACCGCTCCTGCGGGCTCAGCGCGCTGATGTCGGGCGCGCGGCCGGTGGGGAGCCCGCCACCCGGGTCGGCCGCGCCGCCGGGCGCGGCGTTGCCCGCGTTCGCCATGTCGGGTGTGCGCGCGCCGGCCGCTGCGGTATTGCCGGTGAGCACGCGATATCCGACGATCATCATGAGGAACAGCACGAGCGAGCCCGCCGCGATCCAGGCCGTCTTCTCCGGGCGCGTGGCCTGGCCGGCGGCGCGGACGCCCGGGGACGCGCTGGCGCCGCACCGATGACAGAACCGCGCCCCCGCGGAAAGCTCCGCCTGGCAGGCGGCGCAGGTCCTGGCGCCGAGGGGCGCGCCGCAGCTGGCGCAGAAGTTCCCGGAGCCGGAGCTCCCGCATGCAGGGCACGCTCGCGCCGATGGTGTGGATGTCATGGGAGGAAAATAGCGGCGGCGGCGCCTTTGCGGGACGTTCCGGGAGGGATAAGTTGGCGGCATGCCTCGACCCGATCTGAGCGAATTTCCCGCCGACCTGAGCGGCGCCACGCGCGGCGACCTCCTTCAGCTCGCCGAGCGCTTCGGCGTCGACTTCCTCCGGCTGCAGTTCACCGACATCCTCGGCGTCAACAAGAACGTCGAGGTCCCGCGGAGCCAGTTCGCGAAGGCGCTCGACGGCGAAATCATCTTCGACGGCTCCTCCATCGAGGGATTCGTGCGCATCGAGGAGAGCGACATGCTCCTCAAGCCCGACCTCGCCACCTTCCGCATCCTCCCGTACGGGGACGAGGGGGGCCACGTCGCGCGGGTGCTCTGCGATATCCAGACACCGGACGGCGAGCCGTTCGACGGCTGCCCGCGCACCGCACTCAAGCGGCAGCTCGACCGCGCCCGCGGCCTCGGTTTCTCGATGATGGCGGGATGCGAGGCGGAGTTCTTCCTCTTCGAGCGCGGGGAGGGGGGTGTCCCGACGACGACGACGCACGACGACGCGAGCTACTTCGACCTCGGCCCGGTGGACAAGGGCGAGGAGATCCGCCGGGTGATCATCGAGCAGCTGGTGCGGATGGGGTTCGAGGTCGAGGCGGCCCACCATGAGGTGGCGCGAGGGCAGCACGAGATCGATTTCCGGTATGCCGACGCGCTGACCACCGCCGACAACCTCGCCACGTTCCGGTTCGTCGTGCGCAACGTGGCGGCGCGCTTCGGCTACATGGCGTCGTTCATGCCGAAGCCGATCGAGGGGATCAACGGCAGCGGGATGCACACGCACCAGTCGCTCTTCCGCGGCCCCGGCGACAACGCCTTCTACGATCCGAAGGCGGAGCATCAGCTGAGCGCGATCGCGCTCAGCTACATCGAGGGCCTCCTCCAGCACGCGCGCGGCTTCTGCGCGATCACCAATCCGCTGATCAACTCGTACAAGCGCCTCGTGCCGGGATACGAAGCGCCGATCAACGTCGCCTGGTCGATGCGGAACCGCTCACCGCTCGTGCGCATCCCCGATCGCAGGGGTACCGGGACCCGGTGCGAGCTCCGGATGCCGGATCCGAGCGCCAATCCCTATCTCGCGCTCACGGTGCAGCTCGCGGCCGGGCTCGACGGCGTGCAGCGGAAGCTGGAGGTCCGCGAGCCGGTGAGCCGCAACATCTTCACCATGAGCTACCGCGACCGGCGCAAGTACCGGATCGACGAGCTGCCGCGGGATCTTCACGAAGCGCTGGAGCAGCTCGAGAAGGACGACGTGGTGAAGGACGCTCTCGGCCCCCACCTGACCGAGCGGTTCCTCGAGGCGAAGCGCAAGGAAGTCGAGGAGTACAACCGGCACGTGAGCAGCTGGGAGATCGAGCGGTATCTGGGGAGTTATTGATCACGGAGTTGCTGGGCACCGCAAAGGCAAGAAGGGCGCAAAGGGCTCCCTGGTCCGATCAGATCAACAACACGGTGACAGGTGTTGTTGTAACGTCGTCGGGGATCGAAACCTTTGCGCCCTTCTTGCCTTTGCGGTGAATGATCTGCCCGGTCCACCCCTCGCTACGGGCGCCCGGCAAGCACCAGCGTGACCCTTCCCACGGGCGTCGGCACGCGGAGTCGTGCGGGCAGGCGCGCAGCATCTTCCGTGAGCCAGACTTCGCTCGTGAGCCCGGCCGCGGAGACGGTGATCGCCAGGCAGGGCACGACTTCCCCGGAGCCGAGCTCCACCATCTCGCGCCCGGTCACG
>JAICNA010000066.1 GCA_025928955.1 Gemmatimonadales bacterium | reverse complement strand
GAAGAAGAAGCGGTCCAACGAAGGTACGCTGGACCGCTTCGCTCGCAACCGCCCGGCGGCACCGCCGCCGCGGCGCTCAGCCGTTCTGGGACTTCGACTCGGTCCCGTTCCCCTGCCGCGAGCGCGTGCTGAGCGGAATCTCCCGCGGCCGCATGCGCTCGGCCTTCTGAAGCTTCACGGTGAGCACGCCGTTGTCGTAGTCCGCGGTGACCTTGTCCGCATCGACGGTGTTCGGCAGCGAGAAGCTCCGCTCGAAGCTTCCGTAGCTGCGCTCGTAGCGGTGCACGCGGCCACCCTCGGTGGATTCCTGCTGCTGACGCTTCTCTCCGCGGATGGTGAGGATGTTGTTCTCGAGCGAGAGCCGTACGTCGTCCGGCTCCACGCCAGGAAGCTCCATCATGATGCGGACGCTGTCGCCATCCTCGACCACATCGCACGGGGGCAGCCATGCGGACGTGATGGTGCCCTGCTCCTGGGGCCAGCCGCTGAAGGCGTCGTCGAGCATGCGATTCAGCTGGCGCAGGCCGTAGAAGCTGTTGCCCATTTCGCCGCGTCTCGTGATTGCCATGGTATCCTCCTCGGTGATTCCCTTTCCGTGGTGATTCGTTCGCGCCTTGCGGCGCCATCCCGGGCCATGCCACATCGCTCCGGTGCGCCCCGGTGCGGAAGTCCGTTATGATTTCGACTTCCCCGGTCGCCCGGACACCGGGGGCACGAGCAGCCGGCATGCCAGGAGGAAGCGGTGAACGTTTGCCTCATTGACCGACCCGCCGCGCCCGGCGGCAGACAGCGCGCCGCGGTCTGCCAACTTTGCAGACGCACGAGGGCCCGGTGAATCATCTCGTCCTCCTCGGCGGAGGCGAGGCGCATCTCTTCGTCCTGGATGCGATCCGGCGAGGGCGGCTCAAGGGCGCCGACGTGACGCTCATCGCCCCCGCGACTCCGGAGCCCTGGCCGCCGATGGTCGCGGGCGTCGTCTCGGGGCGGTACCGCATCGAAGATTCGCTTCCCGACGCAGCGAGCCTCGCCGCCGCGGCGGGCGTTCGCCGGGTCATCGGGGATCCGGTGGCGCTCGACGCGGCGAGCCGGACGATCCGCGTTACGGGGGCGGATCCGGTCACATGGGACATCCTCTCGATCGCGACCCGGGCCGAACCTGTATCCGGCCCGGTTTCCGCGCTCCCGGCGAGCCCTGCGTCCAGGGCGGCGGAAATTCCCGGGCGGATCGAATCGCTCGCCGGCGGCGCAGGCGCGTTGTCGGTGGTGGTCGTCGGCGGCGGGCTCCGCGGAGTCGAGCTCGCCTGTGCCATCCGGCAGCGACTCGGCGCCATGAGCCGTGGCTTCGGGGACCGGGTGACGCTCGTCGAGCGGGGAGAGCAGGTCCTTCCCGCCTTTTCTCCGGCGGCGTCGCGCGCGGCGGAGCGCGTGCTGGTGCGGCAGCGCATCGGCATCGCCACGGGGACGGAGGCCGTGGGCGGCGGGGACGGGAAGCTCCGCTTCGACCATGGCGGTTCGACCCGCGCCGACGTGGTCGTGTGGGCCGCCGGCGGCGCCGCCCCGCGGTGGCTCGCGGAATCCGATCTGGAGACGGATGACCGGGGATTCGTCGTGACCGATGCCGGGTTGCGGTCTGTATCCCACCCGACCGTCTTCGCATCGGGGGGTGCAGGGCGAATTCTCGAGGGGGGGACAGCGGATCGGCGGACCCGACCGGCGCGGCGCGATGCGACCGCGCTCCTGCGGGGCATCGCCGCCGGGCTCAAGGGGGATTTCACGAGCATGCACCGCCCGACGCGCCCGATCGCGACCTTCGTCGACACCAGCGACGGGCGGGCACTCGTATTCGGAAAGAACCTCGCCGTGCACTCCACTGCCGCACTCTACCTCAAGGAGCGGCGCGACCGGGAGCTCATCCTGCGACTGCGCGCCTAGGGGGCGAATCCCGGCCCCCTGGCACGGATCGTCCCTACGCCCTGCTGCTTCCCGGTCCCGACCCCTCCGGCTGGGAAATCCGCTCGACCACCTGGCCGACGGTGCGATCGGTGACACCCGATTCGGCGAGCGCCAGGTCCGCCTGGGCGATCATCCCGACCACCGCGCCCCGCTCGTCCACCACCGGCACCCGCCGGATCTGTTCCTCCGCCATCAGCCGGCTCACGGCTTCGGCGTCGTCGTTCTCGCGAACCGTGCTCGGGTTCGGCGTCATGACGTCGCCGACCCTGGCATCGAACCGGCCCTCGCCGATCACGCCGAGGGCGAGATCGCGGTCCGTCACGATGCCGACGAGGCGCTTGTTGTCTCCCCCCTCCACGACCGGCAGCGAGCCGACGTTATAGGAGCCCATCATCCGCGCCGCATCCTGCACGGAATCGTTCGGCGTGATGCAGGCGGGATCGGGTGTCATCAGGTCGCTGGCCTTCATAGACTGCCTCCGGGTATCGGGGTTTGACGCAGTATCGTCAAATCGGAGGCGGGAAACGGTGGCAGGCGTCACAAGCACGCCGCCGGGCCTCACGCCCGCGGGTCGGGCCACCTCGCCATGCGCGCACCGGTCACGGCCGCCCGCCGGTGAGTGTCGCGTGCTCCGGCACGTAGAGCACGCCGCCGGATTCGCGGAACTCCCGTGCCTTGTCGTCCATCCCCGCCCGCGCCGCGTCGCGGATATCGTGCGAGATCCGCATCGAGCAGAACTTCGGCCCGCACATCGAGCAGAAGTGCGCCACCTTCGCGCCCGCCGCCGGCAGCGTCTCGTCGTGGAAGCTGCGCGCGGTGACGGGATCGAGCGCGAGGTTGAACTGGTCCTCCCAGCGAAACTCGAAGCGCGCCTTGCTCAGCGCGTCGTCGTGCGCGCGGGCACGCGGGTGGCCTTTCGCGAGGTCGGCGGCGTGCGCCGCGATCCGGTACGCAATGACGCCGGCCTTCACGTCGTCGCGATTCGGCAGGCCGAGATGCTCCTTCGGCGTGACGTAGCAGAGCATGGCGGTGCCGTACCAGCCGATCATGGCGGCGCCGATGGCGCTCGTGATGTGGTCGTAGCCGGGTGCGACATCGGTGGTGAGCGGCCCGAGGGTGTAGAACGGCGCCTCGCCGCACCACTCGAGCTGCTTGTCCATGTTCTCCCGGATCAGGTGCATGGGGATGTGGCCCGGTCCCTCGTTCATCACCTGCACGTCGTGGCGCCACGCCACGCGGTTGAGCTCACCCTGCGTCTTCAGCTCGGCGAACTGCGCCTCGTCGTTCGCGTCGGCGATGCTGCCGGGGCGGAGCCCGTCGCCGAGCGAGAACGAGACGTCGTAGGCGGCCATGATCTCGCAGATCTCCTCGAAGCGCGTGTAGAGGAAGTTCTCGCGGTGGTGGGCGAGACACCACTGCGCCATGATCGACCCGCCGCGGCTCACGATGCCGGTCACGCGATCCGCCGTCAGCGGCACGTAGCGAAGCAGCACGCCGGCGTGGACGGTGAAGTAGTCCACGCCCTGCTCCGCCTGCTCGACCAGCGTATCGCGATAGACCTCCCAGGTGAGGTCTTCGGCCACGCCGCCGACCTTCTCGAGCGCCTGGTAGAGCGGGACGGTGCCGATCGGAACGGCGGAGTTCCGGAGGATCCACTCACGCGTCTCGTGGATGTCCCGGCCGGTGGACAGGTCCATCACGGTGTCGGCGCCCCAGAGCGTGGCCCAGCGAAGCTTCTCGACCTCCTCATCGATCGACGAGGAGACGGCGGAGTTGCCGATGTTGGCGTTGATCTTGACGCGGAAGTTCCGGCCGATGGCCATCGGCTCGAGCTCGGGGTGATTGATGTTGGCCGGGATGATCGCGCGTCCCCGCGCCACCTCCGCGCGGACGAACTCCGGCGCGAGGCCCTCGCGGAGCGCGACGAACTCCATCTCCTCGGTGATCTCGCCACGGCGGGCGTAGTGGAGCTGGGTGATGGTAGTGCGGCCGGGGAGGGGCGCGGGAGAGCGGAAAAGCGGGACAGCGGGAGGCGTGCTCGGGCGGAGAACGTCCCGCTCTCCCGCCCCGCTCTCCCGCGCCACATCCCTCCCGGCGATCCACTCCGAGCGGAGTCCCGGCAATCCCTCGCGCACATCGAAACCCTGCGGGCCGCTCGCATCGTAGAGCTGCAACGGGGGCTCGCCGCCCGAGAGGGATACCTCGCGCATGGGCACGCGAATGCCCCGCGCACCATCGAGGTAGATCTTGCGGGAACCGGGATACGCTTCCTCGAAGGTGAGGAGGCGCGGGCGGGGAACGGCGTGGGTCGGCATGGCGGAGACTCCCGTGCAGGGTACGGCGAAGGGAAGTATCCGCGCCGCGCTCCCTCCGCCGGTATGAACCGGATCAGGTTCCAAGGGTGACGTCTCAACCGTTGCCCGCGCCGATTTCCCATCTGGAAAGTCGGTTTTCCGGCGGGCCGCGGTGCCCCTGGCGGCATCCGTACCATAGCGCCGGGTCCTCTTCCGCAAAAGGGCGGCGGATGCAACATTGTTGGCGTCAGACTCCCACATGCGCTGCACGACCGAGGGCGCACCCTGCGCCCGGCCGGCCTATCCCCAAGACGTCAGAGGTGTAAATGCCTTCGCGTCCGTATGTGTCTCCCCGCGCGATCCCCACGCTGCTGCTCGCCGTCGCGCTGACGGCGCTTCCCGCCCTGCTTCTCGCCCAGGGCACGGGCACCGTGTCCGGCCGGGTCACGCAGGCGGGTGGTGCCCCGCTCTCCGGGGTTTCGGTGACGGTGCTCGGCACCGGTCTCGCCACCGTGACCGGGAATGCGGGCTACTACTCGCTCCGGCGGGTGCCTGCGGGGCCTCGCGTGATCGTCTTCCGGTGGCTCGGCTACCGCGCCACGAACGTCGAGGTGACGGTCACCGAGGGCGGCACGGCCACCGCCGATGCGAGCCTCGAGCCCGTGCCGGTGCAGGTCGGCGACATCATCGTGAGCGGCGCCTCCCGCGCGCCCGAGCGCGTCGTCGAGGCGCCGGCCGCCGTGGCCACGGTCGCGCCGCAGGTGCTGGAGAACACCTCGGTGACCGGCCAGGCGCCGCTCGTCTTCCAGTCGGTGCCGGGCGTCGATGTCGTCCAGAGCGGCGTCAACGACTTCAACGTCAACACCCGCGGATTCAACTCGTCGCTCAACCGGCGGATGCTCATCCTGCAGGACGGCCGGGACCTGGCGATCGCGTTTCTCGGATCGCAGGAGTGGAACGGTCTCCCGGTTCCGCTCGAGGACCTGAGCCGCGTCGAGGTGGTGCGTGGGCCCGGCTCGGCGCTCTACGGCGCCAACGCCTTCAGCGGCGTCGTGGCGATGACCACGCCCGCGGCCCGGGAGATTCCCGGCACGAAGCTGACGCTCGCAGGCGGCGAGCTCAGCACCTTCCGCGGCGACCTCCGCCATGCCGGCGTCATGAGCGACGGCCGGATGGGATATCGCGTCAACGTCGGGTACAACACGAGCGACACCTGGACGCGCTCGCGCACGGCGCCCGGTGACCTCCCCGAGGAATACGATCCCGCCACCGAGGAGCCCGTGGCACCGGCCACACCCGAGGCGAATCCGCTGGCCGGCCAGGAGGTCGATCCCCTCACGCGCGAAGCGACCGGCGACCGGGACCTGCTCCGCAGCATCTACGGCTCATCGCGGCTGGACCTGTACAGCGGCAACGGTATCGCCACCCTCGAAGCCGGCGCCGCGCGCACCGAGAACGAGGTTCTCGTCACCGGCATCGGGCGCGTCCAGGTGCTCAAGGCGCTCAAGCCATTCGCGCGGATCAACTATGCGCACCCGCGCTTCAACGTGATGGGGTACTGGAACAACCGGACCTCGCTCGACCTGCAGCGCGCCCTCGCGTCTCCCTTCGCGCCGGCCAGCTGCAAGACCCGTCTCGATGACGACGGGAACGAACGGCCCTGCACCGGGGGCCAGCTCGACGAGACCTCGAACATCTTCCATGGCGAGGCGCAGGCGAATCAGAGCTTCGGTGACATGGCGCGCGTCGTCGTCGGTGCCTCGGTGCGGAACGTCCAGGTCAACACCTACGGCACGCTGATGGACCTGGTGAACGACGACCGGAGCGACGGCATCTATTCCGCGTTCGGGCAGGTCGAGTACCGCGTCGTCCCGCAGGTCCGCCTCGTCGGCGCCGCGCGGTTCGACGACGGGACGCTCTTCGAGCCGCAGTTCTCGCCGAAGGCGGCGATCGTCTTCAGCCCGAACGAGAGCCACGCCTTCCGCGTCACGGTGAACAAGGCGTTCCAGACACCGAACTACTCGGAGTTCTTCCTCCGCGCGAACGCAGGCGCTCCGGCGAACTTCACGCTCCTCGAGGCCGGCCTCCGGGCGTCGCCACTCGGGCCCGCGCTGGTCGGCGTGCCGGTGGGACAGCTGTTCACGAACTCGGCAGTGGTGCCCGTGCTCGCGCTCGGCAACGCCGCGCTGGACGTGGAGAAGATCACGGGATGGGAAGCTGGCTATAAAGGCAACATCGGCGACCGGGCCTACGTGACGCTCGACTTCTACCTGAACGACATCAAGGACTTCGTCACCGACCTGCTCCCCGGCATCAACCCGGCCTACGGGCCGTGGACCGCACCGCCGGAGGTGCCGGAGCAGTTCCGGCCGGCGCTCGAGAACGCGGTACGCCAGCAGCTGGCGGGGGCCGGGCAGGCGGTTGCGGCCGCCGGCCTGAGCCGCGTCAACGGCAACACCGCGATCGTCGTCTCGTACGGCCAGGCCGGTGAGGTGCGCGAGCGCGGGTTCGAGGTAGGTGTCGGGTATCAGCTCACCGACCAGATCCGGACCGACATCTCCTTCGCCGGATTCGATTTCGAGGTGCGCTCGCAGCAGGTCGGAGACCAGCTGGTTCCGAACACGCCGAGCAAGAAGGCGAACATCGCGCTCAGCTATTTCGACGAGCAGGGCTTCGACGCGAACCTGTCGCTGCGCCTCGTGGACGGCTACTCGTGGGCCGCCGGCGTCTTCGCGGGCTACGTTCCGGCGGCGGAGCTGCTGAACCTCGGCGCGGGTTACCGCGTCAACAACTATCTCCGCATCCACGCCACGGCCACGAACCTGCTCGACCAGCAGCGGTTCCAGCTGTACGGCGGATCGGTCATCGGCCGGCGCGTCATCGGCGGCATCACCGCGAACTTCTAGACGGCGCGACGCAGCGTGAAAGCGGGGGCGTGAAGGTCACGCCCCCGCTTTCGTTTTCGCTCGCCGCAACCGGATCAGAGCGGCACGGTCAGCAGCGCACCGGGGACCTGGTGCGCGAGGCGCCGCGCCACGCTGCCCCCCTCGATGATGCCGGGCGGCCCGCCGCGGTGGTAGCCGACCGCGAGCACGTCCCATCCCGTCGCCGCCTGCATGATCTCCCGGACAGGATCCCCCCGGCGGATGATGACTTCGACGCCCAGCCCGCACCGCTTCGCCAGCTCGCGCGCCGTCTTCGCCACCAGCTCCGAGCGAGCACCGGGAACCTGATCCGCGAGCGCGTCGGGCTCGCCCACGTGCTGCCGCTCGATCGTGACGACGCCGAGCTCGGCGCCGATGGCGCGAGCGAAGGCGCACGCGGTGTCGCACACGATCTTGCCTCGCGCCGTCCCATCGAGGGCGACCAGGACCCTCCTGAGCGCCGTGCGGGCGGGCGGGACGATGAGGCAGGGGACGCGGCTTCGCCGCGCGACCGCGTCGGCGGTGTCTCCCATGACGAGCCGGGCGGCCTGGGAGCGGGGCTTCCGCCCGAGGACGACGAGGCTCGCGTCGTGCTCTTCGGCATAGCGCGGCACTTCGATGCCGGGCAGCCCGGGAACCACTTCGAGCTCGATGTCCGCCGGCAGCGCCTCGGCGCCGAGCTCCGCGCGCAGGTGCCTCGCCAGCGCCTCGAGCGAATCGATTCCCTCGTCCCACCCGCCCGCTCCACCCGCGACCGCCGCCGCGGACTTGAGTGCCGCCGTCATCACCGTGAGGCGCGCACCCGAGGCTTCGGCGACCTGGCGGCCCGCCCGTATGGCGGCTCGGCCGGCCTCCGATGCGTCCGTGGCCACGACGATTCTGCTCAGCTCCATGATTCCTCCTCGCTGAGCCGCATAGTACCGGTCGGTCCATGAAAGGGTGATGAAGCTCCCGGTAAGATGGCCCTGTGCTGGCGAAGGCCGCCCGAAGGAGGGAATATTGGCCATGACCTCCATCCTCCCCGCTGAAGCACGCCTCGAGCGGCTCGTCGCCGCCGGGACGCTGCTCACCTCCGAGCTGTCGCTCGAGGGAGTACTCGAGCGAGTGACCGAGATTGCCGCGTCCGTGATCGGCGCGAGGTATGCCGCGATCGGCGTGCTCGGCCCCGACGGCCGGCTGCTCGAGAGCTTCACGACGTATGGAATCACCGAGGCGGAACGGCGACGGATGGGTGAGCCCCCTCGCGGCCACGGAATCCTCGGCCTCGTGATCCGCGAGGCGCGGGTCATTCGACTTCCGGACCTGACGCGCCACCCCGACAGCTTCGGCTTCCCACCCGGCCACCCCGTGATGCGCTCGTTCCTCGGCGTCCCGATCGTCGGGCGACGCGGCGCGTTCGGCAATCTCTACCTCACCGAGAAGATCGGCGCCGACGAATTCACCGAGGACGACGAGCGCATCGCGCTCCTCCTCGCCGCGCAGACCGCGGCCGCGGTGGAGAATGCCCGCCTGCACGAGGAGAGCGCGCGCCTGCTCGAGGAAGTCCAGCAGCTGCACCGCTCCCGCGAGCGGTTCTTCGCCATGGTGAATCACGAGCTGCGCAACGCGCTGGCGGCGGTGTACGGCTGGTCCGAGATGCTCGTGCGGCGGAAGGACCCGGCCACCGTGCCGAAAGCGGCGTTCGAGGTCCTCGATTCCGCGGAGCACGCCATCGCCCTGATCAACGACCTGCTCGACCTGAGCCGCCTGGACGAGGACCGGCTGCGCCCCGCGATTCAGGCGGTCGACTGCAGCATCGTGATACGAAAGGCCGTGGGCAGAGTGACGCCTGCCGCCGAGAGCCGCGGGGTCACGCTGGTGACGGCCGTGCCCTCGTCACTGCCGCCCTCCGCGACCGATGCAGCTCGCGTCGAGCAGATTCTCATCAACCTGCTGGGAAATGCCGTGCGGCACGCCGCGAGGGAAGGCACGGTGACGGTATCGGCGCACGGCGGCGACGATCGCCTCATCATCGAGGTGCTCGACGACGGGCCCGGCATCGTGCCCGACGACGTCGAGCGGGTCTTCGACGTGTACGTGACGAAGGCGGGGGAGGAAAGCCGCGGAACCGGTCTCGGGCTCCCCCTCTCCCGGCGCCTCGCCCGGCTGCTGGGTGGCGAACTGCGGGCGGTGGCACAGCCGGGCAGGGGCGGCCGCTTCCAGCTCGAGCTCCCGCTCGCGGACGACCCTGAAAGAAATCTTCACGAATCGTTGACTCGCGGTTCACCGGATGGGGAGTAGCTTTCGATCATGAAGGTTCTCGTCGTGGAGGACGACCGGAAGGTCGCCGGCTTCATCGAGCAGGGCCTCAAGGAGGAGGGTCACGTCGTGGACGTCGCTGCCGATGGCGACGAGGCCACGATGCTCGCGCACGTCTACGAGTACGATCTCATCCTGCTGGACGTCGTGATTCCCCGGAAGAACGGATTCCAGGTGGCGGCCGAGCTCCGGCGGGAGGGGCGCACGACGCCGATCCTCATGCTCACGTCGCGGGATGCCACCGAGGACGTGATCCGCGGCCTCGATGCCGGCGCCGACGATTACCTCGCCAAGCCGTTCCGGTTCGACGAGCTGCTCGCGCGGATGCGGGCGCTCACCCGGCGCGGGGGCGCCGCGCGCGCGGAGCTGCTCAAGGCGGGCCCGGTGGAGCTCGATCGCCTGCGGCACTCCGCGTCGGTGAGCGGCCGGCCGCTCGACCTCACGCCGAAGGAATTCCAGCTCCTCGAGTACTTCCTCCTGCATCGCGATGAAGTGGTGCGCCGCACCACGCTGCTCGAGAAGGTCTGGGACATGCATTTCGATCCCGAGAGCAACGTGGTGGACGTGCACGTCGGCAACCTGCGGCGGAAGCTCCACGAGGCGGCGGGCGCCACGCTCATTCATACGGTGCGAGGCGTCGGCTTCACGCTCAGGAATGCCGACGCGCCGGATGGTTGAGGCGCTCTCGAAACGGGCTAGGTTTAGCGCATGACCTCGACCCCGCACGTCACCATTCGCGATCTCGATACCGCCGAGTGTGAAGCGGTGCTCGCGCGCCACCATGTGGGCCGCATCGCCTTCAGCTTCAAGGATCGCGTGGACATCCAGCCGATCAGCTACGTCTTCGAAGGCGAGTGGCTCTCCTGCCGCACCGAACCCGGCACCAAGCTCGAGACGCTCCACCACTCGCCCTGGGTGGCGTTCGAAGTCGATGAGGCGAATGGCCCGTACGACTGGCAGAGCGTCGTCATCCGCGGAACCGTGTACCTGATGCCGGAAGGGTCACCCGACCACGCTGCCACCGTCGCGGCCATCCGGCGCGTCGCGCCGCTGGCATTCACCGACGCCGATCCCACACCGTTCCGGAACGTCGTCTTCCGGGTCTATCCCCGCGAGATGACGGGCCGTGGCGCCTCGTCCGGCCCGCGATCGGGAGACGGAAGCCCGACGACGCACGCCTGATCCCGCGTGCCGCAGCTTTCACGCTGGCTCGCACGCACCGCGCTCCTCTATCTCCTCGCGGCACTGCTCCTGGGCGTCGCGATCCCCGCCGCCGGCGGGCACTCGCCGTACCTCTCCGCCGCCTGGCCCGTCTACATCCACCTGCTCGTCGTCGGCTGGGCCACACAGCTCATTGCGGCGGTCGCGTTCTGGATGTTCCCGCGCGCGGACCCGAAGGCACCGGCCAACGATGCGCCCGGGTGGACCATGTACGGCCTGCTGAACGCTGGCCTGCTCCTCCGGGCCGCGACCGAGCCGGTCGTCGAGCGCCACGCGCTGCTGCCGGTCGCGGCGCTGCTGCAGCTCGCCGCCGTTCTGATCTTCGCCGCGACGCTCTGGCCGCGTATCCGGGGGCGCTGAGGTGCCGCTGGCGAGCCGGATCTTCCTTCGCCTTGCCCTCGTCCATCTCGTCGCGGGTTCGATCCTCGGTGCGTGGCTGCTCGCCGCGAAGGGGGGCTGGCCGCCGATGCCCCCGGGCTGGTTCCGCGCCGCGCACGTCGAGATGCTGCTCGCCGGCTGGCTCCTCAACCTGATCATGGGCACGGCGTACTGGATTCTCCCCCGGCACGCGACAGGGCCGGCGCGTGGTCGCGCCGGCCCTGTCGTCTTCGCACTCGTTGCGCTCAATGCAGGCGTGGTCGCAGCCGGGTGCGGGGTGAGCCTGGTCGGGGGGCGGGCGCTCGAGGCGCTCGCTGCCGCCGCGTTCGCCCTGCACGCCTGGAGCCGCGTCAGGCCGTCGTCGCGTCCTGCACCACGAGCACCGTGACCATCCCGAACATCCCCTGCGGCGCTTCCGCGTGCGAGAGGATGTGGCAGTGGAAGGCCCACGTCCCCGGGTTGTTCGCCTTGATCAGTACGTCCCAGCGCTCGCCCGGCGCGATGTTCAGCGTATCGCACTTCCACGGCATCGGCTGCGGCCACCCGTCCTTGGCGATGACCGTCATGTGCATTCCGTGCAGGTGCATCGGATGGATCATCATCCCTTCGTTCATGAAGCGCACGCGCACGGTCTCGCCCTTCTTGCAGACGACGGGCTCCGTGGCCGGGAAATCCTTCCCGTTGAGCGTGAAGTCGTGCACCCCGTCGTTCAGGATCATCGTGTAATCCACGTCCACCTTGGGCTCGCCCGAGCGGTCCCTGGGCTCGACGATGAAGGCGCCGAGCAGGCCGTTGCCCACCTGGACGGCGGCGTTATGGTGCGAGTGGTACATGTGCGAGCCGGCATTCGGCACGGTGAACTCGTAGGTGTACGATTCGCCCGGCTTGATCGGCGGCTGCGTGATGAACGGGACGCCGTCCTGGTCGTTCGGGACTTCGAGGCCGTGGAAGTGGACGGCAGTGGACTCGGGAAGCTCGTTCTTCACGAGGACCCGAACCCGATCACCCTCGCGGACGCGGATCTGGGGCCCCGGCACCTGGCCGTTGTAGGCCCAGGCCTTCACGCGCTTGCCCGGCTTGGTCTCCCATTGCACTTCGCTGCAGGTGAGCTCGAAGACCTTCACGCCCCCGACCATCTTCGGCGCGAGCGGCTGGTTGCCCTTCCCTTCAGTCTTCGCCGGGAACGCCTTGATGCCCGCCTCGTGATGACGGTCCATTTCGTCGGCGCGCTCGCGCGCGGTTTTGGGCCCGGCGGCGGCAGGGGCCGCGTCGTGGCCGGGTGCATGGTCGTCGGGCACCGTCGGCTGGCGAGCCGCCAGGTCCGGATTGCACGCGGTGATGGCGCCGACCGCCGCGGGCAGCGCGACGGCGGCAAGGGTTCCGGTGCGCAGGAACGAGCGGCGGGAGGGAAGTTCGCTGGTCGGCATGACGTCGGACACGATGTTTCTCCGGCTTGGGGGTTATCGGCTCCGCTGAAGCTAGAAACCCCCCTTTCAGGTGCGGGTGAATCAATCGTGAAGCCCTCTTCACGATTCCCCTCCGAATCCGCCGCCGAGCCTTCTATCTTGCGGGGCCAACCCTCACCGGGGAAATCACGGATGCAGCAGATCAAGGGGGCGGTGCTCAAGTCGCGGCTGGGGTTCGTCGAGGAGCACTTCGGAAAGGACGGCCTCAGGCGGGTGCTCGAGGCCCTCACTCCAGAGGATCAGCGCGCCCTCAAGCTCGTCTTCACCTCGAACTGGTACCCCTTCGAGGTCGGAAAGCGCCTTGACGACGCCATCGTGCGCGTGCTCGGCCATGGGCGGCCCGAGTTCTTCGAGAAGCTTGGCGAGGCGTCGGCGGTCAAGAACCTCGGATCGCTGCACAGCGGCTACGTGACCGAGGGCGATCCGCACGCCTTTCTCGCCAAGGCGCCCACCATCTATTCCATGTACTACGAAACGGGCCGCCGGGAATACCGGAAGACGGGGCCTGCGTCGGCGACGCTGACGACCTTCGACGCCGAGACGTTCAGCGCGCCCGACTGCCTCACGGTGATCGGGTGGTATCGGAAGGCGCTGGAGATGTGCGGAGCTCAGGGGGTCCGAGTGGTGGAGGAGGAGTGCCGGGCGAAGGGGGGATCGGTCTGCCGGTATGCGATCAGCTGGCGGTGACCACAGCGGGGGAGTGAGCGGATCCGCGCTGGCGCTACGAGCCGTCGCTCAGGGTGAAAGCCGCTCGACGATCCACCTGCCGTCGTCGCCCTCCCGCCGGTACCGCAGCCGGTCGTGGAGCCGGCTCTCCCGCCCCTGCCAGAATTCGACTTCGACCGGCGACACGCGGAATCCGCCCCAGTGCGGCGGCCGCGGCACGTCGCCATCGGGATGGCGTGCCTCGACCGCTGCGAGCCTTCCTTCGAGCTCGGTGCGTGACCGCAGCACGGCGCTCTGCTCGGACGCCCACGCGCCGAAACGGCTGCCGAGCGGACGGGTGCGATAGTACGCATCGGACTCCGCTTCCGGGATGCGCGAAACGCCGCCGACCACTCGCACCTGCCGCTCGAGCTCCTGCCAGTGGAAGACCAGCGCTGCCTTCGGGTTCGCGGCGAGCTCGACACCCTTCCGGCTGCGGTAATCGGTGAAGAAGACGAAGCCGGCCGCATCCACCGCCTTCAGCAGCACCACCCGGGCGCTCGGGGTGCCGTTCGGCGCCGCGGTCGCGAGGGTCATCGCGTTCGGCTCCGGCAGGGCGGTCTCGACGGCCTGCGCAAACCACGTCGCGAACATCACGAAGGGGTCCGCAGCGAGATCCTGCTCGTCGAGCCTGGCGCGCGCGTATTCCCGGCGGAGATCGGCTATGGTCGGCATGTGATGGAAGATAAGGTCGTCGCCGCAATGCTCGGGCTCGCGCTCGTGCTGGCGCCCGCCGTGGCATCCGCCCAGGCGCAGCGGATCCGCGTCGGCGGGGTCGAGCGCCGGTACCTGGTGCATGTCCCGCCGGTGGGAGGGCGGACACCGGATGCGATCGTCGTCGTCCTGCACGGCGGCGGCGGCACGCCGGCAGGAATCGCCGCGCATACACGTTTCAATCGCCTCGCTGATGGGGAACGATTCGTCGTTGCCTATCCGGCCGCACGGAACGGGCGCTGGCTCGACGGGCGAGAGGGCAGCGAGGCCGGCGACGACATCACGTTTCTCAGGGCGCTCGTCGATACGCTGCGACGCCGGCACGGTATCCGCGCGGAGCGGGTCTTCGCCGCCGGCATCTCGAACGGAGCGATGATGAGCTACCGACTCGCCTGCGAGGCGCCGGGCACGGTGGGCGCGATCGGCATCGTCGCGGGTGGCATGCCGGCGGGGCTCGAGCGCGGCTGCGGCGGGACGGCCGCGCTTCCGGTCGTCGT
>JAICNA010000070.1 GCA_025928955.1 Gemmatimonadales bacterium | reverse complement strand
TCGGATCGCCGGAGAGATCGGCGATCTCTTCGCTCAGCACCAGCTCGTACGCGGTGCCGGTCGCGAGCGGCACCGTCGGTACGAACTCCACCGTGACGTCGGAGCCGGCGACGACACGGACCTCACCTTCGACGGACGCGGTGCCGGAGCGAAGCCTGATGTGCGCGGTGTCCCGGGTGCCGGATGCGATCGGCTCGCTGAAGACGACCACGATGGATGCGTTGACCGCGACGTCGGTGCGGCCGCGGGACGGGCTCGTCCTGACCACGCGAGGGCGCCGGCGCGCAGGGACGACGCTCGTTGCGTAGTGCACCGTGCCATCGAGCAGCGTGATCGCCTCCTCGAGCGTGTCGGCGGTCTGCGCGGGGACGGCCACGGGATCGAACCCGCCCGAATCGACCACCACTTCGACCGACTGATCCGTCCGGATGTTCCGGATCGTGGCGCTGACCGCATCGGGCATCGTGCCGGGGGGCATCGAGACGTAGGCGATCGAAGGCGCCGCACCGGATGCACTGATGACCACGACGGCGACCGCATCCGACGTGGTGCCGCTGAATTCGGTGAGCTTGAGGTCCGGCTCCGTGCTGCACGCCGCCCCGAGGATGAGCAGCCCCAGTGACCGACGGGACATATTGCCTCCGGCTCGATCGCCGTCGTGGCTCACGGTCCTTCCGCGAGCAGCCACACGGCAAGCGCACGCAGCGCAATGAGGAAGAGCGCGGCTGCGATCAGGATTCTCATCGCTGCCGGGAGACGAACGATCCCAGGAGCGACGGATTCCAGCGATCGAAGTCCACGCGCGCCTCGACGCGCCACCAGTACTGCGTTGCGGGAGCGAGGCTCACCGTCTCCGGAATCGTCGCGGTCGTGTCCGATGTCTCCACGGACCAGATGAGCGCGCCCTCGGCATCGAAGATGGTGAGGCGGTATTGCGATGCCGTCGGTACCGCCGACCATCGGAGCCCGGCACGCTCCCCGCTCAGGTCCGGCTCGAGCAGCACGGGAGCCACCGCGGGTGCGACCGGCGCCTCGTCGCGGAATCCGTCCACGGCGTCGGGGCCACGGGGGAGAGCGGGAATCACCGCCAGCAGCACGACCGCCGCCGCCGCTGCGAGACCGATGAGGCGGCGCCCCGATGCCCATCCTGGGCGCCATCCTCCGTCGAGCCGCCGGATTTCCGCCTGGACTGGCCCGTCGGCCAGCAACCGCCCGAGGTGCGCCACCCGCGCGCGACACGCGGCGCAGCTGGACAGATGCTCGATCGTGCCCGCCGATGCTCTGCCGTCGACGGCCGCGGCCACTGCCAGCTCGTCGAGACAGTCCGGGCCCGGCAGGGGGTGTGACTCGGTGGCACGGAGTCGATCGAAGGTTCGGCGCATTCAGGCAGCTCCCGGTCGTTTCCCTATTGAGACGGAGTAAAGGGGGGCGATTGCTCACCCCGAAACCCTCAGAGATCCCCGTAAGAGAGTCCCGCGGCCCGAAGCTGCGACCGCATGCTGGCGAGCGCCCGGGAAACCCGATTGTACACCGTCTTGGGTGAGGGCCAGCCGAGGATCCGCGCGACTTCTGCAGCGCTGAGCTCGTCCACGACGAAGAGCTGAACCGCGAGCCGGTCATCAGGGCTCAGCGAGTCGAGGAGCTCGGCAAGTCGCCTGGCCGCATCGGGCTCGACGCTGGCCGGGTCGGGCGCCGGCTCGTCCCCACGAAGGAGCGCCGGGATCCGGCGGGCGGACTCCCGCGCTCGCGGGGCCGCGGGCGCCGAGCGGTACGTGGCGGCGAGCTCGGTCGCGAACGCATGGTCGCTCAGCGCGAACCCGTCGGAGGTCGTGAGGAGATGAAAGCACTCCTGATGGGAGCGACCCTCGAGGAATACGTGCTGGTAGATGTGCTGCTGGACCGGCGAAAGGTTCGGGGGGATCCGGTGGCGTGGGCGTCCGTCGCGGTGCCGCAGCCAATCGACGGTCAGGTTGCGAACGACCGCGACGAGCCAGGTCGAGAAGCGGGCGGCGGGGTCGGGGGCGTCGGCGTAGCGGCGGAGGCGGGCGAAGTCGTTCTCGCGCAGGGCGGCGCACACCTGCGCGAAGACGTCCATGACGTCATCGGGCTCTCGGAGATAGTGCCGTATCGCCGAGAAGATCAGCCGTCGATGGACGTCGATGAAACCGTCCCACATGGCGTCGCCGCGACCGGCCCGCAGCTCTATGACCCACGGCTCCATGGACGCTCCTGAGACGGTGGGCCCGCGGGCAAAGGTTATCTCCGGGCGGGGAGGTCCGCAATCACTCAGCGGTCGGGTTCCCCGCTCCCCGCGCGCAGCCGCCAGTTGAAGATCACGCTCAGGCTCGGAGTGGCCGCGCCGCCTGCCTGGAGCATCACGAAGCGGTTTCCATCGGGATGGATGTCGTAGCTCCGGTAGTACTGCTGGAGAGCCATCTCGGGTAATGAGAAGAGCCGGACGGGGACGCTATGGGCGAACGCTGCTCCACCGCGAATCGTCGTGGCGAACATCTCACCGCGCACGTTGCGATAGAAGAGCTCTCGACCGTCCCGCCGCCACAGCGGCTCGATTCCGCCGCCCGTGGAAATGGCGATCTTCGCCGAATCGATGTTCGGGAAAGGGCGGACGTAGATCTCGCTGCTCCCGGATTCCTCGGAAACGTACGCGAGCCAGCGGCCATCCGGCGAAAGCGCCATCGCGTACGTATCGTAGCGTGACTTGAGCAGTGGCCGCGGCACCGAGTCGACCTCTCGCTCGTACAGAAGCAGGTGTCTCGTACCGGGCGAGGTACCCTCGGAGCGGAGCAGTATGTACCGGCCGGTCCGCTCGAAACTGATCTCATCGTAGCCTCCGGTCCCGCGGACGGCGAGCCGCGCGCTGTCACTGCCGTCGGCCCTGCGGATCCAGGGTGTCCTGCGATTGTTGTGCGAGGCCATGAACGCAACCTCGCGGTTGTTCCCGGCCCAGACTGGACGATTCGCATCCGGAAGGTCCAGGGAAACTCGACTGAATGCGCCCGTAACGAGCTGCTTGACCCAGATCTGGCCGCCGCCGGCAAGATTCTGGGCCACGGCGAGCTGATCGGCATCCGGCGAGAGCGCCAGGTCGAAGAAGGCGCCTTTCAAGGCCGTGTCGACCGGAGACGTGCGGCCGGCGCGATCCACCCAGACGACGCCGACGTTTTCCGCAAGCCTCCGCTGGTAGACGAGGGTGCCGTTTGCGGCGACGGCAAATTGCACCGTGCCATTGGAGATCTCGTCCTGCACATCGTCCTGGACCAGCACTGGCGCACCGGCGAGCCGGCCGCCCCGGCTGTCAAAGGGTGCGGCAAGCAGCCGTCCCTCCGCCGCGCCTATCACGAGGAGATCCGGCGACAGGAACCTTGGGTAGGACCCGTCGGCGATCTCGGTCGTCGTACCGGTCTCGAGGTCGACGAGGCCGATCCTGTTCGATCCCATCGACCCTTTCCACAGCATCACTACCGCGAGCCGGCTGCCGGGAAGTACGTCCGGATAATCATGCTCCTTGACGCCCGACATGGAATCGGGTTGCGAGATGACCGTGACGCTTCCACCGGCGGCGGCGACCCGCGCAAGCCCGCGGGAGCTGTGTGAGAAGTAGATGTAGTCGTCGTCGCCCCAGTCGGCACCGAACCCCGAGATCGAGTCCCGAAGCACGGTGCGAACGAGCCCACCCGATGCCGGCACGACCTTGATCGCTGTGCGCCCACCCGCCCCGGTGATGAAGCCCACAAATTCGCCGTCCGGGGAGAAGAACGGCGCGAATGCTCCGCGAGTGTCGGGGATCATCCGCGCGGCGGACTGCCCGAGCTCGCGCACCCAGAGCGCCGCGTCACCTCCGTCGTTGCCGATGAATGCGACCCGACGACCGGACGGGGAGATGGCGAGTCGCGAGTTCCCGATGGATCGGATCGCGGCACTGTCTCCCATCTCGAGGGTCGCGTGCACTACCTCCAGGTTGGGAGCCGGACCGGTTGCGAAGCGCCGACCCAGAAGACCGCCGAGCAGAAGGACGCCGGTCATTCCGAGCGCGGTGACGGCCCACGCGCGCCGTCCCGGCCGCGCAGCCTGCCGGGCGGCAGTCCGGGCGACCGGCGTGTTTTCATTCGCGAGTGCCGCCGCAAACCCGGCGGCCGACGCGAAGCGATCGGCGGGAAGCTTCTCGAGCGCCGTGAGGACGGCTGCCTCCACGTGTGCCGGGATCGTGCGTCGCTGCGGCACCATCGGTCGCGGCGACTCGGTGACGACACGGGCGACGATGGCTTGCGCGGTGCTGCCGGTGAACGGTGGATCGCCGGTGAGCATCTCATAGGTGATCGCACCGAGCGCGTACACGTCGGAGCGACCCGTGATCTCACGCTCGCCCATCGCCTGCTCGGGACTCATGTAGTGCGGTGTGCCGAGCGACATGCCGGTCTCGGTCATGCGAGCGCCGCTTCCCGCCTTGCTCGCGGCGAGCGCGATGCCGAAATCCGCGACGAGCGCCCGACCGTCATGAAGGAGAATGTTGTCCGGCTTGATGTCGCGATGGATGACGCTGTGGCGGTGCGCATAGTCGAGCGCGCTCGCGACCTCCGTGGCAATCCGGACCGCATCCGGGATGGGGAGCTGCTTCTCGCGATCGAGCCGGTCGCGGAGCGATTCTCCCTCGATGAACGGCATCACATAGAACAGGAAGCTGTCGGCCGCCCCGCTGTCGAAGAGCGGGAGGATGTGCGGATGCTGCAGGTTGGCGGTGGTCCTGATCTCGGAGAGAAAGCGATCCGCGCCGATTACCGCGGCAAGCTCTGGGCGAAGGACCTTGATGGCGACCTTGCGGTGATGCCGGAGGTCATCGGCGAGGTAGACGGTGGCCATGCCACCCTGCCCGAGCTCTCGCAGGAGGTGATAGCGGTCGGCGAGAGCGGTTGTGAGCCGCTCCGGGGCCTTGGGTGCCGTGATGGGGATGTCGTTGAAAGGGTTACCGGAAGGTACGACTGTCGCTGGGGAGGCGCCACAACGGGTTCAGTCTGCGCAGGCGCCCGGGCGAACTTGGGCGGTTATCGCCGAGCCGCTCGCGTAGCCGGTCCTGCATGCTGGCGGAAACCGTTTCCACCCCTCAAGTTGGGTCACCCCCATCATCTGGAGCTGCATGACCGCCACCGACAACATCATCCGGTCCGAACCCACCGCTGGTTTCATCACACGGTTCGAGAATCGCTTCAATTCGCGTGACTTCGACGGTATCATGGCGGACATGACCGATGACTGTGTCTTCGAGCACATTGGCGCGGAGGGCCACAGCTTCGGCCGGCATCAGGGGCAGGAGGCGGTGCGGGCGGTGTGGCACGCGCTCGAAGAAGTCTTTCCCGGGTACCGGTTCGAGGTCGATGACGTCTTCGCTGCCGGGGACCGGGGTGCCTGCCGTTGGACCGTCCGGTGGACACAGCCCGATGGCACCGCTGCCTCGCTGCGCGGGGCCGATATCTTCCGGTTCAGGGACGGGCTGGTCGCCGAGAAGATCACGTATACGGCCTGAGCCTCGCCTGCCGGGCGCCCGAAGCGGGCGCCCGGCTTTCGTGCTTCCTCATCGAGTCGCTCACGTACAATCCTGACCATCATGCCGAGACTCCTCCGCCCCCTCGCCACCGCGCTCCTCCTCGCCACGGCCGCCTTCGTCGCCGATCCAGTCCCCGTGGACTGGGCGATGGTGGCGCGGATCCGGGAAGAGGGCCTGCAACGCTCACGCGTCGCCGATCTCGAGAGCTACATGACCGACGTGCTCGGCGCGCGCCTCACCCTGTCGGAGGACATGAAGCGCGCGCAGGCATGGGCGGTCGCGGAAATGGGACGGATCGGGCTCGTGAACGTGGCGACCGAGCCGTTCATGGACTTCGGCGCGGCCTGGGACAACGAATACGTCTCGCTGCACATGATCGAGCCGGACTACCAGCCGATGGTCGGATATCCGATTGCGCACACGCCTGGGACCAGCGGCAAGGTCACCGCAGATGCCGTGATCGTGGACCTGCAGACGCGCGAGGACATCGCGGCGTGGCGCGGAAAGCTCGCCGGCAAGGCCGTCCTCGCGACGCCACCGGCGGCCATCGACATGGCACCGCTGGTCAGCGGCACCCCTCGCTACAGCGAGGACGAGCTCAGGGCGCGAGAGCAGACGGTGATCGCCCCACGGACAGCAGCGACGCGCCGGATTCCGAACCCTGCGATCGTGACCGCCGAGGAGCGGATGGCGTTCTTCAAGGCAGAGGGGGTCGCCGCGGTGCTGCAGAGCGAGAGCGGGTGGATCGGTGCCGTACGGGGCTTCTCGCGGCCGGGATCGAGGAACGATCGCTGGTCCGCGGCGGGGGACAGCGCGGCGCCGGTGATGATCGCGATCACTCCCGAGCACTACAACCGCATGCATCGCATTCTGCAGCGAGAGATTCCTGTGAAGGTCGAGCTGGAGGTGCGGAACCGCATCGGACCGCGCGTTGAGCAGGCCGTGAATCTGGTCGGCGAGATCCCGGGGACGGATCTCCGCAATGAAGTGGTGATGATCGGCGCGCACTTCGATACGTGGCACGCGAGCCCGAACGCGAGCGACAATACGTCGGGCGTGGCCGTGGTACTCGAGGCCATGCGGATCCTCCGCGCGGTCGGCGCCAAGCCGAGGCGCACGATCCGCGTGGCGCTGTGGAGCGGGGAGGAGCAGGGCCTCTGGGGCTCGCGCGCGTACGTGCGCGAGCACTTCGGAAACCCGAACGACTCAACGTCCCGAAAGAAGCCAGCGTATGACCGGCTCTATGCCTACTTCAACCAGGACTATGGCCCGGGGCAGTATCGCGGAGTCTACCTCCAGGGGAACGAAGCGGCGCGGACACTGCTGACTGCGTGGATGGAGCCGTTCCGCGATATGGGCATGACGGTCGTTTCCAATCAGAGCGTCGGAAGCACCGACCACATCGCCTTCGACGAGGCGGGCCTCCCCGGCTTCCAGTTCCTCCAGGACCGCGTCCCCGGCGGCGGGGGCCACACGAACCTCGATTTCTTCGACACGATTCCGGTCGAGGACCTCATGAAGAACGCCGTCATCATGGCATCGTATGCCTATCACGCGGCGATGAGCGAGACGAAGATGCCGCGCAAGGCCGCCTTGCGGTGACGGCTCGCGGTTTGCAGGGCATTCCGGCATGAGCGTTCCACCGATTCCGAACTCGTACTGGCTCCCCGGCGGCCGCGTCTGTGCAGGGGAGTACCCCGGGCACTGGGTTGCCCAGACCGCACGCGAGCGGATCGGCCGGCTCCTCGACGCGGGGATCCGGTCGTTCCTGGACCTCACCGAGGAGTCGGACCCGCTCGAGCCGTACGACGGTCATCTCTACGCTGAGGCCGGCCGGCGGGAGATCGAAGTCGTCTATGCGCGCTTCGGTGTGCGTGACATGGACGTGCCGCCTCGCGAGCACATGGCACGCATCCTCGACCACCTCGATGCCGAGCTCGCCGCCGGGAGAAACGTGTACCTCCACTGCTGGGGTGGAATCGGGCGGACGGGAACCGCCGTCGGATGCCACCTGGTTCGTACCGGGAGGAGCGGCACCGACGCGCTGGCGACGATCGCCGAGCTCTGGCAGACCGTGTCCGAGGCGAAGCGGCGGGACTTTCCGGAGTCGCCCCAGACGCGTGCACAGCGTGCATTCGTCGAGGGGTGGGTCGAGGAAAGGCGAACGTACAACCGGAGGAAAACCCGCCCCGGGAATTGATACCCGGGGCTTGTTGACAAACGCGATGCAGTTCGGCTCAGGTTGGGGGTCCCTAGCCCTCGATTCGATAGATCTCGCGGTGCCCGTGCTCCACCAGCTCATGGTAGCCTTCCATGATCCGCTCGAATTCCTTGCCCATTTCTTCCGTCATCCCCTTGCCCGCCATCATGTCCTCGAAGGCCTGCATGCTCGGCACCTCATATTCCGAGATGATCGTCCAGTAGCGATCGCCGCAGAAATCCGTCAGCACCCGGCTCTTCCCCTGGCCGGCCTGCTCGCCGAGCTTTCCCATCGCCAGGAACTTCTCGATCATCGGGCGCACCTTGCCCGGCTTGCAGTGAAAGACTTCGCGAATCAGCAGCATCGGTGGACCTCCTTGGGTTTCGGACAGTGCTTCGCCGCCGGCAACGATGCCGGAAGTCGCGAGCGCCGTTCCTTATAGATACGTCGAATGGGCAGGAGTGAAATCGACACCCGATCGCCGAAGGGGGCTCCCTTGCCGGCTCACGATCCCTCGCACGGCTACGACGCGCTGGCGGACTCGTTCGCCGCGAGCCGGAACCCGGATATCGGCGTCGCCACCGTCCGGACCTGGGCCCGCACCCTTCCTCACGGCTGTGCCGTGCTCGATCTCGGCTGCGGGACCGGAATTCCGATCACCCGCACCCTGATCGAGGAGGGGCTCGACGTTCACGCCATCGACGCATCGCCGCGAATGGTCGAGAACTTCAGCGCCAACTTCCCTGGCGTTCCGATCGTGTGCGAACCCGCCGAGGCGTCAGGATTCTTCGACCGGCAGTTCGAGGGCGTCATCGCCTGGGGCCTGATCTTTCTGCTGCCGGAGGAATCGCAGGTTGCGCTCGTCCGTCGGGTGGCGGCTGCGCTTCGGGCTGGAGGAAGCTTTCTCTTCACCGCTCCCGAGCCGGCGTGTACCTGGAACGACGTCCTCACCGGACGCGTTTCGACCTCGCTCGGGTCCGAGGCCTATCGCTCGCAGCTGGCGGACGCGGGTCTCGCGGTCGTCGCCGAGCACGAGGACGAAGGCGCAAATCACTATCTCGAGTCTCGCCGATCGTTCGCAATCCCTCCCGATCAGTCGACTTTCCATCCATAATTGAGCTTCCCCAATCCGGCGCTCATGCATCCAATCGTCGCGGTCGGCGCGGGCGGTCTGCTCGGATCCATTCTTCGATACAAGCTGAGCGGCGTCGTGCTCCATCACGCGCTCGGCGCGCGTTTCCCCGTGGCGACCCTCCTCGTCAACGTGCTCGGCTGCCTTCTGGCCGGGCTGCTGGCCGGGTGGGGCGAGGCGCGCTCCGCCGCGCCGGGTGGCCTGAGCGCAACCGCACGACTCTTCCTCATCACCGGTGTCTGCGGCGGGTTCACCACGTTCAGCGCGTTCGGCCTGGAGACGATGTATCTCGCGCGCCGGCACGCCCCTGCGCTCGCAGGTCTGAACGTGGTACTCAGCGTCGCCGGCGGACTTGGGGGTGCGTGGATCGGCTGGCGGATCGCGACCGCCCTCGCACGCACGTGAGCCGCTGGGGAAACCCGCGCCTGTGGGAGCGCCTGGTCTCGGGCGAGGAATGTCCCATCTGCGAAAAGGCGCAGGGGTGGGATCCCGTGACGGAGCTGGAAGTCTCGTCGGTGATGACGTCGGAAGACGGGCCGATGCGTGGATACTGCTGGTTGCCCCTTCGGCGTCATGCGGTCGAGCTGCACGACCTCGAGCCCGGTGAAGCGGCGGCGTACATGCGCGACCTGGTGCGCGTCTCTCGCGCGGTACAGCGGATCACCAGAGCGGTGAAGATGAATTACGAGATTCACGGCAACACGGTGCCCCACCTCCATGCACACGTGTTCCCCCGCTATCGTGGGGACCGGTTCGAGAACGGCCCGATCGATCCGCGGGCGGTGACAGAGGCCGTCTACGGTGCAGGGGAGCTCGAGCGTTTTCGGGCCGAGCTACGGAAGGAGCTCACTTCGCAGGCGTGATCAGTCCCCTTCGACCAGGAGCGATGCGATGATCCAGCGGATCCGGCGACTCGGCGTGGCACAGATGGCCAAGGTGATGGGAGCGCTGTACTTCCTGCTCGGCATCCTGATCGCCGCGCTCATGGGACTCTTCGGGTCGATGTTCCAGACCGCCGGAGACGAAAGCGCCATGCTCTTCGGCGGCGGTGCGTTCCTGATCGCGCTGCCGATCCTCTATGGCGTCATCGGCGTCGTTGCCGGCGCGCTCATCGCGTGGCTGTACAATCTGGTTGCCGGCCTGACCGGCGGGCTCGAACTCGAGCTGGAGGGCGGGGAGTACGAACGGGTCTGAGTCGTCGCGGGGGCCCGCTCCGCCGTCAACGCGGCGCGCTGTCGTCGAGGAGCTCCTGCACGATCCCGAGCAGTTCCTCGGGTTCGTAGGGCTTGTCGAGCGTGCGGATATCCGGAGGAATGTGGGTTCGGCTCCCCGAGAGGCCGAAGCTTCCCGACGTGCGCAGGACCGGAAGCTCGGGGTACCGGGACCGGGCCTCGGCGATGAGCGCTGCGCCGTCCATGCCGGGCATGGTGCTGTCCGTGATGAGCAGATCGGGACAGGAGCCTTCGAGTTGCTCGAGGGCCTCGAGGCCGTTCCGCGCTTCGACCACCGCATAGCCTGCCTCACGGAGCACGCGTGCGCAGAGGATGCGGGCGATGTCGGTATCGTCCACCACGAGGATGCGGTGCCGAGCTGGGGATGTCACGAACGCGGCTCCGGAGCTGGCCATTTGCGGAATACACACCGACGCGTTCGTGATCGACGGACGCGCTCGTTATCGATAGTATGTGAGCGCGGAGCGCGCAAGTCACTCGTCGCCGGCCGCCGCTGGAGGCGCCCCGCGGCGATGGCGGCGGGCGCCCGCGGCCGCGCCGGCGATGAGGTGCGGCGAGTCCTCGACGCCCGATGAATTGCCACTCATTCGGAGGTGAGCGATGAACGACGAGAGCCTGAACCTGACGACGCGCCAGTTCCTCAAGCGTTTCGGCGTCACGGCGCAGCGCGAGATCGAGCGCGCGATTCGCGCGCGCCTGGACGAGGGAATGCTCCGGGGAACCGAGCGGCTGCCGGTACGCGCGACGCTCGCCATCCCTGGAGTGCTCGACGAGCTGGAGATTACCGGCGAGATTGCGCTGGAGTAGGGATTCTGCCGGCGTCTCCCCCCTATCGCTCTCGCACCACCGCCAGCCCCAGCCCCGTCGTGTCGGTCGAATAGAGGATCACGCTTCGCACCTGTCCGGCGAGCATGCTCAGCGGTCCGCTGTCGAGCATCACGTCGTGCGTGCCATCGGCGGTGAAGCGAACGCGCCAGACGCCGGGGTCACGCTCGATGTAGCCGGGGAACTCGGGGTTGAGACCGACGCCATAGGTGAAGGGTTCGACCAGTGGGAAACCGCCGGTGAACGGCTCACCATCGGCGGAGAGGAACACATCCAGCGGCGGCGCGTCGATCGCGTTGTGGATCACGCGGATCTTGATCTTCGATTCCCCGGGGATCGCGCCGGTATCTCCCGGTTCGGTGGGCGGCGGCTCGAGGGGAATGTCCGTCGCGGTGTCGGCCGCCAGTCTCATCTCGCTCTCACCGCCGGCGTGGCTGAACAGCAGCGTGTATCGCGTGCCGGGGATCAGATCGGCCGCAGTGGATGACAGGGCCGTTCCGCCCCCTGCCGGGCGAAGGGCAACCGTTGCGGCACCGGCCTCGACCTCCGCGAATCTCGATGCCTCGCTGAAGGCGATGCCTTCGAGGATCGTTTCGCCGTTGACGGTGACGTCGATCGGCGGCGCGCCGTCGCGGGCGTGGAGAAGCCTCAGCTGCGCGACTTCGCCCGGCTCGCTCGGGCCACAGGCGGCTAGCAGCGAGGCCGACAACAGGGCGGAAATACCGGGGTGGAATCTCATCGGTCCGCTCCATCGAGGTGTGCCAGATACGACGACGTCCGCCCGCTCACGGTTACATCCCATCAGACCTCCATTCGACCCATCCGTCAAGGAAACCCCGCCTTCGAGCACCCCGTACTATCTCGCAGACACGCCTCCCACTCCCACCCAGGCTGATCATGCGCGCTCGATCCCTCGCCTTCCTGCTCGTTCTCGCGCCGGTCGCGGTGGCGGCGCAGGGCCGCTCGCCGCTCGATCCGACGGTGTACGGTGTGATCTACGACGTGCCCGCGATGCGCGGGGTCGAGCTTCGCGAAGGTGTGCAGTATGGAACGAGCAGCGGGCGGCGATTGCTGGCCGACATCTATCGCCCTCGTGGATTGGGCGCTGGGGAGCGACGACCTGCCGTCGTGTTCATCAACGCCGTCGGCGACGGTCGCGACTCGACGGAGCGGGTCCGCCAGTGGGAGATCTACCGCTCGTGGCCCAGGCTCGTGGCGGCCCACGGCATGATCGGCGTCTCGATGGATGCAGACGGCGACAGCATTCAGGGAAGTCTCCGGCAGGTGTTCGCGTTTCTCGAGCGTCAGGGCGGTGCGCATGGTATCGACGGCGCGCGGATCGGCGTCTATGCCGCCTCCGCGAATGCGAGCGGCGCATCCGAGCTCCTGCTGGGGGACTCGCCGCCCGGCGGCGTCAAGGCGGCCGTGCTGTATTACGGCGGCGTGCCGAGCGGAGCACTGCGAACCGACCTGCCGGTGCTCTTCTTCGTCGCCGAATCGGATGCACCGCGCATGGGTGAGGCGCTCGACGCGTTGTGGGGCAGGGTGGTCGAGACACGCGCCCCCTGGACGCTCGCGTTCGGCAGCCGGATGCCGCACGGATTCGATGCGTTCAGCGACAACGACGAGGCCCGCCGGCATGTGCAGCAGACGATCGCATTCTGGAAGGCGCACCTCGAGCCCGTGCCGCAGCCGTCGTGGGAGCGGAGCGCAGCGAGGGAGATCGTCGCGACGCTCTATGCAAACGATGCGGCGCGCGCGGCCGAGCTGCTCGCTCCCTATACCGCCGCCAATCCGCGTGATGCCGAGGCGCAGCGGCACTACGCGCGAGTCCTCGTGCAGCTCCAGCGCTTCGCGGCGGCGGACACCGCCTATCACCGGGCCTGGCTCCTCGATTCGACGCATCCGGGCCTCCTCTCGAGCCTGGGGCAGATGCGCATCGGGCAGCAGCGCTGGGAGGAAGGGGCCGACCTGCTGCAGCGCGCGATTGCCGCCGGCGTGGTGCACAGCCTCATCTACGGCCAGCTCGGCTGGGCGCAGCTCCATCTCGGCCGCAACGCCGAGGCGGCGCGGAGTTACGAGCGCGCGTTCGAGCTCGGCATTCCTCCGGGCCGCAGCACGCGTGGCATAGCGTGGTACAACCTCGCGTGCGCCTATGCACGCCTCGGCGAAACCGATCGGGCGATCGCCGCGCTCGAGCAGGCGTTCAGTGAAGGGGTGAACGAGCGGCGCACCTACGAACAGGACGCCGACCTCGCATCGCTCCGCGGGAACGCGCGGTTCGTGGCGTTGCTGGGCCGGATGGGGGGGTAGGGTTAGACCCATCGATCTCGATACGTCCGACCGTCCGACCCGTCCGACCATCCGACCCCCTTGCGCCTTCGGGATATCTTCGGTACCGTAGCTACCCCACTCGCTGAGGAGCCGTTCCCATGTCCGTCACGAATCCACCCCAGGGCTACCATACCGTCACCCCCTATCTGGTGCTCGACGATTCGGCTGCCGCGATCGAATTCTATCGCAAGGTATTCGGTGCGGAGGAGCTGTTCCGGTTCGAGCAGGATGGGCGGATCGGTCATGCCGAGCTGCGGATCGGGGACTCGCAGATCATGATCTCCGACGAGTGGCCGGAATTCGGGTATCGCAGCGCGCGGAACATCGGCGCGACACCCGTCAGCCTCATGATCTACGTGCCGAGCGTGGATGAAGTCCACGCGCGTGCGCTGGCGGCGGGCGCCACCGAGCGCTCCCCGGTGCAGGATCAGTTCTACGGAGACCGGAGCGGGAACATCACCGACCCGTTCGGCCACCAGTGGACGATCGCCACGCACGTGAAGGACGTGCCGGCGGATGAGATGCAGCGGCTCTTCCGCGAGTCGATGGCCGCGATGGAAGCGAAGTGAAGCGGCGGGGGCGCAGGCATCGCAGCAGCGCGGGCCTGCGCCGCCCGAACGGCAGCCCCTTCCTTGACAAACCCTCCGTGCTCATACGTATTCGCTCATGCGCCGCAACAAGCCCGGACCACGCCGGG
>JAICNA010000083.1 GCA_025928955.1 Gemmatimonadales bacterium | reverse complement strand
GGCGTGCACACCGGCGACTCGATCACGGTCGCCCCCGCGATGACGCTGAGCGACCGCGAGTACCAGCAGATGCGGGATTCCGCGATCGCGATCATCCGCGAAGTCGGCGTCGCGGCGGGTGGATGCAACATCCAGTTCGCGGTGAACCCCGCGACGGGCGAGCAGCTGGTGATCGAGATGAACCCGCGCGTCTCCCGCAGCTCGGCGCTCGCCTCGAAGGCGACCGGCTTCCCGATCGCGCGGATCGGCGCGAAGGTGGCCGCCGGGTTCCGCCTCGATGAGCTCCCCAACGACATCACGCGCACCACGCCGGCCTCATTCGAGCCGGTGCTCGACTACGTGGTCGTGAAGGTGCCGCGCTTCGCCTTCGAGAAGTTCCCGGCGGCGGATCCGACGCTCACCACGCAGATGAAGGCGGTCGGTGAGGTCATGGCGATCGGCCGCACCTTCAAGGAGGCGCTGCAGAAGGCGCTCCGCGGTCTCGAGACCGACCGCCCCGGCTGGGCCGTCGCAGCGACCCCCGGCGATGACCGGCTGGCGGACGGCTCGCGCGAGACCGTGCTTGCCGCGCTCCGCACACCGACCCCGGAACGGATCTACCAGCTCAAGCGCGCACTCGAGCTCGACGTGACCGTGGCGGAGATCGCCGAACGGAGCGGCATCGATCCGTGGTTCCTGCACCAGATGCGGGAGCTCGTCGAGGCGGAGCGGGCGTATGGTCGGACGGTCGGACCGTCGGACAGTCGGAAGGAAGGTCGGGACGAGTCCAGCGAGCTGCTTCGCATGAAGCGCATGGGCTTTTCGGATCGGCAGCTGGCCCAGCTCCGCGGGGAAACCGAAGAGGCGGTGCGGGCGCGACGGCACCGCCTCGGCATCCGTCCGGTGTACAAGACGGTCGACACCTGTGCGGGCGAGTTCCCGTCCAGCACGCCGTATCTCTACTCCTGCTACGACGAGGAGAACGAGGCGGGACCGAAGGGGGACCGCACCGTCATCATCCTCGGCAGCGGGCCGAACCGGATCGGGCAGGGCGTCGAGTTCGACTACTGCTGTGTCCGGGCGGCGCTGGCGTTCCGTGAAATGGGTTACCGGACCGTGATGGTGAACTCGAATCCCGAGACGGTCTCGACCGACTTCGACATCTCCGATGCCCTCTACTTCGAGCCACTGACGCTCGAGGATGTCCTGGAGATCGTGGAGCTCGAGCGTCCACTCGGCGTGGTCGTGCAGCTCGGCGGGCAGACGCCGCTGCGTCTGGCGCGCGGCCTCGAGCGTGCAGGCGTCCGGATCCTCGGCACCTCACCCGACGCGATCGATGCCGCCGAGGACCGCGGTCGATTCGAGGCGCTGACCCGTGAGCTGGGCGTGCGCCAGCCGCCGAGCGGGATCGCCTTTTCGGTCGACGAGGCGGTGGCGGTCGCGGCGCGGGTCGGGTATCCGGTGCTCGTCCGGCCCTCGTACGTGCTGGGCGGCCGCGCGATGGAAATCGTGTACGACGATGCCTCGCTCACGTCGTACTTCGCGCGGGCGGTGCGCGTGGCTCCCGAGCATCCGGTGCTCATCGACCGCTTCCTCGAGGATGCCTTCGAGGCGGACGTCGATGCGATCTCCGACGGGACACGCTGCGTGATCGGCGGAGTCATGCAGCACATCGAGGACGCCGGCATCCACTCGGGCGACTCGGCGTGCGTGCTGCCGCCGTATCTCATCACCGAGGCGCAGGTCGAGGAAATGCGCGAGCATACCCGGGCGTTCGCGCTGAAGCTCGGCGTCATCGGGCTGCTGAACGTGCAGTACGCCATCCGGGACGGCGTGGTCTACGTGCTCGAGGTGAACCCGCGCGCCTCGCGCACCGTGCCGTTCGTCTCGAAGACGACGGGGGTGCCCCTCGCGAGCCTTGCGGCGGCCGTGGCCGTCGGCCGGACCCTCGACGAGCTCGGCCTTCAGGACGACGTCCTCCAGCCGTACGTCGCGGTGAAGGAGGCGGTGTTCCCGTTCAGCAAGTTCCAGGGGGTGGACCTCGTCCTCGGGCCGGAGATGCGCTCGACGGGCGAGGTGATGGGCATCGCCGATTCATTCGGGATGGCCTTCGCCAAGGCGCAGGCCTCCGCCGACGGCGCGCTCCCGCTGGAAGGGTCGGTCTTCATCACGGTGAACGACCACGACAAGGACACGGTGGTTCCCATCGCGCGCCGATTCCACGCGCTCGGCTTCAAGGTGTTCGCGACCGAGGGGACGGCGCGGCACCTGCGCGCGCGGGGCATTCCGGCGGAGCGCGTGCTCAAGGTGCACGAGGGCCGGCCGAACGCCATCGACCTGCTGCTCTCCGGCCGGATCCAGCTCCTCGTGAACACCCCGCTGGGCAAGCTCACGCAGCAGGACGACTACGCCATCCGCCGAGCCGCCCTCCAGCACCGCGTGCCCTACACGACGACCCTCTCCGCCGCGAGCGCCGCGTGCGACGCCATCATCGCCCTCCGGAGCCGCGCGGGAGAAGTCCGCTCGCTCCAGGAATGGCACGCGATGGCGCGCGAGATGAGCGCCGAATGGGCGGGGTGACCACGATCCGCCCTTCAACCCCGGCCCCCATGTCCGACTACTACCTCCACGCCTCGTCCTACGTCGATGACGGCGCCTCGATCGGGGCCGGGACGAAGATCTGGCACTTCTGTCACATCATGCCCGGCGCCGTGATCGGATCGGCCTGCTCGCTCGGGCAGAACGTGGTGGTCATGAACGGCGTCCGGATCGGGAACAACGTGAAGATCCAGAACAACGTCTCGGTCTACGAGGGCGTGACGCTCGAGGACGACGTCTTCTGCGGCCCGAGCTGCGTGTTCACGAACGTCGTCAACCCCCGGAGCCACGTCTCCCGGAAGTCGGAGTACCGGCAGACGCTGGTGCGGCGCGGCACCTCCATCGGGGCGAACGCGACCATCGTCTGTGGCGTGACCCTTGGCGAGTATGCCTTCGTCGGGGCGGGGGCGGTCGTCACGTCCGACGTGCCGGCCTTCGCGCTCATGGTCGGCGTGCCGGCGCGGCGGGTCGGGTGGATGTGCCAGTGCGGGGACCGGCTCGAGATCCGGGGCGGCGAGGGACGCTGCGGGGCCTGCGGGGCCCGGTATCGGGAGGATTCGGGGCGGCTCGCCATGATTGACCCACCCTCCGAAGGTCGGTAATTTTCAAGGCTTTAGCAGACTCATGACCGGGGCGGAGCGCCCCGGGAACGCGCCCGGAGCCGGCCGGTGGCGGCCGTAGCGCGGGGCGCGTTTTCCTGATGAGGACCGATGGCGCAGACAGTTCCACTGCTCGACCTGGTTGCCCAGCACCAATCGATTCGTGACGACGTCGTCGCCGCCATGCTCGCCGTGGTCGAGCGGCAGGCGTTCATCATGGGAGACGAGGTCCCCGCGCTCGAGGAAGCCATTGCCCGGCTCTCCCACGTGCGCCATGCGGTGGCGTGTGCCAGCGGAACCGATGCGCTTCTCCTTCCCCTCAGGACACTGGGCCTCCTTCCCGGCGACGAAGTCATCGTCCCGTCCTTCACCTTCTTCGCCACCGCCGGCGCGGTGCACAACGCGGGCGGGACGCCGGTCTTCGTCGACATCGATCCCGCGACGTTCAACCTCGATCCCGAGGCCGTCGCGGCGGCCGTGACGCCGCGCACCCGGGCGATCATCGCCGTGGACCTTTACGGCCAGATGGCCGCGATCGAGCGGCTGGCCGAGATCGCGGGGCGGCACGGCATTCCGCTGATCGAGGACGGCGCACAGTCGATCGGCGCGCGGCGGAAGGTCGACGGCGTCTGGCGGATGTGCGGCGAGCTCGCCACCGTCGGGACACTCTCGTTCTTCCCGAGCAAGAATCTCGGGGGCTGGGGCGATGGCGGGATGATGCTCACGCAGGACGACGCGCTCGCCGCGCGGCTCGCCCGCCTCAGGCTCCATGGCGGGGCGAAGCAGTACCACCACGAGGAAGTCGGCTTCAACAGCCGGCTCGACACGGTGCAGGCGGCGGTGCTCCTCGTGAAGCTGCGCCACCTCGCCGGTTGGAGCGAAGCGCGGCGCCGAGCGGCGGCGCGGTACGACGACCTGCTCCGGCCGATCGGCGCCGTGCGCACGCCCGTAGTGGACCCGGCCAACGAGCACATCTTCCACCAGTACACCCTTCGCGTTGAGCGCCGGGACGCGCTCGTCGAGCACCTCCGGGGGCGGGGGATCGGCTGCGCCGTCTACTATCCGGTCGGGTTGCACCTGCAGCCATGTTTCGGGCATCTCGGCTACGCCCGCGGCAGCCTGCCCGAGACCGAGCGGGCGATGGCGGAGGTCGTGTCGCTTCCGGTGTATCCGGAGCTGACCGAGTCGCAGCAGGCGATCGTCGCGGGCGCGATCCGGGACTTCTACGCGTGACTTCCTCCTGGCGGGGCCGCCCATGTTCGTGACGAAGCCGTTCATCACCGACCGGAAGATCCGGTTCGCGCTCGTGGGATGCGGGCGGATCTCGGCGAACCATTTCGATGCCCTTACCAGGCATGCGGGGCGCGCGGAGCTCGTGGGCGTCTGCGACATCGATCCCGCGGCGCTCGATGCCGCGGTTGCTCGGACGGGGGCGCCGGGGTTCGCCTCGCTGCGGGAGCTCCTGGCCCGCACCGACGCCGACATCGTGATCCTCGCGACGCCGAGCGGCCTGCATGCGGACCAGGCGGTCATGGTCGCGAAGGCGGGCCGCCATGTGATGACCGAGAAGCCGATGGCCACGTCGTGGCAGGACGGCAACCACATGGTCGAGGCGTGCGACCGGGCGGGCGTGCAGCTCTTCGTCGTGAAGCAGAACCGGCGCAACGCGACGCTCCAGCTGCTCAAGCGCGCCGTCATGGCCCGGCGCTTCGGCCGCATCTTCATGGTCAACATCAACGTCTTCTGGAGCCGCCCGCAGAGCTACTACGACAGCGCGGCGTGGCGGGGCACGTGGGAATTCGATGGCGGCGCGTTCATGAACCAGGCGAGCCATTACGTCGACCTGCTGGACTGGCTGATCGGGCCGGTGGAGAGCGTCCAGGCCTACACCGCGACGCTCGCACGGCGGATCGAGGTCGAGGACACGGGGGTCGTGAGCGTCCGCTGGCGCACCGGGGCCCTCGGGTCGATGAACGTCACGATGCTCACCTATCCGAAGACCTTCGAGGGATCGATCACGATCCTCGGGGAGTCCGGCACCGTGCGCATCGGCGGAATGGCGGTGAACCGGATCGACCACTGGGAGTTCGCCGAGCCGCACCCGGACGACGAGCTCGTGTCGCAGGCGAGCTACGAGACCACGTCGGTGTACGGCTTCGGCCACCCCGCGTACTACGACAATGTCATCCAGTCCCTTCGTGGCGAGGCGACTCCCGAGACCGACGGCCGCGAAGGTCTGCGTTCGCTCGAGATCCTCATTGCGACCTACCTCTCGGCGCGAGACGGCAAGCGCGTCGCGCTTCCTCTGGAGTATTGACCGCATGACCGTTGCCCAGGATCTGATCGGCAAGGCGGAGCGCCGCGAGGCGCTCTTCGGCATCATCGGGCTCGGCTACGTGGGGCTGCCACTGGCCGTCGAGCTGGCGCGCGCCGGCTTCCGCGTGCTCGGCTACGACGTCTCGAAGCGCGTCGTCGAGGGGCTCAACGCGGGGCGCTCGCACATCAAGGACATCTCCGACGCCGCCCTGCAGGAGGCGATCGCCGGGGGCCGGTTCGAGGCGACGGTCGATCCGGCGCGGCTCGCGGAGCCCGACGCGATCTCGATCTGCGTCCCCACGCCGCTCTCGAAGTACAAGGATCCGGACGTGAGCTACATCGTCGCGGCTACCGAGGCGGTACGCGCCACGCTGCGCCGCGGCCAGGCGATCATCCTGGAGAGCACGACGTATCCGGGGACGACGCGCGAGATCATGCTTCCCGCGCTCGAGAGCACCGGGCTCAAGGTCGGCGAGGACTTCTTCCTCGCCTTCAGCCCCGAGCGCGTCGATCCGGGCAATCCGGTTTACCAGACCAGGAACACGCCGAAGGTCGTCGGCGGGATCACGGAGGCCTGCAGCCGCGTCTGCGCCGCGCTGTACGCGCCGGCGATCGACACGCTCGTCCCGGTATCGTCGACCGAGGCGGCCGAGCTCGTGAAGCTCCTGGAGAACACCTTCCGCAGCGTGAACATCGGCCTCGTGAACGAGATGGCGATCGTCTGCGAGAAGCTCGGCGTCGACGTGTGGGAAGTCATCGAGGCCGCCGCGACGAAGCCCTTCGGATTCATGAAGTTCACGCCCGGCCCCGGCCTCGGCGGACACTGCATCCCGATCGACCCGCACTACCTCGCCTGGAAGATGCGGGGTCTCAACTACAAGACCCGCTTCATCGACATCGCCGGCGAGGTCAATTCGGAGATGCCGCTGTTCTGGGTGCGGCAGGCCATCGAGGCGCTCAACCGCCACTCGAAGTCGATGCGCGGGTCGCGGGTGCTGGTGCTGGGCGTCGCCTACAAGAAGGACATCGACGACATCCGGGAGAGCCCCGCGCTGGACATCATCCGCCTGCTCGAGCAGCAGGGCGCCAAGGTCAGCTATCACGACCCGCACGTCGCGCACTTCCGCGAGGATGAACACGAGTACCGCTCCACCGCGCTGACCCCGGAGTCGGTGGCGGAGTCCGACTGCGTCCTCATCGTGACCGACCACACCGCGATCGATTACGACCTGATCCGCGACCGGGCGCGACTCGTCGTCGACACCCGCAACGCGCTCCGCCGCCGGCGCTGAACCGTGCGCATCGCGGTCATCGGCACCGGATACGTCGGCCTCGTCGCGGCGGCCTGCTTCGCCGAGACGGGCAACGACGTGGTGTGCATGGACCGCGACGAGGAGAAGATTGCCCGGCTGCGGCGGGGCGATGTTCCCATCCATGAGCCCGGCCTGGCGCCGATGGTGCAGCGTAATCAGGCGGATGGGCGGCTGGTATTCACCACCGCGCTGCGCGAGGCGCTGGAACATGCGGCGGTCGTCTTCATCGCCGTCGGGACGCCCGAGGCCGAGGACGGCTCCGCCGATCTCTCGGCCGTGCTGGCCGTGGCGCGCGAGATTGGCCGCGCCCTCACCTCGCCGAAGCTCATCGTCACCAAATCCACGGTGCCGGTCGGGACGGCGGAGCGGGTGCGGCAGGCCATCGCCGGCGAGACGTCGGTGCCCTTCTCCATCTGCGCCAACCCCGAGTTCCTCAAGCAGGGCGCCGCGGTCGACGACTTCATGCGCCCGGATCGGATCATCGTCGGCAGCGACGAGCCGGCGGTCCGCTCGGTGATGGCGGAGCTCTACGCGCCGTTCATCCTTCGCGGCGGCGAGCGGATGATCTTCATGGACATCGCGTCCGCGGAGGTCACCAAGTACGCGGCAAATGCGATGCTCGCGACGCGGATATCGTTCATGAACCAGATCGCGCTGCTCTGCGAGGCGGTCGGGGCGGACGTGACCCACGTCCGGCACGGCATCGGATCGGACCGGCGGATCGGCCGGGAGTTCCTGTACCCCGGCCCCGGCTATGGCGGATCGTGCCTGCCGAAGGACATGAAGGCGATCCTTCGCGCCGCCCACGATCACGGCATCGAGCTCGAGCTGCTGCGCGCCGTGCACACCGTCAACGAGCAGCAGCGGCAGGTGCTCTTCCGGAAGGTGCAGCGCGCGCTGGGTGCGGAGCTCCGCGGTGCCACGATCGGGATCTGGGGCCTCGCATTCAAGGCGGACACCGACGATATCCGGAGTAGCCCGGCCGTACCGCTGATCGACGCGCTGCTCGCGTGCGGCGCCACGGTCCAGGCACACGATCCGGAGGCGATCGCCTCGGCTCGCCGCACGTTCGGCGACCGGATCCGCTACCTGGAGACGCCCTATGCCGCCGCGGCGGGCGCGCACGCGCTCGTCGTGGTGACGGAGTGGCGCATGTACCGCACGCCCGATTTCGCGCGACTTCGCGCCGCGCTCAAGCGTCCTCTGATCATCGACGCTCGCAACCTGTACGATCCCGACCGCATGGCGGCGAGCGGCTTCGAGTACTACGGGATCGGCCGAGGGAGGCCGCGATGAGTGGATTCCTCTCAGGCCACCGAGGTGGCCAGCTCCAGCCGGGCGCCGACCAGCTCGTCGCGCGGGCGCGCGAGCGGTTCGTGCTCCAGGACTATCATGGCGCCGTCCATCTCCTCGAGGAGGTCGCCGCGACGGGGCACGCCTTCGCGGATGCGCACCACCTGCTCGGGGTGTCGCTCTCGTTGCTCGGCCGGATGGACCGCGCGCTCGTCGAGTTCGATCGCGCGCTCGAGCTGAACCCGCGGTATCTCGAGGCGCTGATCCATCGCGGGCTGGTCCTCAACGAGCTCGGCCGGCGCGAGGAGGCGGACGAATCGTTCCGGCGCGCCGCCCTCGCGGATACCGGGAGTGTGCGCGGGCTCCCGGCACCGGTGGCGGCGCAGCTCGCCAACCGTCACGCCGAGCTGGGGCAGGCATACGCGGAGGTCGGCGCGCTCGACCGTGCGATCGAGCAGTATCGCCGGGCGCTCGAGCTGGGCCCGACGTTTCACGACCTCCGGTACCGGCTCGCCCGGGTCCTGATCGAAGCCGGCCAGGCACTCGAGGCGCGTGAGGAGCTGGAGCAGGTGGTCGCCGCGCGGCCCGGGTTCGTTGACGCGGGCGCCGCGCTCGGGCTCGCCCGCTACATCTCGGGGGACGCTGCGGGCGCGCGGGAGGTGTGGAATGCGACGCTGGCCCGGCGGCCGGACAATCCGCGCGTCGAGGCGTACCTGAACATGGTCGGTCGATCGGAGTGACGCGCGGCCTCACGCTCGCGCTGGCGCTCCTGGCCGGCTGCCAGGCGAAGGGCGTCGAGCGCGAGGCCGATGCCGCGTACGCTGCGCGGCGCCATGCCGATGCGTACGCAGGCTACCGGCGGGTGGCCGAGGCCGAGGGCGCACGGGTGTGGGCCAAGGCGGGTGCGGCGGCCGCAGCGGCGGGACTGCTTGACAGTGCGGCGGCGGCCTATGTCCGGCTGGCCGCGAGCGACCCGACGCGGGAGCGCGAGGCGATCGAAGGCCTGGAACGGACCGCACGCATCGCGGTGCGGATGGCGAACCGGCCTGCGCTCGAGCAGGCGCTGCTCGCGATCGGAGAGCTCGATCCCGACCGGCCGGTCGGGCGGCTCGCCTTCGCGCTCCTCAGCGAGGGTCCGCTCGCGCACGGCGACGCGGTGCGGCTGCTTCCGGCCGCGCTGTCCGCCGCGCCCGATCCGGACGCGTTCGATGCGCTGCTGCTTGCGTATGCGCAGGGACTCGAAGGCCGGGGCGACTGCGTCGGCGCGGCCGAGGCGTATCGCGGCTTCCTGCGCAGGAACGCGCAGTCCGGCGCGCGCGACGGCGCGCGCGAGCGGCTCGCGCGCTGTGCCTACGTGGCCGGCGTGGCCGCCCTGGAGGAGGACCGTGCCATGGAGGCCGAGCGCTGGCTCGTGATCGCCGCGGCGGATTCGGGCTCGCCGGTCGGTCGCCGGGCGCTCCTGCCGCTCGGGGATGCGAGGCTGGCACAGGGGGACCCGATCGCCGCGGCGATCGTCTGGCAGCGGGCACTCCGCGCCGACGACGGGGACTCGATCGGGAGTGAGGCGGCCCGGCGCATCCGCGCGCTCGGCGTCACCGACACCGTGGGCGATTCCGCCCGCATGGAAGGCGAATGAAGGCTCGCTTCATCGGATTGGTGCTCCTCATCGCGGCGTGCGGCGGCAACGCGCCGGGCGACCCGCCCGGCCCCCAGCGCGCTCCCGGCGCGACGTCTCTCAGCGCGGCGGCCCTCGACACGCTCTGGGCCCAGGCGAACGAGCGCTTCCGGGCGGAGGACTGGGACGAGGCCCGGGCGCTGCTCGATCGTTTCGTGCTCGAAGCGCCCGTCAACGACGCACGGCTCATCGAGGCGCGCATGATGATCGGCGAAATCTCGTTCGCGCGCGGCAACAGGCTGGAGGCGGCGCGCGAGTTCCGGCGTGTGTCGGACGAGACCCCGACGCATCCGCTCGCGCCGCGCGCACTGCTTCGGGTGGGAGATGCCCATGCGGCCCTCTGGCGCCGGCCCGAGCTCGATCCGACCTACGGCCAGTCGGCGCTCGCGACGTATCAGGAGCTGCTGAATCGCTACCCCGATTCGGAGGTCGCGGCGGAGGCACGGGAGAAGATCGCCCGGCTCAACGACTGGTTCGCGGAAAAGGCGTTCAAGGCGGCACGGTACTACCTTCGGCTCAAGGCCTACGACTCGGCGATCATCTACCTGCGGGATCTCCTCGCGACGTACCCGCAGTCGGCGATCGCGCCGCAGGCGCTCCTCAGGCTGATCGGCGCCTACCGCGAGCTCGGCTACCTCGAGGACGTTCGCGAGACGTGCGAGTACCTCCGCCGGTTCCACCCCGACACGCCCGAGGCGGACGAGGCCTGCCCGGCGGGAGCGCTGGAGGTCTCCTAGCGTGGTCGGGATCTTCGGCGGCTCGTTCGATCCGATCCATCACGGCCACCTCATCGTGGCCCGGGTCGCCGCCGAGCTCCTGGGACTCGCGGAAGTGCGCTTCGTGCCCGCGCGCGAGCAGCCGTTCAAGGTGGGGAAGCACGCCGCGGCGGCCGGCCATCGTGCGGCCATGGTCGAAGCGGCGATCGCGGGTGCCGCCGGCTTCACGCTCGACCCCACCGAGCTCGAGCGTCCCGGGGCGTCGTATACTGTCGATACGCTCCGGGGAATCCGGGACCGGGAGCCCGGTGTCGACCTCGTGCTGCTCGTCGGCGCCGACGCGGCCGCCGACTTCCCGAAATGGCGCGAGGCGGAGGCCGTTGCACGGCTGGCGCGCGTCGTCGTCTTCGGCCGGCCGGGGGCAGATCGCGTGACGCTGCCGGCCGCGTGGCGCACCATCGACGTCCCTGCGGTCGAGATCTCGGCGACCGAGATCCGGCAGCGAGTGCGCGAGCGCCGACCGATCAGATACTGGGTGCCGGATGCGGTGGCCGAATACGTGGCCGCGCACGGTCTTTATCAGGATGGAGAAGGATGATCAAGAAGCTGATGACCGCGGTTCTCGGAACGCGGCATGCCCGTGATGCGAAGCGTCTCCAGCCGATCGTCGCGCAGATCAAGGCGCACGAGGAACGGCTGGGCGCCCTCACCGAGGAGGAGCTCAAGGCGCAAACCGTGAAGTTCCGGGCCACGATCGCGGAGCGCACCGGCGCGGCGCGCGAGGAGCTCGAGACGGTCCGGACGGCGAAGCACGACTGTGCGGATCCGGTCGAACGCGACCGGCTGGAGGATCGCTTCGCCGAGCTCGAGGCCGCGTACAAGCGCCAGATCGCCGAGGTGCTCGACGAGCTCCTCCCCGAGGCGTTCGCTACCGTCCGCGAGGCGTGCCGCCGCCTCGTCGGCACCACGGTCATGGTCACCGGGCGCGAGCTGGTGTGGGACATGGTGCCGTACGACGTCCAGCTCGTCGGGGGCATCGTGCTGCACCAAGGGCGCATCGCCGAGATGGCGACGGGTGAGGGCAAGACCCTGGTGGCGACGCTGCCGCTCTACCTGAACGCGCTCACGGGCCGCGGCGCGCACCTGGTCACGGTCAACAACTACCTCGCCCGCCGCGACTCGCAGTGGATGGGCCACGTCTACACCTACCTCGGGCTCAGCGTTGCCTGCCTCGATGACACGCAGCCGTCGTCGGCCGAGCGCCGGGCGGCGTATCATGCGGACATCACCTACGGGACGAACAACGAGTTCGGCTTCGACTATCTCCGCGACAACATGGTGTTCACGCTCGACCACCGGGTCCAGCGCGAGCACGTGTACGCGATCATCGACGAGGTGGATTCCATCCTCATCGACGAAGCGCGCACGCCGCTGATCATCTCGGGGCCGGTGGGCCACGCGGAGGACGACAAGTACCAGCAGTTCAACCGCCAGGTGGCGGAGGTCGTCCGGAAGCAGACCGGCGTCGTCAACACGCTGCTCGCCGAGGGGGAGCGCCTCCTCGAGGATCCGAAGACGCGGAACGACGCCGCGCTCAAGCTCTATCAGGCGCGGCTCGGCATGCCGAAGAACAAGCGCCTGATGAAGATGCTGAACGAGACGGGCGTCAAGCAGCTGGTGCAGCGGATGGAGCTCGACGCGATCGCCGACCGCAAGCTGCCGGCGCGCCAGCAGCGCATGCGCGACCTCGAGGACGTGCTCTACTTCGTCCTCGACGAGAAGGGGCACTCCGTGCACCTCACCGATCGGGGCGCGGAGGCCATGTCACCGAACGACCCGGGACTGTTCCTCGTACCGGACATCTCGGAGGAGATTCACCGCCTCGAGCACGATCCCGAGCTCGAGGCGGCCGATCGCATCGCCCGCCGGCGCGAGCTCGAGGCGGAGTACGCGAACAAGAGCGAGAAGCTGCACATCATCCACAAGCTCCTGCAGGCCCATGCGCTGTACGAGCGGGAGGTCGACTACCTGGTGCAGGAGGGCCAGGTGCTCATCGTGGACGAGTTCACCGGCCGGGTGCTGGCGGGTCGGCGGTGGTCGGACGGGCTGCACCAGGCGGTCGAGGCCAAGGAAGGGGTGCAGGTGAAGGGCGAGACCCAGACCTTCGCCACCATCACCATCCAGAACTATTTCCGCATGTACGACAAGCTCGCCGGCATGACGGGCACGGCGGAGACCGAGGAAACCGAGTTCTACCAGATCTACGGGCTCGAGGTCAACGTGATCCCGACCAACCGCCCGGTGCGCCGCCGTGACCAGCCCGACCGCATCTACAAGACGCGGAAGGAGAAGTACGACGCGATCCTCGACGAGGTGGAGCGCCTCCACGGCAAGCAGCTGCCCGTCCTCATCGGCACGGTGAACGTCGACATCTCGGAGACGCTCTCGCGCCAGCTCAAGCGGCGCGGGCTCAAGC
>JAICNA010000232.1 GCA_025928955.1 Gemmatimonadales bacterium | reverse complement strand
GGACGGGGGCGGCTCGCGTGACCTGCCAGACGAGCGCGAGCACGGCGAGCACGAGTCCGACGACCATGCACCGGAACACCGTCCCCGCGAAGGGACCGCCTCCGCCCGCCCCCGCCGCGGGAACCGAGGCCCAGAAGACGAACGGCGTCTCGGGCGCGGCGACGTCGCGATAGGGCACCGCCCCGTCGAGCATCCGGCGCGCCGCGTCGAGATGGAACGCCACGTCGCTCGTGAGCGGCATCCGGAACTGCCCGATGAGCGCGAGCGCCGCGCCCGCGCCCAGGAGCGCGCTGGCTACCCTATGCGCCGCATGCACCGGATCCGCCGGGGGCCGGACGGTATATGTCGTACCCGCCGGCGTGCGCCGTCCGTTCGTAGCCGGCGAGCGCGGCCCGCGCGACCGGATCGCGGCAGACGATCGGCAGGTACTCGACCGCCAGGTCGCCCCTGGTGCGCTCGGCCGGCAGCGGCGCGCGCACGATGATCGCCTCGGGCGCTCCATCGCGCAGGTTCTCCCCCACGCGGCGCCAGAGCGCCGTGGACGCCTCGCCGTCGGTCAGCCCGGTGAACCAGAGGTGCGGCATCGAGAGCACGTGCTCCCAGCGACGCTCGAGCAGGATGGGGTAGGCATCCGCGAGCCGCACCGAGAGGATCGCAATGCGCGCGCCGGGCCCCAGGTCTTCGAGCGCGGCCGAGAGCCCCCGCCGCTCGAGGACGTCGGTTCCCGCCTTTCCCCGGAACCGCTCGATCGCGACGATGAACGGCAGCAGGAGCACCAGCAGCAGCGCCGTCCCGGCGACGACCCGCCGCGCTACGCCCGCGGTGTGCCGGTGGCCCATGACCGGCGCCGCGAGCAGCTCCAGCAGGGTCATGACGGCGAATCCCATCGCGGGGAAGTAGTGGTAGCCGAAGCCCTTGCCCTGTGCCACGGCGGCCGCGAGAAATCCGGCCGAGGCGAGCATGAGGACGCCGACGCGGCGCCGGTTCTCCACCGAGCGGAGCGTCAGCGCGCCGACGCCGAGCGCCAGCCAGACCGAAAGCGGATAGATGTCCCGGAAGAGGAGCTGCCTGAGCGTCCCGCGAGAGAACTCCGCGTACAGTGGCCCGAATTTCGACACCGCACCGAGATAGGCCGGCGCGAACACCAGAATAGCCGCGAGCGCAACGCCGAGCGTACACGCCGCGGCCAGGTTCTCCGCTCTCAGCACCGGCCTGAGACTCCGCTCCCGGATGCACGGCTGCATCGTGAGGATGATCGGCACCAGCGCCGCCGGCGGCTTGATCGCCATCGCCATCCCCGCCCCGATTCCCACCAGGACCGCAATCCACCCCCCTCCCGCAAGCCTCCCGCTCTCCCGCTCTCCCGCTCTCCCGCTCATCAACGCCACATACGGAAGCATCAATCCAAAAATCAGATGCTCCCGCTCCCCGAAGTGCCCCAGTGGAATCGCGAATGCGAAGAGCACGAACCCCGCCCGGATCGCCGGTGCATCCCGTGTCAGCGGCCATGCCAGCGCGAGCATGGCGGCCAGTATGAGCAGCACGAACACGCGAAGTACGTCCGCCGGATCGAGACCCAGGCGCGAGAGCAGGATCGCCGGCTGCGAGAGCCAGAAGACGAAGGGAGGATTGAGGTCGATCAGTTCGGCGTAGAGGCGCTCGCCGGCGAGCATGCGCCGGGCGGCGTCGAGCATGTACGCCGCGTCTCCGTTGAGCGGGCTCCGGAATTCTCCGAGAATGCCCGCGAGGGCGAGGAGCGCGAGCGCGGCGGCCGGAGCCGCCCGGGCCCGGCGCCCGGCGCTACTGCCCGGGCTGGGAATCCGTGGCGCTGTCGGCAGGAGCGTCCTCGGGCACGTCCTCGACCTGCGAGCGCCCGCGATCCGAGACCGAGTAGTTCCCCACCCCGCGCGCGTCGATCCCGATGCTCGCGCGCGGCACGCCGGTGCGGTCGGCGAAGAGGAGCGTCGAGTTCCCGTCCGGCGCGAGCCCGAAGACCGACCGCGTCTTTCCGGTGCCGTCGGCGAGCGCCATCGTCACCGACTGGTCCTGCAGGAGGGCGAGCACCGCCCGGTTATGGCCGGCTGAGTCGATGAGCGTCACGCCCGACGCGCCGTCCGCCAGCAGGCTCAGCCGGATCCTCGGCTGGCCCGCCTCGTCCTGGAGCAGGAGCCGCACGGCACCGGAATCGTCCACGCCCCAGAGGCCGCGCGGCAGGCCGGCATTGTCGCGGATGACCAGCTGGCGCGCGGCGACGATGTCCGCCGTCGTGCCGGGCAGGCCATATCGCGCGGACACCACCATGATCGCCACGGCGAGGCCTGCGAGCACCGCCACGAGCACGATGAGCGCGATGCTCAGGCGCCGGAGGCGCGCATTGTCCCGCTCGACCGCTTCGAGGCGCTCGAGCACGTCCGCTTCGGTCATGCCTGCTCCGAGGTGTCGTCGAGGAAGTACGACCGGCAGGCGCGGTCGAGCAGCTCCGGCGTCAGCACCGGCTCCGCCTGCAGGAACGTCGCGATGTCCATGAAATGGTCGAGGATGTCGCGCGGATGACAGGCGCGCGGCTCGATTCCCATGCGGGCGTAGAAGTCGCGGTAGATCTGCGGCATGGCCCAGTCGGCGAACGGGATGTTCCGCTCCTCGGAGCAGCGCCGGAAGATCTCGACGTACTGCTCCTGCTCCGGCCCGAGCACGTGGATCTTGTAGTGGATCCGGCGCATGAACGCCTCTTCGACCAGGTCCTTCGGCGCCAGGTTGGTCGAGAGGATGAGGAGGCAGTCGAATGGCACCGGGAACTTCCCGCCCGTGTGCAGCGTGAGGAAGTCGATGCGCTTCTCGAGCGGCACGATCCAGCGGTTGAGGAGGTCCCGCGACGGGATCCGCTGGCGGCCGAAGTCATCGATGATGAGCACGCCGCCGTTCGCCTTCAGCTGGAACGGCGCCTGGTACATCTTCGTGTTGTGGTCTTACTGCAGGTCGAGCTGTTCTAGGGTGAGCTCGGCGCCGGTGATCACGACCGGCCGCCGCACGCGCACGAAGCGCCGGTGGAACGGCTCCGACTCCT
>JAICNA010000108.1 GCA_025928955.1 Gemmatimonadales bacterium | reverse complement strand
TCGAGCTGCGCGGCGCACCGTTCATCACGGTCGCCGAGGCGAAAGGGATCGGCTCCCGGCGCATCCTCTTCCAGCACATCCTGCGGAATGCACTCATTCCGGTCGTGACGCTGCTGGGCCTCTCGCTTCCCGCGCTCTTCTCCGGCGCGGTATTCGTGGAAGCGATCTTTGCATGGCCGGGCGTAGGGCGGGTCCTCGTGGAAGGCGTGCAGGCTCGGGACTATCCGGTGGTCATGGCTGCGACGTCGATCAGTGCCCTGCTCGTCGTGGCGGGAAATGTGCTGGCCGAGATCGCCGCGGCGCGCGTCGATCCCCGGCTCCGCTCGAGCGAAGCCGCATGACGACGCTCCTGCGCGACGGTCGCGCGCGCTTCGGCATCGCGGTGCTCGCCACGGCAACGCTGCTCGCCGTCTTTGCGCCGCTCGTCACCACCATCGGACCGACCGAGCAGCGGGACGTCGTTGCGACCCGCTTCCTTGCGCCGTTCGCGACCGACGTCCACGGAGTGCTGCACCCTCTCGGGACCGACCGGCTCGGACGGGATGTCTGGGCGCGACTGGTCCACGGCGCGCGGATCTCGCTCGGCGTCGGTGCCCTCGCGATCCTGATTTCGACGGCGCTGGGGATCGGTATCGGCACGATCGCGGGTGTCTGGCGCGGCGGCATCCGGACGACGCTGCTCGGCGTCACGGACTTCGCCCTCGCACTCCCCAGAGTCGTCCTGCTGCTCCTGCTGGCGGCGCTCTGGCGGCCGAGCGCGCTGCTCGTGGTGCTCGTCCTCGGGCTCACCGGGTGGATGAGCGTCGCCCGCCTCGTCTATGCGGAGTCGCGGGCGCTGATGGCGCGCCCCTTCGTCGATGGCGCGCTCGCCCTCGGCGCCGCAAAGCGTCGTGTGCTGACGCGCCATATCGTCCCGAATGCGCTTACCCCCGCGCTCGTCGCCGCGGCGCTCGGCTTCGGGAATGCGATCATGCTGGAGGCGGGACTCTCGTTCCTCGGGATCGGCGTACAGCCGCCGGCGGCCTCATGGGGATCGATGATCGCATCGGGACGGGATACGCTGGTGAACGCACCGTGGGTCGCGATCGCGCCGGGCGCCGCGCTCGTGCTGGTCGTCGTCGCGTCCACGCTGCTCGGCGACGCGGTCCAGGACCGGCGTCGGTAACGGCGCTAGGCGATCCTGATCGTGACGATCTCGCGGGCGCCGGCACTGAACCGGATCTCTCCGGCGCGGCCGATCACGAGCGGCTCGCCCGGCTCTTCGTCGGCACGGATGCGCCAGGCATGGCTCGGCGCGGGCACGACGGTCCAGGAACCCTCGACGGGCCGGTCCTGAGCGTTCCAGCAGCGAAGCACGATCCCTCGCCCATCCTCCGCGGGCTTCACGGCGGAGAGAATCAACCCGTCCCCGGCCAGCTCGACCGAATCGCGCGGTACCCGCAGGGGACGGGCATCCCGGATCCAGCGAGTGGACAGCGGAAGGAACGCCTCTTCCCACAGCGCTTCGAGCTCGTCCGGGGCCGGCTCGCCGGAAAGCGGCGCGAGCGCCAGCGTCACGCGATCAGCCCCCGGACATTGCGCCTCGGGCGTCGGGGTCGGCCACCCGGCGTGTCCGGGCCGCGCCGAGAGGTCGTCGCGCGAGAGCTGGCCGACCGACCGGAGCAGCGTGAGGAGCAGGTCTCCGCCGCGCTGCCATTCATATTCGCAGTGCCCCGGCACCAGCAGCGCCATACCTCCGGTGCCTCCGGCCGCGACGAAGCGCTGCGCGGGTGCCGTCGGAACGGAGGCTTCCGCGGCCGAATCGCCGGCAGGAGCCCCGGGTGCTCGTTGCTCCGATCCAAAGGCCGCCCCGGCAACGACCGGAACATCCCGGAGGCCAAGGGGAAGGCGCGCGCGAAGGCGACGGTCGCGCCCCCGGTTCACGATGTCGATTGCGATACGAGCGAAGGGCTCGCCCGATCGCAGCTCGACCCGAAGCCGGAACGAGGCCTCGAGGTCCTCCCAGGTTCCCTCGACGACACCGACGAGCGGGCCAGTGGCGTGCGCCCGCAGCCTCACGCGCGCGCGCGAGCGCCGGATGCCGCCGGCGCCGGGTTCGAAGGAGTAGGTGTCCCCCGCATCGGGGCCGGATTCGAGCGAGAGCAGCCCTTCGAAGCGCGCTCCACTCCGGAGATCATGCAGCCCGAGCGTCCCATCGGACGCGACGTCGATTTCGATGACCCCGTTCGAGAGGCGCCGCCCGGCTGCGACGGCACGACCCACCGGCACCCGATCCGGCGACGCACTCACAGGCGTGAGCTTCGCGAGGCCGAGACCCGGCGCCGGTGAGACCTGGAAGGCAATGCGTACGGCGTCTACTTCGTCCAGGTCCGGATAGTGCCGCCAGGCGTCGCGCCGCTCGAGCGCACGACGCTTCTCGATCACCTGGACCGGTATGGACCGGCCGTCGGCGCTCGCCAGGTCGAAGGGCGCGAATCCCTTTCCGGCTCGTACGATGCGCGCTCCCGGCGGCCCCACCAGCACGTCGCGCCGGAAGAACGAGACTTCCGCGACCGCGATGCCGCCGCGCCGGCGGGCCGCCGGATTCCACACCACGAGCGCCGAGGCGTCGCCGGCGGACGGGGCAGCGTCGGGATCGTGGCCGGTCAGCTCATCGATCGACGCTCGCACGACCTCCTGCGCGGTCGCGGCGGCATCGGCGAGCCGGCCGCGCGCGGCCGCGGCGACACGATCGTGGGTGCACCCGGCGATCGAATCGTGAAAGTGCGATCGCACGGTGGAGCGCCATGCCTCGGCAAGGAGGGGGCGGCGGTCGTAACGACCATGCCTGTGCGCGAGCGCCGCCAGCGGCTCCGCCCATCGCTCGAGCAGGAGCTGAACGCGCGCGTTGAGGCGCTTGAGCGGCAGGCGCGTGCCGTGGACGCCCTGGAGCGTCCAGGTATACCCGCGGGAATCGCGCAGCTCGGCGCGCAGTGTACGGAGCGGCGGAGCCTCCGCCTCCGCCGCGCGGAGGAACTCCTCGACCGACGAAATGCGAACCTCGTTGCCGGCCTCGATCCCGGCGAGGAGGTCGCGGAGCATCGACGGACGGAGGTGATGCGCGTGATGATCGGCCCCCACGAAGACGGCGACATGCCGTGAACTCGCCCGTGTCGCGAGCGCCTCGCGGACAGCGGGCCACGCCTCGCGCAGCGCGTCGACGTCCGCGGGAAGCGACGCGCCGATCTCATACCCATCGCGCGGCAGTTGATACAGCAGGATCCCGCTCCCATCGGGCGCCACCCAGCGAAACAGGTCCCCATCGTCGCGCCTCGGCGCGAGGCCGCGCCAGACGACACCGAACCGGATATCGAATTGCGCTGCGAGCGCCGGCAGCACCGCCGGGTGTCCGAATGCGTCTGGCGAGTACAGCACGTCGAGCCGCCGCCCCAGCCGACGGGCGGCGCCGCCGCCGATCAGCAGGTTTCGGATGAGCGCTTCCCCTGAAGGCGTCAACTCGTCGGCGAGCACGTACCAGGGACCGGTCCCGAGCCGACCCGAGGAAACGAGCGCACGGACGCGGGCTTCCTGATCGGGCCGGATGCGGAGGTAGTCCTCGAGCAGCACCGTCTGGCCGTCGAGGAGGAACGTGCGGAAGGTGGTGTCCTGGTCGAGCGCATCGAGGAGCTGGTCCACGACCGGCACGAGCCGCGCGGTCAGCGCCGCCCGCGGGAGGTACCACTCGCGGTCCCAGTGCGTATGAAAGACGAGATGGAAAGTCAGCGGGGCGGCGTGCTGCGATGGAGAAGCCACGGCCGGAGCGTTCTAGCCTTCGATCCTGAACTGAACTTCCGCACCATCCGGGAGGTCATGAATCTGCCGCGCGATGGTGGCGAGGAATTCGCGGCGCTCCTGCGTGCTGATGGCCGTGAGCGTGACGCCATCGTCCGACTGGGAAACGCAGAACGGAGGATAGGCCATCAGCAGCTGGCCCGGCTTCAGCTCCTGGCCTGCATCGAGGAACGCGAGGACCGGCTCGAGCGCGAGCGCCTCGGTGGCATCGGCGAAGACCTCGCCCATGAACGCCTCGAGGGTCAGCGCCTTCCGCTCGATCTCGCCGGTCTCTGCCCAGAGGTGCCAAACCTCCTCGCCGCGGAGGAGAAACTGATCGCCGAGCGCGTCCTCCGCGAACGGCACGTCGGAGTCGAGCACTTCCTCGTAGAGCTCGTGAAACGCCATCGGCCCATCCCACGCCTCGCGCAGGCTGTGCCACGCCGGCTCGCGGCACGCGCCGCGCACGTGGAAGCCTCCGCGAAACGCGATGCACCCGTTTCTCCGCGTCAGCGCACCGCGCAGTGGCTCCGGGACGCGGCCGAGCGTCTCCGCGTCGTCGATGGGGGGCCCCGAATACGTCAGGTGCGGAAGGTCGAGGTGCATGCGCCTCTCAGTGCAGCCTAGTAGGCCGGCGGATCGCTGGCCGGGAACGACTCGACCGAGCTCTCGGTCACCTTCTTGTCGTTCGTGACGGCGTGGGGCTGCCCCACGGAGACACCGCCGGAGATGGCATCGGCGTTCTCGCGGCCGTGCAGCTGTCGGAGGACGTACTGCAGGATGCCGCCATGCCGGTAGTAGAGCACCTCCTGCGGCGTGTCGATCCGGATCGTCGCATCGAACACGATCTCCTTCCCCTTCCCGCCGCGCGCGATGATCCGGGCGGTGCGCCCGGTACGGAAACCGCTCTCGATCGCCGCCGCGGCGCCCACCACGTCGAAAATCTCCTGGCCCGTGAGCCCGAGTGTCGCCGCCGATTCCCCCGCCGCGAACTGGAGCGGCAGGATGCCCATGCCGACGAGGTTCGAGCGGTGGATGCGCTCGTAGCTCTCGGCGATCACGGCGCGGACCCCCTGCAGGTACGGTCCCTTGGCGGCCCAGTCGCGGCTCGACCCCGACCCGTACTCCTTGCCGGCCAGAATGACGAGCGGCGTGCCGTCCTTTTCATACCGGAGGGCGGCGTCGAAGACGCTCAGCACCTCCCCCGTCGGGAAGTAGGTCGTGTATCCCCCCTCGGTGCCCGGGGCGAGCTGGTTCCGGATGCGCACGTTGGCGAACGTGCCCCGGATCATCACTTCGTGGTTGCCCCGCCGCGATCCGTAGGAGTTGAACTCCTTCGGATCCACGCCGTGCTCGACCAGATAATCGCCGGCCGGCGATTTCCGCCGGATGCTGCCGGCCGGCGAGATGTGGTCCGTCGTGATCGAATCGCCGAGCATGAGGAGCGCACGCGCGCTGCCGATCTCGCTCACGTGCGCTGGCGGGTGCTGGGGCATCCCGTCGAAGTAGGTCGGCTGGCGGACGTAGGTCGACGCCGGCTCCCACGCGAAGTGATCGCCTTCGGGCACCGGCATCGAGTTCCAGCGTTCGTCACCGGCGAAGACCTCGGCGTAGGTCTCCTTGAACATCTCGGAGCGTACCGCCTGCTGCATCACCTGATCGACCTCGGCACGAGTCGGCCAGACGTCGCGCAGGTAGACGGGCTTGCCGAGACGATCCTCGCCGAGCGGCTCGGTGACGAGGTCGAGATCGATGCGGCCGGCGAGCGCGTAGGCAACCACGAGCGGCGGGGACATGAGGTAGTTCGCACGCACGTCCGAGTTGATCCGGCCCTCGAAGTTCCGGTTTCCCGAGAGCACGGAAACGGCGACGAGATCGCGCCGCTGGATCTGCTCCGAGATATTCTCGGGAAGCGGGCCCGAGTTCCCGATGCAGGTCGTGCAGCCGTAGCCCACCGTCTGGAAGCCCAGCTGGTCGAGATACTTCCCGAGCCCCGACTTCTCGTAATACCGCGTCACCACCTTCGAGCCGGGCGCGAGGCTCGTCTTGACCCACGGCTTGCTCTCCAGCCCGAGCTCGACCGCCTTCTTCGCGACGAGACCGGCGGCGAGCATCACGGCGGGGTTCGAGGTGTTCGTGCAGCTCGTGATCGCGGCGATGACGATGGAGCCGTGGTCGATCTCCGCCTCCGCCGCCGGGGCGGCGGCCGGCGAGGCCTTCGAACCCTCGCCCCAGACCCCCGACACACCCGGCGCCGTCGCCTGGCCCACGGCAGCGTCCTTCGGCGTCTGGGACTGGGTCTTCGCCGGCATCAGGTTGGGCAGCGCCTTCTCGAACGAGCTCTTGACGTCGGCGAGGCGCACGCGATCCTGCGGCCGCCGCGGGCCCGCGATGCTCGGCTCGACCGATCCGAGATCGAGCTCGACGGTATCCGTGAACGCGGGCTCGGGAGAGGCGGCGCTGTGGAAGAGGCCCTGCTCCTTCATGTACGCCTCGACCAGTGCCACGCGCTCCGGCGGGCGGCCGGTGAACTTGAGGTAGTTGAGCGTCACCTGATCGACGGGGAAGATCGCGCAGGTGGCCCCGTACTCGGGCGACATGTTGCCGATCGTGGCGCGGTCGGCGAGCGGGAGGTTCGAGAGGCCGGGGCCGTAGAATTCGACGAACTTCCCGACGACGCCCTTCTTCCGCAGGAGCTCGGTCACGGTGAGGACGAGATCGGTGGCCGTCGTGCCTTCGCGCAGCTCGCCCGAGAGGCGGAAGCCGATGACTTCCGGCACGAGCATGCACACCGGCTGGCCGAGCATCGCCGCCTCCGCCTCGATCCCCCCCACGCCCCAGCCGAGCACACCGAGACCGTTCACCATCGGCGTATGCGAATCGGTGCCCACGACCGTATCCGGATACGCCTGCAGCGCACCGCCCGACTCCGGGTTCTCGTCGGAGGTGAACACGACACGCGCGAGGTACTCGAGGTTCACCTGGTGCACGATGCCGGTATTGGGCGGGACCACGCGGAAGTTGTCGAAGGCGCGCTGGCCCCACCGGAGGAACGCATACCGCTCCCGGTTCCGGCTGTAGTCCAGCTCCTCGTTCAGCGCGAACGCCTCGCGGGAGCCGAACGCGTCGACCTGCACCGAGTGGTCCACGACGAGCTCGACCGGCTGGAGCGGGTTGATGCGCCGCGGGTCGCCGCCGAGCGCGGCCATGGCGTCCCGCATGGCGGCGAGGTCCACCACCGCCGGCACCCCGGTGAAGTCCTGCAGCAGCACGCGGGCGGGGGCAAAGGCGATCTCGCGCTCGCTCGCGGCGCCGGGTCGCCAGCGCGCGAGCGACTCGATATCGTCGCGGGTCACGATGATCCCGTCTTCCCGGCGGAGGAGGTTCTCCAGAAGGATCCGCAGCGAGTACGGCAGCCTGCTCACATCCATCCCCCGATCGCCCAGCGAGGGGAGTCGGTGGATCTCGCAGGTCCGTCCGCCGGCGGTCAATCCGGCACGTGTTCCAAAGCTGTTCATTGCCCTCGTCTCCGGTCCCGGTGTTTACAATCTGACCCGAAATGCCTACCGTACGTCAGTCCGCAACAACGTATTATAGGTGGTGAGGCGCGGCTGGCGCGGCTCGTGGGCTCCGTCTGCCTGGAGTAATACATGGCATTTCCCGTGTCGGATCCGACTCCTGATGGGGTCGCCCGGTGTCTGGTCGTCGACGACGAACCAGGCGTCAGGCGCGCGCTCACCCGCCTCTTCCGGCAGCAGGGCTTCGCCTGCCTCGAAGCGGCCACCGGGCGCGAAGCGCTCGAACTCCTCACCGAAATGGGCGAGGTGCCCCTCATCGTCTCGGACATGCGAATGCCCGAGCTCGACGGCATGGGCCTCCTGCAGGAGGTTCGCCGCCTCCACCCCGATACCGCCGTCATCCTCCTCAGCGGCGCGACCGACACCGCCACCGCCGTCGAATGCCTGCATCGCGGCGCCGCCGACTTCCTCGTCAAGCCCGTCTCACTCGACGAGCTGCAGGCACGCGTCATCCGCGCGCTGGAGAAGCGCGCGCTCGTCGCCCAGAACCGGTTCTACCAGGCGAATCTGGAGCGCCGGGTGCACGAGCAGGCGGAGCGCATCCAGGAGCTCTTTCTCCAGGGCGTGCAGATGCTCGCGCGCGCGCTCGAGGCGAAGGACGCCTACACGCGCGGCCATTCGATCCGGGTGAGCCAGTACGCGGTCGCCACTGCGCGACAGCTCGGCTTCGATCCTGTGGCCGTGGATCAGATCCGGCTGGGAGGCGAGCTGCACGACATCGGGAAGATCGGCACGCGCGAGGCCGTGCTGCACAAGCCCGGCTCGCTCACCGATGACGAGTTCGGGCAGATCCGCGAGCATCCCGCCCTCGGTGAACAGATGCTCTCGCCGCTCGCGCACGAAACGCCGTCGGTCCTGCGCTGCGTCCGCTCGCACCACGAACGCATCGACGGGCTCGGCTTCCCGGACGGGCTCGAGGGGGACGCCATCCCGATCGAAGCGAGGATCATCGCCGTGGCGGACACGTTCGATGCCATGACGACCCGCCGCCCGTACCGCGCGCCCTGGTCGCCGGAAGATGCCCTGTCCGAGCTGCAGCGCGTCTCCGGCACGCAGCTCGACGGCGCCTGTGTCGATGCGTTCGCCGCCGCCTACCCGGAGTGCGTCGGGCTCGTCCCCGCAGTCTGACCGGTCACAGCAGGCCGCGCCGCTTGAGCTGGTGGTACCCCTGCACCACCGCTTCGCCGGCGGCGCCGGGAGGGACGTCCAGCACCGTCACTCCCTGGCGCCGCATCACATCCAGCGCATCGTTCCTCGCCAGCATCAGCTCCTCGGCCGCCGCGCGCTCGAACGCCGCCAGCTCCGATTCGGGGCGTGTCGTCGCGATCCGCTCGAGCGCGGGGTCCCGCAGCGTCACCGCCACCGGCAGGTGCCTCGGCCGGAGCGATGCGGTCTGCGCCACGAGGGACGCACTCGCCGCGCGATCGATCACGTCGGTGAAGAGCACGGCGAGCGCGCGCTTGCGGCTTCGCGCGGCGAGGTAACGGAACGCCGAGGGATAGTCGCTCTCGACGAGCCGGCCCTCCACGGCCGCGAGCGCGGCGAGCACGGCGCGAAGGCCACGCCGCCCGCGCGCCGGTGGCGCGAATGCCTGGATCGAATCGGCGAAGACGAGAATCCCGACGTCGTCGTCGTGCTCGACGGCCGCATGCGCCAGCCGCAGCGCGGCCTCGATGGCGGCTTCGATCCGCGGGACGCCGTCCGACTCCGCGGTGAGGAGACGTCCCGCATCGAGGATCAGGAGCACCTGCTGGCGCCGCTCGTCCTCGTACACGCGCGCGATCGGCTTTCCTCGCCGCGCCGTCGCCTTCCAGTCGATGATCCGCGTATCCTCGCCGGGAATCCATTCGCGCAAGCTCTCGAACAGACGCCCTTCCCCGGGACGGCGGATCGTCCGGAGCCCCGCCTCGCGCCGGCGGGCGATCCGGTTGGGCAACGCGCGGAGCGCGACACCCGCCAGCTTCGGAAACACCGTCGCCTCCCAGGGCGCATCGATGCGCGCCTGCCGCCACGCGAGCCCTCGCGGCCCGAGCCGCCGGACCGCAATGCGTCCGCCGGTTCCGGTGCCGCGCCTGACCGGCCGCACGTCGTACCGCTCGTGGGTGGTGCCGGGAAGCAGCCGGAGGATCCGGGCGGGCACGTCCGGCCCGCCGAGGGGCGGGGGAAATTGCTCCCGGACGACGATGACCTGCGGCCGGGACCCGCCGAGCGTCCACCGATAGCTCACGGCAAGGGCCCGCCCCACCGAGAAGGCCGGCGGCGGTTCGCGCGTCACGTCGAGCGTGGCGTCCCCCGCGCGCGCGGCATCCCAGGCCAACATCGCCGCCCAGGCGACGCAGGCACCGAGATACACGGCGACCGCGTCGGGCCATACGAGGGCGAGCGGCGCGAGAAGAGCGAGCGCCGCGGCGCCGACGAGCCAGCGCCGGGTCGGGACGATCACGAGCGGGGCACCTCGATCCGCTCGATCATCGATTCGAGCGCGGCGTCCGCCGAGACGCCTTCGAGCTCGAGCTCGGGCGCCACGACCACCCGATGCCTCAGGACCGCCGGCGCGAGCAGCTTCACGTCGTCCGGCGTGACGAAGGTGCGGCCGTCGAGCAGCGCGGTCGCCTGCGCGACCTTGAGGAGCGCCACGGT
>JAICNA010000139.1 GCA_025928955.1 Gemmatimonadales bacterium | reverse complement strand
GCCGGTCTCGTCCTTCTCGCCGCATGTGAGACCAGGCCTCCGTCCGACGATGCGGCCGCCATCGACACCGCACCTCCGGCCCCCACGCGACTCCACGCCGCAGCCGGCTTCAGCACGCCGGAGGGCATCGTGCACGATACCGCGGCCGACGTCTACCTCGTCTCCAACATCGACGGCAATCCGGGAGCGCGGGACGGGAACGGCTTCATCAGCCGCATGCGGCCGGATGGGACGGTGGATTCGGTCCGGTTCATCGCGGGTGGACGTGACGGCGTGACGCTCCACGCCCCGAAGGGGATGGCGATCCGGGGCGATACGCTGTGGGTAGCGGACATCGACGCCATGCGTGCGTTCGATCGCCGGACCGGTGCCCCGCTGCGCACCGTGGATTTCGGCGCCCGCGCATCGTTCCTGAACGATGTCGCGATCGGCCCGGACGGTATGGTCTATGTCAGTGAGACCGGGGTGCGCTTCACCGAAGCCGGGGAGATGGAGTTCACGGGAACCGCGGGCGTATTCCGCCTGGGCAGCGGGCGCACCATCGAGCTCATTGCCCGCGACACGGCGCTCGCTGCACCGAACGGGATCACGGCTCACGCCGGGAAACTGCTCATGGGTGGCTTCACCGGGCCGCAGATCTTCGCGTGGACGCCGGGGCAGGAGGGCATCGCGCCGACCGGGCTCTCGCTCGGGGGCATCGACGGCCTCGAGGCGCTCGACGACGGCCGCGTCATCGCGAGCTCCTGGGTCGATTCGAGCCTCGTGGTCGTCGGGGATTCGGCGACGCGCCTCATCGCCGGCCTCCCTACACCGGCCGATTTCACGATCGACCGGGGGCGCCGGCGGATCGTCATCCCGCTATTCTACGACAATCGGGTGGAGGTCTGGCAGCTCCCGTAGGCCGCCCTGCCAGCGTCCCAGTCCACCCGCCGCAGGCGGATCGCCGACGATCCGCCTGCGTGACCCACCGCACAGCAGTCGATCCGGTAATTTCGCACTATCGGTTCCAGACTGTGTTCAGCAGCCCTCCGCCCGGAGGGCTTTCCGTTTGAAGCTGAGGCCCCATGGCCCGGAAGCGAGCCGCGATGTGGATCCTGGTCGCCATCGTCGCCACGGCCGTCGCCGTCCTTCTCGTACTCAACCTTTCGGGCGGGCGGACGCGGATCGAGCACGAAATCCGCCCGCTCTACGGCGTCGGCGACGAGCAGTTCGTACGGACGATGGGCGTGCTCCTCGGACCGGCGATCGTCGGCGGGAATCGGGTCACGGCCCTCCAGAATGGCGACGAGATCTTCCCCGCGATGCTCGAGGCGATCCGCTCCGCGAAGGAGACGATCACCTTCGAGACGTACATCTACTGGTCGGGACGGATCGGGCGTGAATTCGCCGAGGCGCTGTCGGAGCGCGCCCGGACAGGCGTGAAGGTCCACGTGCTGCTCGACTGGCTCGGGAGCGGCAAGATGGACGCCGAGCTGCTGGAGATGATGGAGGGCGCGGGCGTCGAGGTGCTCAAGTACCACCCGGTGCGCTGGCACAGCCTCGACCGGGTGAACAATCGCACGCACCGCAAGCTGCTGGTCGTGGACGGGCGCATCGGGTTCACGGGCGGCGTCGGCATCGCCGATGAATGGCTCGGCCACGCGGAGGACTCGCTCCACTGGCGGGACTCGCATTACCGGGTGACCGGGCCGGCCGTAGCGCAGATGCAGGCGGCGTTCATGGACAACTGGATCAAGACGCGCTCGCTCGTCCTGCACGGCACCGAATACTTCCCCCGGATCGACACCGTCGGGCCCCACCTCGCGCAGGTCTTCAAGAGCTCGTCCGACGACGGCAGCGAGAGCGTGCGGCTGATGTACCTCCTCTCGATCGCCAGCGCGCGCCGCACGATCCGCCTCTCGGCCTCGTACTTCGTGCCCGACAGCCTGGCGATCGCGAGCCTGATCGCCGCGCGCGAGCGGGGCGTGGAAGTCGAGATCATCGTGCCGGGGCGCCACATCGATGCCGCGATGGTGCGGCGGGCATCCCGCGCGTCGTGGGGTCCGCTGCTCGAGGCCGGCGTCCGCATTCACGAGTTTCAGCCCACCATGTACCACTGCAAGGTGATGATCGTGGATGACCGCTGGGTCTCGGTGGGCTCGACGAACTTCGACAACCGCTCGTTCAAGCTGAACGACGAGGCGAACCTCAACGTGCTCGATCCCGAATTCGCGGCGGCGCAGGCGGCGGCATTCGCGGGGGACCTGGCGCGGTCGAAGGAGATTACGCTCGAGGCGTGGCGGGCGCGCCCGTGGAAGGAAAAACTGGTGGAGCGGCTCGCGTCACTGCTGCGGTCGCAGCTCTAGCGCCATGCGGGCACGAGGCCCGCATCCATCGCGAGCCGCGTGAGTCCGGCGACGGTGCGCACGCCCGTCTTCCGCATGAGGCTCTCCCGGTGCGTCTCGACCGTACGCGGGCTGATGCCAAGGGTGGCGGCGATTTCCTTGTTGGTGCGGCCGAGCGCCACACCGGCGAGCACGTCGCGTTCGCGCATCGTGAGCGGCTGCAGGGCGGCATCCGCCGGCGCCGGGCCGGAGTCGGCGGCGAAATACGTCTCGCCGTCGGAGACGGTGCGGATCGCCTGGCGCAGCTCGGCGGCCGCAGAGTCCTTGAGGAGATAGCCGTGCGCCCCGGCCCTGACGCTCTCCTTGGTGTACTCGGGATTGTCGTGCATGCTGAGAATGAGCACGCGCGTGGCGGGGAACTGCTGCCGGATACGTGCGGTGGCCTCGAGGCCGGAGCCCCCCGGCATCGTCACGTCGAGCACGGCGACATCCGGCTGCAGGTCCCCGACGAGCCGGACGGCCTCGGCGGCGGTGGTCGCCTCGCCCACGAGGGTGAAGCCTGCCTCCCCCTGGAGCACGGATCGGATGCCCTCGCGCACGACCGCGTGGTCATCGGCGACGAGCACCCGGATCGGAGTCTTTGCCATGGGGGCAAACTTAAGCGCGTATGGGCCGATGCGCTGACTTGACGATATTTAACGACAATGTTAAATATGGCCATGGGTGATGCCGTCTTCTCCGCGCTCGCAGATGCCCGCCGCCGCCGGATCCTCGAGCTGCTCGGCGAGCGGGAGCGGAGTGCGGGAGAGATCGCCGGCGCGTTCGACGTATCCTGGCCGGCCATCTCGCGTCATCTGCGGCTCCTGAGGGAGGCGGGCCTCGTGCGGGAACGGAAGGACGGCAGGGAGCGGCTGTACACGCTCGAGCGCGCGCGCCTCCGTGACGTGCTCGGCAGCTGGGTCGCCGCGTTCGACCTCATGTGGGCGGAGAACCTCGAGTCACTCAAGCGTGAAGTGGAGAAGACACCATGATCCGCGCCGTCGATCCCCTCATTTCGCTGCCGGCCACCGACCCGGCCCGCGCGCACCGCTTCTATACCGAAGTGCTCGGCCTCCAGCCGGTCATGGAATCCCACGAGCAGGGCTTCCACATCTTTCGCGGGCCCGAGGCGGAGGTGCCGATGATCGGCGTGCATGCGCACGAGGGCACGCTGCCCTCCACGGAGGCGCAGGGCGTCTGGTGCTGGCTCAAGGTGACCCGGATCGAGCCGGTGCGGGAAAAGCTGCGGGCCGCCGGGGTGACGATCCTGGGCGAGCCGACGGAAATGGGCCCCGGCCGCGAGCTCCGCTTCCTCGACAGCGAAGGGAACGTGCTGCGGCTTTACGAGTCGATGCAGGAAGTGCGGCGATCGATCGACATCAACGCGCCCGCGAACGCCGTCTTCCGCGCCCTCACCGATCCCGACATCATCGAGCGCTGGTTCAGCACCATCGATGACGTGCACCTCGACCCGCGGGTCGGCGGCGCGATCTCGTTCATCGATCCGGTCTTCGGCGCAGTGACGGGTGAGGTGACGGCACTCGAGACGGGGCGCCGGATCGCGTTCGAGTTCGCCGAGAACTGGCCGCGATCGCTCGAGATCACGCTGTCGCCCGTCGCGAACTGCACTCGGGAAGGGAACTGCACCCGCGTGGAGATCCTGCAGAGCGGCTTCGACCGCATCGAGGATCGCGATTTCGGCATCCCCGACCTGGTGAGCCGCCTCGACGAAGCGGTGGACACGCTGCAGCAGGTGATGCTGGCGTCGGAGTAGCGCGCCGTCCTACCCGTCGCTGGGGCGGGGCTCGGGGCTCGCTGCCGGCACCACCACCTCCACCCGGAGCCCCCCGCCCGCGATGTTCTCCGCGTGCATGCGGCCGCCGAGCCCGTGCACGCGCTCCCGCATGCCGGTGAGTCCCATGTGCCCGGCGCGCTGGAACTGTTCCGCGGTCGTTCCCGCCGGGAGCCCTCGCCCGTCATCCCACACCGTCAGCACGATCTCGTCGGTCATCACACGAAGGCCGACCTCCACCGCCGTCGCCTCGGCATGACGCACCACGTTCGTGAGCGCTTCCTGCATGGCGCGGTAGAGCACGAGCTCCGCCTCCTTCGAGAGCGGTGGCACGCACGCGGGCGCATCGAACGTGATCTCGAGCCCGCTCCGTGCCTCGATCCGGTCGGCGAGCGAGCGCAGGGCGGGGAGGAGGCCGAGATCGTCGAGGAGCGAGGGCCGGAGGTCGTTGACCACGTTCCGGATCCCGGCGATCCCGCTGTCCACCAGGCCGATCACCCGGTCGAGCCGCGCCGCCGTGTCGTTCGACGGCGAATCGCGCAGCATGGCGAGCTCCATCTTCACGGCGCTGAACACCTGGGCGGACTCGTCGTGCAGCTCGCGGGAAATGCGGCGCCGCTCCTCCTCGTGCTGCTCCACGACGCGCGCTGAGAGCCGCTCGAGGTCGAGCCGCCGCGCTTCGAGCCGCTTCGAGAGATCGGCGTTGTCGAGTGCCGCGCCGACCTGCTGGCCCAGGGCGAGGAGAAAGTCGTCGTCGAGCGCCGCGAACGGATCGCGCCCCTGTCCTGCGAGCAGGAGCGCGCCACTGGGGCCCGTGGCGCTCAGGATCGGGAGGACGGCGATGTACCCCCCGCCCTCGACGGCGACTTCCTGCGGCCGCCCCTCGGACATCGCCGCATCGATCGTGTCGGCTGCTTCGGGGGTGAGCGCGGCGTCGATCGAGTCGAAGAACGCGCCTGCCCCGCCCGCCAGGCGGTATCCCTCGCCGGATCGGAGATACAGTGCCGTGCCGCGCACCGTCCCGAGCGTGAGTGGCCGGTGGAGCAGCGCGTCGAGCACGTCGGTGCCCGAACCGCTCCGCTGCAGATCGCCCGAGAGCGCGCTCAGTGCGTGCACGCCGCGCCCGAGGTCGTCGAGCACGAGGAGCAGGAGCCCCGCGCCGACGGCGAGCTCGAAGACGATGTCCAGATAGTAGCCCCACGGCGCCCACGCACCCTGCGCGCGCAGGAACGGATAATCGAGGTGGTGCAGCCCCCAGAGGAGGAACGCGGTCGCGAGGAGGAGCGCACCCGAGGAGCGGACGCGGCGCTGGTAGTCGAAGAAGACGAACGCGCTCCAGAGCGTCGCGAAGCTGAGGAACACGACCATCGGCAGCGCGGCGAGGAGGAAGTTCTGGAGCGAGTAGACGGCGATCGCCGACCAGAGCGGCGGGAAGAGCATGACCGCGAGGTACGGCCACTTGAGCCGGGTGCCCCGTGAGAAGACCACGGCCGACCAGAGGAGCGCGAGCGCGGTCCACCCGGTGATCACCTGATGCGCGAAGAGGAGCCATCGCTCGGCCGTGAGCAGGAAGGCGATGATGGCGCCGATGCGGATCACGTACAGCGTCCACGCGGCCGTCCACCAGCCGAAGTAGGCCTTGCGGTACCGGCGGAACAGCACGCCCGATACGGTGGCGAGTCCGGCGGTGATGACCGCCTGGAGCAGCGCTGCATCGAGCTCGAGGGGATTCGCGACCGGCCCCGGGATGGAGACCTGCATGCGGGAAAGCTAATCCCCGCCTTACATTGCGTCGGTATGCAGCGCCGCGAAGTGCTTCGGCTGGCCGCGGGGGCGGTCGGCGCAGGGTCACTCGGCCGGTTCATCGCCGGGTGTACCGGCGGTGATGGCGCGCGCAGCGCCGCTGCGGGGCTCGAGCGGGAGCTTCACGTGCTCGCGCATGCGGGCGCCTTCGAGCCTGCGATGCTCGAGCGGTTCGGCACGGAGATGGGCGTGCGCGTGACGCTCGAGCAGTACGAGCCGCGCGCCGGCGCACCGTTTCCGGGGGGTGACGCCGGCTTCGATCTGCTCACTTTCCCGGGCCCTGCGCCGCGATCGCTCCCGGGCGCCGGTCGGCTCGCCCCCATGGACCCCGCTCGCGTGCCGGCGATCGAGCGCCTGCTCCCGGTCTTCCGCGCCACCACCACCGAGATCCTCGCGGTGCCGTTCGCGTGGGAAGCGACGGGGATCGCCTGGCGTCCGTCGGCACTCCCGGAGCAGCCGGGCGCGGCGCCGGACACCTGGTGCGTGTTCTTCGAGCCGGCACTGTCCGGGCGCATGACGCTGCTCGACAGCGCGCGCGACGTCCTGGGTGCCATGCTCCTCCTGCGCGGCCGGTCGCTCAACGCCACGGAGGCCTCGGTGTTGCGGCAGGCGCGCGACGACGCGCTCGCCTGCCGCCCCTTTCTCGACGGGTTCCGGCCCGCGGGCCGCGCGCCGATCCTGGCGGAAGAGACCGTCGTCTGCCAGGCGAGGAGCGGCGAAGCGATGCGGGCCATGCGCGGCGATGCGGGGATCTCCTTCGGCATCCCCAGGGAAGGCGGCCCGCTTTTCGCTGAGCACATCGCGCTCGCGGCGTCGGCCGCGCATCCGCGGGCGGCGCATGCGTTCGTCGACTACATTCTTCGCCCCGAGATCAGCGCGGGTATCGCCGCCGCCTCCGGCCGGTACTCACCGCTCGCGGCGGCGTCGGCCCCCCCGCTTCCGCTGGACCGACTCGAGCCCGTGCTCGATCCCGGCGACGCGTCGACGCTCTACGACGGCCTCTGGATGGAGATCCAATCGGCGTGACCGCTTTTCCCGCCGCCTTCGAGCGGCTCCTCGTGCTCCTGCACGATGATCCCGACGACCAGTCCGTGCTCGACGAGGCCGCTGCCACCGCGGCGGCGGCGGTGGCGCGCAAGCGGGCGCGGGTCGACGCCGGCGTGGAAGGGTCCCAGATCTCGGCGCGGATGACGCTGCGCGGCCGCATGCGTGCGCGTGCGGCCGACTGGATCGAGGCCGATGCCGGCGCGTCCGCCGGGGACCTGCTGACGATGGCGAGGGCGCTCCTCTCGGAGAACGAGCCGCTGCCGACCGCGGGGTCCGTGCGCGCGGCACTCGTTCCGCTCCCCGTCGCGGTCGAAGCACCGATCGAATTCCCGGCGACGCCGGTGTCGCTCACGCAGGCCAGCGATCCCGACCTCGACCCGGAGCTGGAGCGGCTCGCCGACGCGGCGCGCGACGCGGTCGCCCGGCGGCAATGGCCGGAAGCGCTGGCGGCCGGCGAGGCGCTGCTGGCGTACGCCGACTCCTCGCCGTCGGCACGGCGGGTGCGGATCATCGTGGCGCGGCGGGCGCTCCCGCGCGTGGCGCTCCGCGAGCTGCTCGAGCACGCGCTGCGCCATCCGGAGGACCAGCAGCGCACCGGTGAGCTGCTCGCCCGCATCGGCCCGGAAGGGCACGAGGTGATGGTGGATGGCGTTGCGGAAAGCGAATCGTTCGCCGCCCGCCGTTTCCTGCACGATGCCCTGGCGAGGACGCCGGAGGCGTTCCCCCTCATCCTCCCGCTCCTCACCCGCTCCGCGCCGCACCAGGTGCGCCATGGCGCGACGCTGCTCGGCCGACTCGGTGACGCGCGCGCCATCGAGCCGCTGACCGGTGCGCTCGGCCATCCCGATGAAGGGGTGCGCGGCGAGGCGGCGCGCGCGCTCGCGCGGTTCCGCGATCCCGGCGCGCGCGCCGCGCTCACGAGCGCGCTGTCGCATCCCTCGCACGTGACGCGCATCGATGCGGCCT
>JAICNA010000065.1 GCA_025928955.1 Gemmatimonadales bacterium | reverse complement strand
CGCCGCCGCCCGCGCCGCGAGGACAGGAGGAAGAACATGAGAATGAAGAGGAGAAGCGGGAGAAAGGAGCCGCCGCCCCCACCCTGCGGCGCGACCGGCGGAGGCCGCCAGGATGTGAGTGCCGAGTCGTTGACCCCGTAGCCACGGGCGATGACCGCCGAGAGGGCGCTCACGCCTTCGACCAGCCCCGGCCCGTACTGCTCGCGCGACAGGTACGGAAGCATCAGTTCCCTGATGCGCCCCGAGGTCGCGTCGGTGACGATCCCTTCGAGACCCCGTCCGACCTCGATGCGGATCTGCCCGGAGCGCGCCTCACCCGGCCGGCGGGGCACGAGCAGCATCACGATGCCCGCGTTGCGCGTCGAATCGCCGATCTCCGCTGCCGCGCCGACGCCCCACCGCCGCCCGATTCGCAGCGCCACTTCCGCCGCCTCGTGGTCACCGATCGTCGGCAGCGTGACGACCGCGATCTCGGCCTCCGTCACTCCGCGAAGGCGCGTGATGAGGTCCGTCATCCGCGTTTCCGATGCGAGGTCGAGCACCGAGGCGAAATCGCTCACGTAGCCGGTGGGGCGTGGCGGAACGAAGCTCTCCGCGTCCTGACCGGATGCGGCCCCGATGCCCGCGCCGAGTTGTAGGACGAGCAGGGCCGCAATAGCTTTGGATCGTGTCACAGCCGACAAGACTCCTCCTCGTTCTCGCGGTGGCCGCGTGCTCAGGCCCGCGCGACATCGCCGTGCGTGTGACGGTTCCCGATCTGGAGGGGACGGAGTCTCCCGCCTCGGGCGTTCCGGTCGTTGCGGTCCCATACGATCGTGACAGCGTCGTCGCCGCGCTCGAAGCGGCCCAGGCCACCCCTCGGCCCCACACTGCCGCGCTCGATTCGCTGTTCGCCCGGTTTCGCGGGCCCTTCATCGATCACTTCCGGAGCAGCCAGGCGGTGACCGCCGTGCGCGATTCGCTGGCTCGTGGCCTCTCGGACAGCGCTGCGCTCCTCGCCGCCATCCGGCGGGCCGAGGTGACGCGGGCGGCGCTGGATACGGCCCGCGACGTGCTCGCCTCAGGTGACTCGCTCCGCGCCGACGTCCGCTCCTGGGAAAATAGCACCTACTCGAGCTTCGACAGCGTCGTGAAGGCACTGGCGGAGCGTTCCCGGCGGAAGCCGGTCGTCGACACGACGGACGCCACGGGGCGGGCGGAGCTACGCCTTCCAGCGAGCGAGAGCGACTGGTGGGTGACCGCGCGATCGTGGGACGTCACCGATCCGAACACCTCGTGGACCTGGAGCGTGCGCGTGGAGGGAGACAGCGTCGAGCTGAATGGCCGCAATGGCCGGCGGAGGCCTCGCTACTGATGCGGCACGCTTCGAACCCGGCCGGACGAACGCTGGCAGCCGCCGCCCTGCTGCTGGCGTGCACCCCCGGCCGCAGCGACTCCGCGCGCAGCGAACCCGCGGCGAGCCAGCCGAGCGCGCCCGTCGCCGCAACTGCGGCGCCTGCCGCAGACCAGCCGGGTGATCCGCGATCGTCGCGGTCGCTCGGATCCGCGAGCGCGCCGATCACGATCTACGAGATGTCCGACTTCCAGTGCCCGTTCTGCCGGCGGCACGCGCTCGAAACCCACCCGCAGCTGGTTCGTGAATATGTGGAGACCGGCAAGGTGCGGGTCGTCTTCATCAACCTGCCGATCAGCGACATCCATCCGAACGCCGTCCCGGCAGCCGAGTTCGGGTTGTGCGCGGCGCGCGCCGGCCGGTTCTGGGACGCGCACCGTCTCCTCTTCCGGCATCAGTCCGCCTGGGGCCCGCTCGCTGACCCGGGGCCCTTTCTCATCACCCTGGCCGATTCGCTCGGCATCTCGCGTGAGGAAACGGTCCGCTGCCTCGAAGACCCGGCGATCACGGCCGCGGTGCGCCAGGAGGGCGAAGGGTCCGTTCGCGCCGGCGCCCGCAGCACGCCCACCTTCTACATCGAAGGCGGCCTCCTCGTCGGTGCCCAGCCGATCTCGGTATTCCGGCCCATTCTGGATTCGATCTATGCGGAGCGGGCGGGCTCCGGGAAGAGGTAGACGGGGACGGATCCTCGGTCCCAATCACCTCACCGCCCCGCCATCACCACCGTCAGAAACACGTCGTACAGCGCGTGCGTCCACGCCGTGATGCCGAGCCCGCGCAGGAGGTACATCCCGCTGAAGAGCAATCCGGCGACGAAGCGGAACATGAACGACCCGAGCTCGAGCGGATCGCCATAGGGGCCGACGTAGTGGAAGGCTGAAAAGAGAAAAGCGCCGGCGACCGTCGCGAACAGGCCGGCCGCGAGCGGCTTCCATCCGAACAGACGGCGCGAGAGCCAGACGAGTGCGCCCACCAGCAGGACCCGGAAGAGCAGCTCCTCGTAGATCCCCGCCCCGAGCGAAATCGTAAGCTGTGTCGGCAGGCTGAGCGCCGACATCTGGGCGAGCGCGAGATGCGGTACTCCCCCGAGCAGTATGGCCGTGATGGAGCCGGCCACGACGCCGAATACGAGCCCACCCGCGATCGACTCCGCCATCATGCCGGCGAACACCCCCGGAACGAGCGTGCCGCCGCTCTTGCGCATGTCCCGCCAGACGAACGCAAGCAGCCCGCCCAGCAGCAGTGTATTGAAGAGGAGAAGGCCTTGGCGTCCGCCGAGGGTGAGGAAGAGGCTCTTGAGCAGCACGTCCGCGCCGTTGCGAACACCGCTCACCGTATCGCCTGCAAGCGCAAATGCCGCCAGCTCGTAGAGCACGAGCAGCGGCAGTGCGAAGAGGAGGCTGTAGCGGGGCGTCCGCGCGAGACGCCAGTAGTTTCTCAGAGGCCGGGAATGCGGAAGTTGTAGTGGAGCCCGGCTCCGAAGACCCCGCGATTCTCCGGATCCGCCATCATCAGGTCGTAGGTCGCGTGCAGTCCGAGGCCCGTGAGCAGGTTGAGCTGCAGGCCGCCGCTCACTCCGAAGTCCGTCTCGGTGCTCGATACGCCGGCGTCCGAGGTGCGCACGATGTCGACCCGCGGCGCGATCCAGGGCTTGATGGCGAGCGCCGGGTTCGGAATCGTGAGTGCGATGCCGAGACCCACCGGAAAGCGCCACTGCGACACGTCGCATGCCGTCGGGGGCACGCAGGCGAAGTCTGGCGTCGAGTACCCCGCCCCGGCCTGCAGCGTCGCGGCGATCGGCACCAGCGGACCGCCGAAGACCTTGTAGTTGACGGTTGCTCCCGCAGACCAGAGCGGGTCGACCAGGTCCGGCGAATACCGCGACAGCCGCGCCGTCACGCCGAACGGCCCGAAACCGAGCGCCGCGGTTGCACCAAAGGCGTGGCCGCCGCCCGCCGCATCGTTGGAGAGCCCCCCGTCGAACGAGAGACCGAGGCCGCTCACGACGCCGGCGTTGTCCACCGGGAGGCCAAGAACCTGCGCCGCCACGGGCGCCGTCGCGCCCATGGCGAGCGCGAGACCGAGTGCTGGAGCCCTGAACCGCTTCATGCATCCTCCTGTCGGGTGCCCGCCGGAACGGCGAGCCGCGGGAAGCTAGTCCGCTGCTGGCCGGCGAGTCAATTCACGGAAACGACGAAGGCGCCCGGGAGATCCCGGACGCCTTCGAACGCCACCTGCCTGCGTCAGCGGATGAACGCCAGGCCGATCGACACGCCTTCGTAGAGCTCGTCGCCGATGGCGCCGGCCACCCGGATGTCGAAGGAGCGGCTGAACTTGATGTCCACGCCGAGGCCGAGCGCGAGCTGAACGTCGTCCTCGCCCACGTCGTCGCCAAGCACGGGCACGACGATCGGGTGGAGGTACGGCACGAAGCTCGTCTCCGAACCCTCGAGGATCACCCGCCGTCCGAGCGAGACACCGATCGGAATGAGGACGCTGGTGAAGTCGTCGCTGATCATCGCGCCGATGCCGAGCGTGAGCGCGCCGTCGAGCGGGAAGCTCTCGCTCGACTGCAGGACCCGCGTACGGCCGCTGCCACCGAGCAGGATGCCCGTGTCCTCACCCATGTCCATCAGGCCGGCGCGGAGGCCGATGTCCCACCGGTCGCGGCCGTAACCGTAGAAGGCCTCGAGCGCCCAGTCCGCCCCGCCCGGATCCGAGAACGTGAGCCCGTACTCATTCGACACGAACGAGCGATACGGCGACTTGAACACCGGCGTGCCGGTTTCCTGCGCGACGGCATTGCCCGCCAGCGCGGCGCTCGCCAGCACGGCGAAGGCCATTCCCACGATCTTACGCTTCATCTGGAGCTCCTTGAACATGCTCCGTCACGACCCGCACGCGGTCATCCACGACCTGGAGAAAACCACCGCGGACGCTGAAGCGCCGCGCGGTTCCTCCCTGTCGGACGACCAGCGTGCCGGTCCCGAGGAGCGTCATGAAAGGGGCATGGCGCGGCAGGATGCCGACCTCCCCGTCGAACGCCGGAGCGACTACGGCATCGGCTTCGCCGTCAAACATCGCCGCTTCGGGCGAAATCACTGTGACATGCATCACGAGCTCGCGAGCTTCTGCGCCTTCTCCACCGCCTCGTCGATCCCGCCGACCATGTAGAACGCCTGCTCCGGGAGATGGTCGAACTCTCCGCTCAGCACCCGCTCGAAGCTGCTGATCGTGTCCTCGAGCTTGACGTACTTGCCCGGGAACCCGGTGAACTGCTCGGCGACGAAGAACGGCTGCGAGAGGAACCGCTGGAGGCGCCGGGCGCGCGCCACGATCAGCTTGTCGTCTTCCGACAGCTCGTCCATGCCGAGAATTGCGATGATGTCCTGCAGTGCCTTGTAGCGCTGCAGCGTGCGCTGCAGGCCGATCGCGACGTTGTAGTGCCGCTCGCCGACGAACTGCGGATCGAGGATCCGGCTCGACGAGTCGAGCGGGTCCACGGCCGGGTAGATCCCCAGCTCCGAGATGGCGCGCGAGAGCACGACCGTCGCGTCGAGGTGGGCGAAGGCGGTGGCCGGCGCCGGGTCGGTCAGGTCGTCGGCCGGCACGTAGATCGCCTGCACCGATGTGATCGAGCCCTTGTTCGTCGAGGTGATGCGCTCCTGCAGGTCGCCCATCTCCGTCGCCAGCGTCGGCTGGTAGCCGACCGCGCTCGGCATGCGGCCGAGGAGCGCGGAGACTTCCGAGCCCGCCTGCGTGAAGCGGAAGATGTTGTCGACGAACAGGAGCACGTCCTGGCCTTCGACGTCGCGGAAGTACTCGGCGACGGTGAGCCCGGAGAGGCCCACCCGGAGGCGCGCGCCCGGCGGCTCGTTCATCTGCCCGTAGACGAGGGCGCACGACTTGATGACGCCGCTTTCCTCCATCTCGAGGTAGAGGTCGTTCCCCTCGCGGGTCCGCTCGCCCACGCCGCAGAAGACCGACTTCCCGCCGTGGCCCTTCGCGACGTTGTTGATGAGCTCCATGATCACGACGGTCTTGCCGACGCCGGCGCCGCCGAAGAGCCCGATCTTGCCGCCCTTCACGAACGGGGCGATGAGGTCGATGACCTTGATGCCGGTCTCGAAGATCTCGGTCTTCGGCTCGAGGTCCACGAACTTCGGCGTCGGGCGATGGATCGGCCACCGCTCCACCGAGGCCGGAATCGCCGCCCCCCCGTCCACCGGCTCCCCGAGCACGTTCAGGATGCGCCCGAGCGCCGCATCGCCGACCGGCACCGAGATCGCGGCACCGGTGTCCACCGCGGCCATGCCGCGCTGCACGCCGTCCGTGCTGCTCATCGCCACGGTCCGGACCTGGTTCTGGCCGATGTGCTGCTGCACTTCGACGACGAGGTGGATCGGCGTGTGGCCGGTCGTGTCGTCGATGGTCAGCGCGTTGTAGATCTCCGGCAGCTTCTCGGGCTCGAACTCGATGTCGAGCACCGGGCCGATGACCTGGACGATCCTGCCGATGTTCTGCGTTGCCGTGGCCGTTGCCATGTTTATCGTGTCTCTCTGGTTACGTAGTCGTACTGCCCACCGTCCACCACCCACCGCCCACCTGCCGCCTCCGTCTACCCCTGCAGCGCCGCCGCCCCGCCCACGATCTCGGAGATCTCCTGCGTGATCGCCGCCTGGCGCTGGCGATTGTATGTGCGCTTGAGGACTTCGAGGATCTCGCCCGCGTTGTCGGTGGCGTTCTTCATGGCCGTGCGCCGCGCGCCGTGCTCGCCCGCCGCCGTCTCGACGAGTCCCCGATACAGGGCATTACGGACGTAGAGCGGCAGAAGCTTCGCCAGCAGCTCGTCCGGGCCCGGCTCGAGGATGTAATCGGGGCGAATGCCCTTCTCGGCGGCCTTCGCCTCCGGGGCCGCGACGGGAAGGATCCGCACCGTCGCCGGGGGCGTCGAGATGGCGCTCTGGAACTGCGCGTAGACGAGGTCCACGCTCGCCAGCTCGCCGCGCTCGTATGCCTCGATCAGCGGCTGGACCACCTCCGCCGCGTGATCGGCCGTCGGCCGGTCCCCGATGTCGACGCGCTCGGTCGCGAACTTCCGGCCGAGGTAGCGGAAGAAGCCGATGCCCTTCTTGCCGATGCCGTAGAGCTCGGGCTCGTACCCTTCCGCCTCGAGCGCCTCCATGCGGCGGCGCGCTTCCTTGATCAGGTTCGCGTTGAACCCGCCGGCGAGACCACGATTCGACGTGATCAGGATGATCGCCGCCCGGCGCGGTCCGCCCTTGCCGGGGGCTGCGGGCCGCCGGAGCAGTGGAAACCGCTCCGCGAGCTCGGGCGTCACCAGGTCCGCGATCACTTCACGCAGCGCGGCGGCGTAGGGCCGGGCAGCCACGACCCGGTCCTGGGCGCGCTTGAGCTTCGACGTGGCGACCAGCTCCATCGTCTTGGTGATCTTGCGCGTGTTCTGGACGGAGCGGATCCGCCCCTTCAGCTGCCGGCCCTTGGCCATTATCGGTTGCCCGTCACTCGGTCGTGAAGAGCGGCTTGAAGGCGGCGATCGCCGCCTTCAGCCGGGCCGTCACGTCGTCGTCGAGCGTCCGCTTGGTCCGGATGTCGTTGAGCACCGCCGGCTGCTGCGCCTCGAGGTAATCGAGGAAGTCGCGCTCCCACTGGCGGATCTGCGGGACCGGGACGTCGTCCAGGTGGCCGTTGGTGACCGCGTAGATGATCGCGACCTGCTTCTCCACCGGCACCGGCTGGTACTGCGGCTGCTTGAGGATCTCGACGAGCCGCGCGCCGCGGGCGAGCTGCCGCTGCGTCGCGGCATCGAGGTCCGAGCCGAACTGGGCGAACGCCTCGAGCTCGCGGTACTGCGCGAGCGAAAGGCGGAGCGGACCGGCCACCTGCCGCATCGCCTTCACCTGGGCGTTGCCGCCGACGCGGCTCACCGAGATGCCGGCGTCCACGGCGGGGCGGACGTTCGAGTAGAACAGGTCGGTCGTCAGGAAGATCTGGCCGTCCGTGATCGAGATGACGTTGGTCGGAATGTACGCCGACACGTCACCCGCCTGCGTCTCGATGATCGGGAGCGCCGTGAGCGACCCGCCCGGCTTCTTGATCCGGTTGTCCAGCTTCACGACGTTCGGGTCTTCCGAGATCTTCGCGGCGCGCTCGAGGAGGCGGCTGTGCAGGTAGAAGACGTCACCCGGATACGCCTCGCGGCCCGGCGGGCGGCGGAGGATGAGCGAGAGCTGGCGATAGGCGGCCGCCTGCTTGGACAGGTCGTCGTACACGCACAGCGTCGCCTTCCCCTCCTCGTACATGAAGTACTCGGCGATGGCGCACCCCGCATACGGCGCGATGAACTGGAGTGGCGCCGGCTCCGACGCGGACGCGACGACGACGACGGAGTACTCCATGGCGCCGGCGGCCTTGAGCCGCTCGACGACCGTCGCGACCGTCGACTTCTTCTGGCCGATGGCGACGTAGACGCAGACGACGCCGGTGCCCTTCTGATTGATGATCGTGTCGACCGCGATGGCGGTCTTGCCGGTGCCGCGATCCCCGATGATGAGCTCGCGCTGCCCGCGACCGATCGGAATCATCGAGTCGATCGCCTTGATACCCGTCTGGAGCGGCTCCTTCACGGGCTGCCGGACGATGATTCCCGGTGCGACCATCTCGACGTGACGGGAGCTGCGGGTTTCGATCGGGCCGCGGCCATCCACCGGCCGGCCGAGCGCGTCGACCACCCGGCCAAGCATGGCGGGGCCGACCGGCACCTCGAGGAGGCGCCCGGTGCGGCGGACCTCGTCGCCTTCCTTGAGCTTGAGGTAGTCGCCCATGACGGCGGCGCCGACGTTGTCCTCCTCGAGATTGAGCACCAGGCCCGTGACCGTCTCGCCGGTCTCCTGGGCCGTGAACTCGAGCATCTCGCCGGCCGTCGCGGACTTGAGCCCGTAGATGCGCGCGACACCGTCGCGGACCTCGAGCACCGTGCCGACTTCCGAGACGTCCACCGTGGCCAGATCGGCCGACTGGATCTCGCGAAGCAGGATGTCCTTGAGCTCGCCGGGACGAAGGATCGAATCGGTCGCCATGTCGTCAGATGCCTGGCTGAAGGTTCTGGTGCTAAAGAGCTTGTGAAAATAATCACAATAGGGGGTTCAAGGCAAGGGTCGGGTGCGCCGGTGCGCTAAACGCCAGCACACGAAAACACGAAATGCCGAAAGGCGCCCAGTGACGTCCACAGCCCCGGCGCCATTCGTGTTTTCGTGTTCTCGTGTGCTTTCCGGTTGCCATCCCTGAACCGAGGGGCGCCTCGCGCTACGCCCGGCTCCGCGTATTGCCGCGCACGAATGCCCCCAGGACGCCCCTCGGACCGAGCGCACCGAGTCCGGCGGAGCCCGTTCCCGCGATGCGGCGCGCCGTCGCCGCGAGGTGGCTGGCGGAGGCGAAGTGGAGCAGGCGCACGACGGCGGCCACCCCCATCCCCGGATTGCGCAGCAGCTGCGCCGCGGCGGCGATCCGCGTGAGGTCGATGACGCGCTTCAGGTTCGGCGCGCCACCGGCACCGAACTGCCGGGAAAGGTGCTCCCGGCTCACGGCGAGATGCTTCGCGAGCGTTGCCGTCCGCACCGGCTTCTCGACTTCCCCGAGCAGATAGTCCCACGCCTGGCGCTGCATCGGCTCCGTCAGCCGGAGCACGCGCGGTGCATCCGACATGGCGACACGGCGCGCCATCGTCATCGAGTGTCGTGCGACGAGGTCCCCGACGATCGCATCGTCCACGCCTTCCACCGCCAGCGCCGTCAGGCGCGCTTCCCGGCAGGCGACGAGCACCGCGCCGTCGTCGGGCCGGAACGGTGCATAGGCGATGATGGGGAGTACCGGATGACTGCGGCGCAGCTCGGCGACCGCGGGCGGCAGTGCGGGCACCGGGTTGACGACGACCGCATCGACGAGCCGGCTCGCGAGCAGCCGGTGGAGCGCCGCCGGGGTACGGCAGCTCACGGTGCTCCGGACCGAGCCTTTCGGCAGCGAGCGCCGGAGCGCGAGCACCGCGCGCCGGTTCTCGAGCAGCGTCGCGACGACCGCCATCTAGGAGTGCGGCGCCTCGGCCGCACGATTCGGCCGCCCGGCTCCGACCGCGACGAGCGTGCGCACCATGTCGCCGGCTCGCTTGAGGACGCCACGGGCGTTGTCGTACGAGAGGGTCTCGAGCGCTTCCTCCAGTACGCACCACCGGCACGCCGTGATGCCCTCGTCGGCCTGCGGAATCGCATCGCCGTCGCGGGACTCGAGCAGGAAGAAATGGCAGTACTTGTGGATGTGGCGGCCGCGGAAGCGGAAGTGCCAGTCGATGATCCGGATGGGGCCCTGCACGGTCAGATCGGTGAGCCCCGTTTCCTCGGTCGTTTCCCGGAGCGCCGCGTCGGAAGGCGTCTCGCCGTCCTCGAGGTGACCCTTCGGGAATCCCCAGTTGTCGTACGAATCCCGGATGAGCAGAAACCGCGCGACCCCGTCCGTCGACCGGCGAAAGACGATCCCCCCCGCGCTCACTTCCAGGTCGGGCCTGCGCTTGGACATCAGAAGACCGAGACCTTGATGTACTTGCGCGGGTGCGCCTGGAAATCCGTCAGGAGCTCGCGGAACTGCTTCATCGTCGCCGTGGTCTCGCGATAGAGCGTCGAATCCGTCGCGAGCATGCCGAGGGTACCGTCTCCGCTGTGGATCCGGGTGAGCAGCGTGTCCATCGAGGCCATGACGCGCACCAGGCTCGCCTGCTGCCCGTTGAGTGCGGCCATGAGCTCACGGAAATCGGCGGACGCCTCGCGCAGATCGGTGCTCGCGGCACTGCCGTTGTCGAGGATCCTGGTGAACTGCCCCTGCCCCGTCGCGCTGTCGATCCGGGCGACCGTCCGGTCGAGGTTCCGCGCGACGTTGGCGAAGGCGCCGGCCGTGACCTCCGCATCGGCCCCCACGCGGTCGAGGCGCGCCGCCTGTGCCTGCGTGAACGTCACCAGTCGGCTCGAAATCCCGGCGAGGTCGAGGACGCTCTGCCGGAACTCGCGAAGCGCCGTGCTGTCGAACGCCCCCTGGATGCGCGTCGTCACTTCGGCGATGTCGCCGGCGATGCGGCTCGCCTGCGCGGTCAGCTGGCCGATGTCGGGGAGTGTGGCGCCCGGCCACGCCTCGCCGCCGGCGCGGTCGCTCTCGAGCAGGAGCGCCCGGACGTTCGGGTCGACCGGCAGCGGCTCGAGCGGGATGATGTTCGCGGCCCAACCGCCGAAGAGGCTCGCCGACGAGGCGATGACGGCCGGCTTCTCCGGCAGCTCGACGTCGGGACTTTCGACCGTGAGGTCCGCGACGACCCAGTCGTCGGAGGTGAGGCGAATCCCGGTCACCTTGCCCACGCGCACGCCGCGCAGCGTCACGGGATTGCCGACCTGCAGGCCGTCCACGGTCCGGAAGCGGGCAGGATAGGTGCGGTCCTCCCCGCGCAGATCGGCGCCGCTCAGCCAGAGCGCTCCGGCGATGATCACCGCGAGCGCGCCGAGCACGGAGGCGCCCACCGCGAATTCATTCCCTCGTTTCACCGTTCCGCCCTCCGCAGAGAAAGGGGCGCATCCGGGCGTCCCTCGATGAACTGCCGCACGACGGGGTCGTCGGTCTCGCGCAACTCCGCGGCCGGCCCCACCTGCCTGATCTGGCCCTCGTACAGCATCGCCACTCGGTCGCCGGCCGTGAACGCGCTCCGCATGTCGTGCGTGACGATCACGCCCGTGACGCCGAGATCCCGCGTCCGGACCATGAGCTCGTCCATCACCGCCGAGGTCACCGGGTCGAGGCCGGTCGTCGGCTCGTCGTAGAGGATGTATTTCGGCTTGAGCGCGATCGCGCGCGCCACGCCGACGCGCTTCCGCATTCCTCCCGAAAGCTCCGACGGATACTTCTCACCGGCATCCCCCAGCGCCACGACTGCGAGACTCTCCTCGATCCGGTCGCGCAGGTCGCTCTCGGCAATGGCACGGCGCCGGAGCCCGAGCGCGATGTTCTCATTGACCGTCATCGAATCGAAGAGGGCCGCGGACTGGAAGACGTAGCCGATCTTTCCCCGCAGGGCCACGAGCTCGTCCGGCTCCATGGCGCCGACGATGTCCCCGTCCACCTCGACCTCGCCGGCATCCGGTTGCAGGAGGCCGATGATGCACTTGAGCGTCACGCTTTTCCCGGTGCCCGAGTACCCGATGATCACCGTGTTCTGCCCCTCGGGCACCTCGAGCGAGAGGCCGCGGAGGATTTCGCGAGCACCGAACGCCTTGTGCACGCTGCGCAGCTCGATCACAGCAGCACCAGCGCCCAGAACGCATCGAGGACGAGGATCGACTCGCAGCCGAGCACCACCGCGCGCGTCGTCGCGGCGCCCACGCCCTGGGCGCCGCCGAGCGCGGTGAGCCCCTTGTAGCAGCCCATCAGTGCGATGGCCGCGCCGAAGCTCGCGCTCTTGAGGAGCCCGAACCAGACGTCCTTGAACTGGTAGAACTGTCGCAGCCCCTTCCAGAACTCCTGCGTCGAGAGATCGAGGAGGTTGACCGCCGTGATCCAGCCGGCGACGACGCCGACGGCGACCGCAAACGCCGTGACCACAGGGAACATGATCGTGGCGGCAAGCACCCGCGGAACGGCGAGATAGGAGCGCGGATCGTAGGCCAGCGTCTCGAGGGCGTCCACCTGCTCGGTGACCTTCATCGTGCCCAGCTCGGCGGCGATGTTGGCGCCGACGCGCCCGGCGAGCGCCATGCCGGTGAGCACGGGGCCGAGCTCCATCATGATGGTCTTGCCGACGAGCGCCCCGACGAAATAGAGGGGGATGGCGCCGGTGAAGATGTAGGAGGAAAGGAGGGCGAGGACGATGCCGGTGAAGACCGCGATGAACAGGGCGATCGGAATGGAATCGACACCCAGCCGCCGCATCTGGGGGACCAGGTGGGAGCGCCATGTGGCGATATCGCCCAGGGCACGCATTGCCCCGAGGGTCCACCGCCCCACATGCGCCACGAAACGGCCCCACTGAGGGGCGGCGATCGCGGTACGCTGCACGATTGAAGCTACGGGGAGCGGGTGGGGGTGTCTAGGGACGCCGACGACGGGCCTCGACGGTAGCTGGGGATGCAGGCGGAGATCGCTGCGAGGATGAGCCTCGGCGGAATCGCGAAATCGCGAAATCGCGAAACGAAAGGGGAACCGCGGAAGGGGCCCTGAATCGTACGGCAGCCAACAGCCCACGAAACCACGAAAAGGCGAAAGGCACCGGGGCGCATTCAGGCGTTCGTCTCGCGGGGGCGATCGGGAGGATTTGTTGTGGGCTCCCTTCGCCTCGAGCATCGGAGCCGTCCTGCACACCGACAACATAACACAGCGCCGAACCCGCACGGGGCACGGACCCGGCCCGCACGCGGAGCCTTCCTCGGTTTCCTGCTCCGATTCGCGGTTTCGCGATTCGTCGAAGGCCGGCCGCTCCCGCTCCACAAGACGAAAGCATCCATCGCCAGGGCTTTCGTCGCATTCGTGTTTTCGTGTGCCGTTTTCAGGCCGCGTATGCTATGAACCCCGCCAGCGCTGTCTCGCTACGCCGCGAAGCTCGCCAGCGCGCGCCCCACGTCGCCCTCACGCAGGCGCTTGAGGGCGCGGTCGCGGAGCTGGCGCACGCGCTCGCGGGTCACGCCGAGCATGCCGCCGATCTCCTCGAGCGTATGCTCGCGACCGCCGTCGAGACCGAAATAGAGGCGGAGCACCTTGGCATCGCGCGGCGGAAGGGTTCGAAGCGCCTGCTCGACCTCTTCGGTCAGGAAGCGGTCCATCGCTGCCGACTCGGTGTCTCCCTGATCATCCGCCACGAAGCGGTCGATCAGCGAGCGGTCTCCCTCGGGATCGAGCGGGGCGTCGAGCCGCACCTCGCTCGTGTTCAGCGCCGCAAGTGATTGCACCACATCCAGCGACAGGTTCGTCGCGGCCGCGATTTCTTCGGGCGTCGGCTCCCGCCGCAGCTCCTGCCGGAGCGCCTCGGCCGTGCGCACGATCCGCGAGAGGTCGGCCGTGCGATTGAGTGGTACGCGAACCGTTCGCCCCTGCCGCGCGAGCGCCGCGAGGATGGCCTGCCGGATCCACCAGACGGCGTAGGAAATGAACTTGACGCCCTGGTCGGGGTCGAACTTCCGCGCGGCCGTCATCAGGCCCACGTTCCCTTCCCCGATGAGATCAGTGAGGGGCATCCCGCGATTCTGGTACTTCTTGGCGACCGAAATGACGAAGCGGAGGTTCCGCTTCACGAGCTCCTGCATCGCCTCCTGGTCTCCCATCCGCACGCGCTTGGCTATGGCGATCTCCTGCTGCGCGGTGAGGAGCGGGGTCAGGCTCACTTCATGGAGGTACTGGTCGAGGATGTCCTTGTCGGCATCGTAGACACCCAGCGACTTGGAGGTCTCGCGCTTGCGCCCCCGGCGCGACTTCGCCGTGGGCGAATGCGCGAGGATCTCCGCGGTCGTCATGTCGTCCGTAATGGCAGGAATCGACTCGTCCGGAGGGCGCTTCGTGGGGCGCTTGGGGGGCTCGTCCTTCTTCTTCGTCATGAGTGCAAAAGTACTCCCCGGAACGGCCGGTGCGCCGGTTGCCGCAGCTTGACGCAACGCCGGTAAACTGGCTAACTTTCCGTGCTGCCGCATCATTGCGTCCTTCTCGTCGATTTGCAAGACGCCGCGCGGGCTTTCGCGAGGAGTCGGGCTGGGACAGGGGCGCCGGAGTGGGTGGCAACGCCGGGGGCGTAGCTCAGTTGGGAGAGCGCGTGAATGGCATTCACGAGGTCAGGGGTTCGATCCCCCTCGCCTCCACTCGACCGGGCGCTCGCGCCCGGTGGCAATTCGGCCGGGCGCCGGGTTGCAGGAGTCCCGGAGCAGGTCCGGCCACGGTCGGAATCAGTTGCGCGGAGGGGGGCCGCTGGCTAGACTCCTCCTCCGCTTCGCGGGAATAGCTCAGTTGGTAGAGCACAACCTTGCCAAGGTTGGGGTCGCGGGTTCGAGTCCCGTTTCCCGCTCTCGGCGGCAGGGCTGAAGCCCTG
>JAICNA010000148.1 GCA_025928955.1 Gemmatimonadales bacterium | reverse complement strand
TGACGCGCGGATGAGGAACGTCCGGTTGCTCCGCAGGAAATCCTGCCGGTTCGACGCGTAGACCATCGGGTCCGGGCTCGGCAGCGCGAGGTCGGTGCGGACGTCTCCCACGATCCCGACGATCTCGCCCCACACGTCCGCCGTGTGCGGGCTGACGCGCACGCGCGCGCCGATGGCATTCCCCTCGGGCCAGTAGCGGCGCGCCATCGTCTCGCTGATCACGATAGCAGGCGGCGAGCCGGGCCGCTCGCTCCCATCGAACGTGCGGCCGCGGACGAGCGGGATGCGCATCGCAGTGAAGTAGTCGTGCGATACGCTCATGTACGGTATGAATGTCTGGCCGCCGTCCCCTGGAAGCGTGACATTCTCGATGGCGAGCACGTTCTGGTTCATTCCCGCAGCGGGGAGCTCGCTGGCACTCGCCACCGCCGCGACGCCGGGCAGGGCTTCGATCCGCGCTTCGAACTCTTCGAAGAGCCGCGCCCGCGCCTCCGGCGTCGGGAACTCGCTCATCGGCAGCTGCACGACACCCGTGAGCACCCGCGCCGGATCGTACCCCATCGGCGCGCCCGCGATCGCGAGGAGGCTGCGGACGAGGAGCCCGGCACCAGCCAGGAGGCTCACCGCGAGCGCGAGCTGTCCGGCCACGAGCGATCCCCGCGCCATCCGCACCCCTCGCCGCTCCGACCCGCCGCGTCCCTCGTCGCGCAGGGTCGCCTGCACGTCTCCCCGGCTGGCGAGCAGTGCGGGGACGAGCCCGAAGGCCGCCCCTGCCGTGAGCGCCACGGCGCCCGTGATCAGGACGACGCTCCAGTCGATCGAGAGATCGGCATACGGCGGCAGTGCGGGCAATGCGAGACCGCGCAGTGCCGCGAGTGAGAGTCCGGCGAGGAGCAGTCCCACGGCGCCGCCCGCCACCGCCAGGATCGCGCTTTCGGTCAGGAGCTGGCGTACCACGCGTCCTCGCGCGGCGCCGAGCGCCACGCGGACGGCGAACTCTTTCCGGCGCGAGAGCGCCCGCGAGAGCATGGCTCCGCCGAGATTGGCACAGGTGATGACAAGGACGAGCCCGGCGCTCGCGAGCAGGATGACGAGCGGAGTCCGCGTCTCGCCCGCCATCGCGTCGCGGAGCGGCACCGCCTCGTAGCTGCGTCCCGCGTCGGACTCCGGGTGCTCCCCGGCGATCCGCTCCGCCATCGCCGCCAGCTCACGCTCCGCGTCGCGGAGCTCGATGCCCGGCCTGAGCCGCCCGATGACTCCCATCCAGTGCGAACCGCGTGCCCCCATCGGATCGGCCAGCGACGAGGTGAGGTCGAGCGGAAACCAGAGATCGGCCGTGCCGATCGGTGCCACGAAGTCGCGCGGCATCACACCGACGATCTCGTGCTGCTGCTCGTCGAGCCGGAGCGACTGGCCGATGACGGCCGGGTCGCCCCCGAACTCGCGTTGCCACATGCTCCAGCTCAGCGCGATCACTCCCGGGGCGCCCGGTGCCGCGTCCTCGTCCGTCAGCGTGCGGCCGAGCGCCGGCGAGACGCCGAGCGTCTGGAAGAAGCCGGGCCCGACGATGCCGGCGCGGAGGGCACTTGCCGCGTCGCCTCCCGTCCACGTCACGTCGAAGTTCGACTGCGCGAAGTAGGCGATCTGCTCGAACGAGCGCAGCCGCTCGCGCAGATCGGTGCCGGTCCCCGGGCTCACGCCCTGGCGATCGTCGGGATCGGTCGCGAGGTGGGCATAGATCCGGACGAGCCGGTCGGCATCCCGGAAGGGAAGGGCATCGAGCAGCACCGACTTGACCACGCTGAACACCGCGGCGTTGGCCCCGATGCCGAGGGCGAGCGTGATGATGACGAGCAGCGAGAAGAGCGGCGAGCGGAGCGCGCCCCGGATCCCGAATCGGAGGTCGTAGCCGAGATCCTCGAGCGGCCGGCTCCGGTACTCGTCGCGCGCCTGCTCCTTGTGCAGCTCCCGTCCGCCGAACGACACCAGCGCTGAGCGCCGCGCCTCTTCGGCGCTCATCCCCTTCCTGATATTCGCCTCGGTCTGCATCTCGATGTGAAACCGGAACTCCTCCTCGAGCTCCTGGTCCACGCTCTCCTGCCGCACGGTGCCGGTGAGCCGCCGCACCATCTCGCCGAATCGTCCCATCTGACGCTCCTAGGTGGCCGACATTCCGAGCACGAGGTTGATCGCCTCCGACTGCCGCTTCCAGCTCTCCCGCTCCGCCGCGAGCTGCTTCCGGCCGGCGGCAGTCAGCGCGTAGTACCGCGCGCGCCGGCTGTTCTCCGTCGTCCTCCAGGAGGAGGTGATCCACCCTTTGCGCTCGAGCCGGTAGAGCGCAGGATAGAGCGACCCCTGATTCACCTGCAGCACCTGTTTCGACCACTGGGCGATCCGCTCGGTGATTCCCCAGCCGTGCATCGGCTCGAGCTGGAGCGCCTTGAGCACCAGCATGTCGAGCGTTCCCTGCAGCAGGTCCTCCCGCGCCTTCGGCGCCATCATTGCTCCTTTAGACGGTCGGAAGGAAGAAATGGTTGCTTCCCTAGATTGTCAAGAGGAGATACAGCGGATGCACGTCGAGACGTGGGACGTGCAGCGGAAGACAGGGCGCTGCACCGGAATATGGCAGTCGCACCGCGTGGATCAGGTCCGCGATCGGCCCGGCCCCTGCCGTCCATCGCATGGCCCGGCGCATCCTCGCCGAAGGTCGTGCTCAGCCTGCCGGCCGCCCGACGTAGACCTCGATCTCCGCGATCCGCTCTCCGTCGAATCTCACGTACTCCGCCATGCGCATTGGCGGACGCTCCACGCCGGCCGCGTTCTGGTGCTCATAGAGCACTACGAACTCCGGGCCGGCACCGAAGAGGCGCAGGTCCCGGGCCCAGGTCTGCCCCACGGAGGGCCAGATCTGCTCGAGCATGGCATCGCGTTCATGAAACTCGCCGAAGCTGCTGACGAAGCGGAAATCCGGCGTGAGCAGCGCGCGGAGCCCCTCGAGATCGCGCTCGCGGAAGGCGTCGTAGTAGCGACGGATCGCGGTTTCGTAGTCCATGGCAACTCCTCAGCGAGAGCTCTGCATGATGTCGAACCGCCCGTGCGGCAGGTCGACGATGACGGGACGGCGCGCCGCGACGAGCGCGTTGCCGACGGCACCGTGGCTTGGCGGTGGCGCAGGCCGCCAGCAGGGGTTCGAGCCGCGGGTCGGCGTGGATGTGGCGGATGGTGGATTCGCTGACGGAATGGACGGGCCCATACATGCCCATCGCCATGATTGCTCAGCTGGTGGAATCTGCGCTGCCGTGGTTCCATCCCCTACCTCACGCCCATCTCCCTCTCGATTCTCACCATCAACGCCTCCATCCGGGGATCATCCCGGAGTGGATCGAGCCCCGGATCGTAGATGGTCGTCCGATGCGGCCAGGTCCAGCTGGCGTGTCGCTCGAGGACGGCGAGAGCGCTGTCCCTCTCCCCGAGCGCGGCCCAGGCGCGCGCCAGCACCCCCGCGTCCGCCGGCGGGACGCCGCGCACGCTGTCGAGCACCTCGCGGGCGGCCGTCCGATCGCCCACCATGGCATGCACGAAGGCGAGCTCCGCGAGCCTCGTCGCGTCCGGAATCAGCGCGAGCGCCTGGCGTGCGGAGGTCACTGCCTCTTCGCGACGTCCCAGATAGGCGTATGCGCGCGCCTTCAGCATGTGCCCCCCGGCCCATTCCGGATTCAGCTCCAGCGCGCGGGTGGCATATTCCAGGGCGCAGTCCCAGTCACGGATGAGCGAGCAGTGCCAGCTGTAGCTCACCACGGTCATCGGCGCATAGGGATCGAGATCGAGCGACCGGCGCGACAGGCGGCGCGCCTCGTCGAGCCGGCCAAAGCCGGGCAGAAGGAGTGAGTACCAGTGGAGTGCGGCCGAGTGGTTCGGGTTGAGCGTGATCGCCCGACGGAACTCCCGCTCGGCGCCTGGCCAGTTCTGCTGCCACCAGAGCGCGGTCGCGAACGAGGTATGGGCATCGGCCGACGCGTCGTCGAGGGAGATCGCGCGCTCCGCCGCCCAGACGTAGCGGCGCCGCACCTCGTCCTCCGGGGTGTCGACGTGGCGAAGCTGCCACTGGACGAGCAGCGCGTCAGCCAGGCCCGAATAGGCATCGCCGTAGGAGGAATCCGCCGCAATCGCGCGCTCGAAATACGCGATCGCCGCGACGACATCCGCCTTCGTGCGCCGATTCCAGTGAAATCGACCCCGCTGGTACGCTTCGAGCGCCTCGGCGACTCTCGTGCCGCGCCGCACGATCGGAGCGCCATCGTCGCCCCCGAGCTCGAGCTCGAGCGCGCGCACCACGTCGCGCGCGATACGCTCCTGTACGCCGAGGGGGTCATCGAGCCCGGAATCGTAGGTGTTGGCCCACAGTACACGCTCCCGCTGCGCATCCACGAGTTGCGCCGTGACGCGCGCGCGATTGCCCTCGCGGCGGAGCGTTCCGTGCAGCACGTTCGCCACGCCGAGCTCGCGCGCAATTTCGGGAATCGGCGTGACGGATGATGCATATCGCATCGCCGAGGTCCGGCCAATGACGGTGAGTCCCGGCACCGTCGCGAGCCCGGTGATGATCTCGTCGGTGAGCCCGTCGGTGAAGTAGTCTCGCTCACCGGTCCCCGAGAGATTGGCGAACGGCAGCACGACGATCGAGCGCGCGGGCGGGGCATTGCGCGAGAACGCAAGCCAGGCGGCGAGGGCGAGGATGAGGGTCGCAGCGAGGACGAGCGGGAGAGCGGGAAAGCGGGAGAGCGGGAGAGCGGGAGGGGCCTCCGTCGTATGCGCCCGCGCCCCGGCGCCACCTGACGCCACCTCTTCCGCTTTCCCGCTTTCCCGCTCTCCCGCTGCCCCCTCTCCCGCTTGAAGCCTCCCGCTCTCCCGCCTGCCCGCCCGCCGCATCCCCTCCGCCGCCGACACTACCTCCCCCGCCTCCACGCCCAGCTCCTCACGCAGCAGCCGCGCGTGCTCGCTCGCGTACTGGATCGCTCCCGCACGGTTGCCGCTCGCCTCGAGCGCCTGCATCAGCCGGAGCGCGACCTGGGAGTCGTACGGATCCAGTGCCGCGCACGCGCGCCACCGCTCGACCGCGGTTCGGCAGTCTCCCGCCGCTTCCGCCGCTTCCGCCCTTTCCGCCAGCGCCTTTCCATAGAGTCCCGCGAGCCGCTGCCGCTCCCGCCCCACCCACTGCTCGAACTCCTCCGCCTCCGCCAGGAAGAACCCGTCGAGGAAAGGGCCGGTGTAGCGCGCCACGGCCTCCGCGTGGTCCCCGGCCGCGATGGCCGCCGAAAACTCCGCCACGTCGGAGCGAACGGCCGTGGCGTCGAGCCTGAGGTCGTCTCCCTCGGACACGAGCGCCGTGTCGCCGAGCGCTGCGCGAAGGGCGTACGTCGACGCGTTGAGCAGCGACCGGCCCCGCGCGGTGTCGGCATCCGGCCAGAGGAGGGCGATCAGCTTGTCGCGGGAGAGGCGGTGGTCCGGGGCGAGCGCCAGGAGCGCCAGGAGGGCGACGCGGTGCCGCTGCGCCGGCCGCCCCGTGACGATTGCGCCGCCCTGGCGCACGAGCGCGGGCGTTCCGAAAAGGCGGAGCTGAATCATTCAGGCCGGGTCAGAGGCGGTTCAGCGACGGGAAAGAGGGCGTTCAGAGCGCTCGACCAATATATCGCGCGGCCCGGTATCCGCCGGGTCTCTGCATCGGAATACGGCCTTCACCTGCTCACGGAGCTCCTCATGCATACCCGGATTCTCGGCGCGACCACGCTCGCCGCGCTCGCCGCCCTTCCCGTCGTCGCCGGGTGCGGCGCCGACCTCCCGACCGAGGCCGCCACCGCTCAGGCCGCTCCCATCAGCGCCGCCGTGTCGGCCGGCATGCCCGGTGAGCCCGGCGCGGCGAGCGACCGCCTCTTCTATAGAGTGCAGCTCGACCCCATGGGCGATCACCAGGCCCGGGGCATGGTCTTCGTCGAAGTGGTCGGCGGCTACCTCCGGGTCCGTACCCATGGCGTCGGCGTCGCCGCGGGAGAGCGGATCCCCCAGCACATCCACCGCAATGTCGGGTGCGCCGACGGCGGGGGCATCCTCATCAACCTCGACGCGAACCTGACCGTGGCCGGCGAGGCCCCCGGAGTCGGCGCCGCCTACCCGCGCGCGAACGAAGGCGGCGTCCTCCACTACGAAGCCACCCGCTCCCTCGCCGACCTCCGCGCGGCGGTCAACACCTGGTACGCCCAGACGCTGACGACCGACGCCGAGCTCCTCGAATTCCTCGACCTCGAGAACCGCAACGTGCACATGCACGTCGCCCACGGCCCGCCGTACCCGGCCGTGAACTGCGGGGAGCTGTGAGGCCTCTCGCCCCGAAGGCGTAGTCATCCCGACCCGAGCCCGAGCCGCCGCCCGCGATTCGGGCGCGGCGACGGGCGCGGATCCCGATCGCTGTTCACCCTGGCAGCAGGAGCATCCGATGCGGCAGCGTCTTCTCATCGCCCCCGCCCTCGCCGGCGCAGTGGCGTGCGCGGGGTGCGGTGACGGCCCGCTGGGCCAGGAAGGCGGCGTGCAACTGGCGCCCGCGCAAGCCGGCGTTCCGGCACCATCCGGCGAGCGTTCCCTCCACAAGGCGACGCTCCTTCCCCTCGGCGATTCGCGCGGGGCAGGCACGGCCGAGATGGAAGTGACGGGCGGCTACCTCCGCGTGCGGATCCACGCCACCGGCATCGTGCCCTCGGAGAACATCCCGCAGCACATCCACCTGAACCCGGGCTGCGATCCCGGCGGCCCCGTGCTCGTGAACCTCGACGCGCGCTTGAGCGTGCCCGGTGAGGCGCCGGGCGTCGGCGCCGGCTATCCGGTCGCCAACCGCGCCGGCGAGCTGCACTACGAGGCGAGCCGGCCGCTCGACGACCTCCGCTCAGCCCTCAACACCTGGGGCGGGGCCGGGCTCGACGACACCGCCGAGTTGCTCGCCTTCCTCGACCTCGAGGACCGCAGCGTCCACATGCACGTCGCCTTCGGGCCGCCGTATCCGGCGGTGACCTGCGGCGGCATCGATCGCATCCACTGAACCCGCGGACACTTCAATGAGGAACCACATGCACACGCCTCGGTCGCGCAGCCTCGTCGCGCTCGTCGGACTCCTGGCGCTCGGCGCCTGCAGCAGCGAACCGGTCGAGCCGGGTGGCCCGACCGGGGACGCATCGATCCGCGTCTCGGCGAACGTCGCCAACACGCCGATCGACCTGCTCGTCGTCACCGTCTCCGCCCAGGACCTGCCGCTCGCGGCGGTCTTCAACCTTCCGGTCGAGAACGGCACGGCGAGCGGGACGATCCGCGTTCCGCCGGGCGCCGACCGTCTCTTCGTCGTGGAAGCGTTCGATGTGAACGGCGACGTGACCCACGACGGCGCGGCGACGCGGGACGTGCAGCGGGGCCAGAATCCTCCGCTCACGATCCCGCTGACGCCGAGGTCGGGCCAGGTTCCGCTGACGATCTTCTTCGGGGATTTCAGCGTGGAAGTGTCGCCG
>JAICNA010000001.1 GCA_025928955.1 Gemmatimonadales bacterium | reverse complement strand
TCCGGCGTGGCCACGCTCCTGTGGCGACGCCGCAACGGCGCCGCAGAAGCGGAACCTGTCGCTGCGCTGGGCTCGGGGTCGGGCTAGTTTCGGAGGGTCGAGGCTGGCAGAACTATTGCGTCCCGGGCCTGGACGAGGCTCGTGACCCGGCACCCGTTCCTTGCGTGATCCTGATGAGACTTCCCCACCGGCGGGCTGCAGAGCGAGAGGCAGGAGAGACTGGCACCAGGCTGGTCGCTGTCGTCGTTCCCCTGCCGACCGGGCGGGAGCTGACGAGCGACGAGCGGGTCTCGCTCCGGCATATCGAGCATTTCCTCGGCCGCTACGACCGCTTCTTCCTCGCGCCCGAGGGGATGCTCGTCGACCACTCACCCGACTTCCAGGTGCAGCGGTTCGCCCCCGAGTATTTCGGGAGCGCAGTGGCCCACAATACGCTCCTCCTCAGGCGCCAGTTCTATCAGGCATTCCGCCAGTACCGCTTCATCCTGATCTGCCACCTCGACGCGCTGGTGTTCTCGGATCAGCTCACCGAATGGTGTGCGCGCGACTGGGACTACATCGGCGCCCCCTGGTTCGCCTGCAAGCATACGCGGTGGCTGGAGGAGTACGGCCGCACCTCGGGAGTCGGGAACGGCGGGTTCTCGCTGCGGAAGGTGGACGCATTCCTTCGCGTGCTCGCCTCGAAGCACCGTGACATGGAGCCCGCCGACTACTGGCGGAAGTACATCGCCGGCAAGCCCCGGCACGTGCGGTTCCACCAGTTCTGGCGCCGGTGGCTCAAGCATCTCAGCATCTTCAACAACGTGCGATGGTCGCTGTACCGCCACCGCGTCGCAGAGGACCAGTTCTGGGCCTTCGAAGCGACGCGCTTCGATCCCGCCTTCCGCATCGCTCCGATCGAAGAGGCGCTGAGGTTCGCCTGGGAGACGGAACCGCGTCGCTGCTTCGAAATGACCGGGGGGGCGATTCCCTTCGGCTGCCATGCGTGGCCGAGGTACGATCGGGCCTTCTGGATTCCCCACCTGCTCGAGGACTCCCGGTCGGCCGGGGAGACGCCGGATTCCTGGTCGTCATCCCCGGGCGCCTCGAACGCGCTTTCCTAGGCGACCGGCTCGGCGACCGGCTCCCCGGGGACGGGGAACCGCGCGTCCTGCTCGCGGCGGAGCCGATCCACGAGGCGCCCCGCGGGAAGCGTCACGTCGTCGTAGGTGAGCACGGCATCCTTCCGCACGGTTCGACGCAGCACCGCCCCCTCGCTCAGGCCCATCGGCAGCAGCCGCTCGCGTCGCGCGGGGCCGGCATTCTCCGCGGTTCCGAAGACATGAAAGCCGCCGATGCCGTCGAGAACCGTGCCCGCAGCGAGATCGGTCTTCGCGACGGTCACGACCTCGACGGTGGGTCCGGCGAGCGGCTGGAGCACCGGGTCGCCGAACAGGACGACCCGAGCCACGGAGAAGGGAAGCTCGAAGTGGCAGAGGTGATAGGGTGTGTAGAAGCTGTAGAGCGGCCCCTCGCCGAGCTTGTAGAGGTTCAGGTAGTGCCGCTGCTTCGGGTCGTCATGCGCCGCCATGCAGTACACGCCCGGGCCGGGCTTCGCGCCCACGACGTAATCCACCGCGCCGCCGTGCTGCCGCAGCTCGTCGATGTCGTAATGCCTGGTGAGCTCGTCCACGTGGCCCGGCCACGCGAGGCCGTTGCTCATGCCGCGCTGCAGCACCCGCATGCCCGTCGCGTTCGCCACGATGGCCTGCTCGAAGCACATCTTGGTGCCGTCCGCGAAGCTCGTGACCATTTCGGGCCGCTGGCCCCATTTCTCGGCGAAGCCGCGCTGGGTGTCGGGATTCCGATACGGGTCCTGCAGTCCCTTGATGTTGCCCATCACGAGCGGCGTGAGCCCGATCCCGCGCACGAACCGGTAGAGGTTCATCTCGACGCCCGGCTGGTCGCCGTCGCTTCCGGAGAGGATGACGCCCTGCCGATCGGCGTAGGCCTTGAGGATCGACCCGACGGTGCCGTCCACCTCCGCGTTCATCGTCACGACGTGCCGCCCATGCTCGATGGCGCGCAGGATGACCTGCGCCCCGAACTCGACGGCGCCGGTGACTTCCACCACGCAGTCGATCCCTTCGGCGTCCGTCGCCCAGGTGAAGTCCTCGCAGACGCTCGCCCGGCCGGCGCGGATCGCGTCTTCCAGTTCCATCACGCTCCGCGGCCGCATCGGTGCGACCCCCGCGTCGGCGTAGCACCGCTCGGCGTTCGCGAGTGTCCGGTTCGCGATCACGACCAGTCGCATCCCCGGCACCGAGTTGATGATCTGGTTGGCGATTCCCTTCGCCATGAACCCGGCGCCGACCATCGCGACCCGGAGCGGCCTGCCGTCCTCCTCGAGCTTGCGCAGCGCGCGGTCGACGATGATCATCGCGGCGCCTCCCGCGCGGCCCAGGCGGGCCAGGCTGCGTCCTTGTCTGAGATGACCTCGACGGGTGCCGGCCACCTGATCCCGAGCGCCGGGTCATCCCAGCGGATCCCGCGCTCGTACCCCGGGGTGTAGAACTCGCCGACCTGGTACGCCACCTCGGTGCCAGGCTCGAGCGTGAGGTATCCATGCGCGAACAGCTCCGGCACGTAGAGCTGTCGCCGGTTGTCCGCCGTGAGCTCGACACCCACGTGCTGGAGATACGTCGGGCTTTCCGGCCGCAGGTCCACGATCACGTCGTAGATCGCTCCGCGCGTGCAGCGGACGAGCTTCGTTTCCGCGGCCGGCGGAATCTGGTAATGCATGCCGCGCATGGTGCGCGCATGGTGATTGTAGGACACGTTGCACTGCACCATGTCGGGGCGAAGCCCATGCGCCTCGAATTCGTTGCGGCAGAAGGTCCGCGCGAAGAAGCCGCGTGAGTCCTCACGCGGCTCGAGGTCCAGGAGAAAGGCGCCGGGGAGTCGTGTCTCGGTGAAGATCATCGTGAGCGGGAGCCGAACGCGGCTCACTCCTTCCAGTAGAAGTCCTGGTCGATCTGCTGAGTCTCGAGCAGGTACTGGATCTGCTTGAGCCGAGTGTGCGCCCGCGATTCGAACAGCTCGGCGGGCATCCTGATCCGCTCGAAAACCCCCAGGAGCTGCTCGGCGCCCTTCCGCACGTTCCAGCGCGGCGAAAAGCCGGGAAGCTTCGTCGCGATCTTGTCGAAGTTGACCTTGTAATCCCGCTGGTCCCCGCCGCGGCTCCCGAACGTGACTTCACAGCCGGGAAAGGTCTCCCCGACGATCGTGGCCACGTCCCGCACCTGGTAGTTCTCGCTGTTCGCCCCGACGTTGAACACCTCGCTGTGCACCGTCTCCCGCGGCGCTTCGAGAACGCACGCCGCGGCCTGTGCGATATCGAGGATGTGCACGAGGGGCCGCCACGGCGTGCCGTCGGAGTCCATCCGGATTTCCCGGTAGCACCAGGCGCGGCCCGCCAGGTTGTTGACGACGAGGTCGAACCGCTGCCGTGGCGATGCACCGTACGCGGTGGCGTTCCGGAGGATCGTGGGTGAGAAATCATCGCCCGCCATGGGGCGGAGGTCCCGCTCCACGAGCAGCTTGCACTCCGCATACGCCGTGAGCGGCTGCGTCGTCCCTTCCTCGTCCTGCGCCCTGTCGGCGCTCGCCCCATAGACGCTGCAGGAGCTGAAGTACACGAAGCGGGGAACCCCCGCCTCGCGCGCGAGCCGGGCGAGGCGGATCGAGCCCTGGTGATTGATCTCGTAGGTGATATGCGGGGCGAGCTGGCCCACCGGGTCGTTGCTCAGCTCGGCGAGGTGGACGACCGCATCGTACCCCGCCAGATCCTCGGCCGTGATGTGCCGGATGTCGCGATTGATGACCCGCGGCATCCCGCTCACGCCGTTGTACAGCCACCCGATCCGGTGGTATCCCGTATCGCAGCCGGTGACCTCGTGGCCGCGGCTCATGAGCACCGGGCCAAGGACCGTGCCGATGTACCCGTCGATTCCCGTTACGAAGACCCGCGCCACGACTACCAGACCTTCCAGGGAGCGTTCCCCGAGGCCCAGAGATCCTCGAGGTATTGCCGGTCCCGCAGGGTATCCATCGGCTGCCAGAAGCCCTCGTGCTGGTACGCGGCGAGCTGCCCGGAGTTCGCGAGCTGCTCGAGCGGCTCCTGCTCCCAGCTGGTCGAGTCTCCTGCGATGTAATCGATCGCCCTCGGCTCGACCACGAAGAAGCCCCCGTTCACGAACGTGCCATCCCCCCGCGGCTTCTCGCGGAACGAGTGGATCTTGTGCTGGCCCTGCTCGAGCGCCACGGCGCCGAACCGGCCCGGCGGCTTGACGGCCGTGAGCGTGGCGAGGACCTGCTGCTCGCGATGGAAGGCGAGGAGCCGCGTGATGTCGACATTGCCGACACCATCGCCATAGGTGAAGCAGAACGTTTCGTCGCCGAGGTACTCACGCACGCGCCGGAGCCGCCCGCCCGTCATCGTCGCGTCCCCGGTGTCGATGAGCGTGACGCGCCACGGCTCGGCGCGGTGATTGTGCACTTCCATCGTGTTCTTCGCGAGATCGAACGTGACGTCGGAGAGATGCAGGAAGTAGTTCGCGAAATATTCCTTGATGACGTACCCCTTGTACCCGCAGCAGACGATCACGTCGTTGATGCCGTGCGCGGAGTAGATCTTCATGACGTGCCAGAGGATGGGACGTCCGCCGATCTCGACCATCGGCTTGGGCTTCACCGCGGTTTCCTCGGACAGGCGGGTGCCGAGCCCTCCTGCCAGGATCACGAGCTTCATCGAGTTCCCCGGTGCGAGAATGCCGGCCTCGTGCATCCGGCGGACGGACGGTCGGGAGAGCCCCCGTGGCGTCGTCTGAACCGCGGGCTCCGGGGCAAGAGGAGTGCCACCGGGTCCGTATCTTGCTCGTGCCGGCCGCGCGCTCCGGGCAGCCCCTGAACCGTGACTCTCCACACGGCTTCGGCCCCGGGGCCGGTGTAAGTTCTGTGGTGCTCTTACGACAGTCGAGCGCACGACAGCGGCAGGTCGGAAGCCGCGTCGGCGAGGTGTCGCGACTCATCCACAATATACCGGACGAGCGGCCGCAGGCGCGCCGATGGTCGGTCGCCCAATCTGAAGGAACTGCATGTCGGTCGAGCTGATCTCATCCCCGCCGGTACTCGCGGCCGGCAACTGGGTCTGGCTGCTGGCGCCGCCCCGCCAGGAGAGCGCCCTGGTCATTGCGCCGGATCAGGATGCGCTTGCCGGCGTGATTGCCCCGCATTTCACGGATGTTTCGCGGGTGGGGCCGGGGGATATCCGGCCGCTGCCCGTCTCCGACTCCGCCGTCGACCTCGTCGCCATCTCGCGGCTGGAGGAATGCGCTCCCGGGGAGCTGGCCTGGCTCAGTGATGCGCTCAGCGAGAGCCGCCGCGTCCTGCGCGATGGCGGCTGCGTGCTCGTGACCTTCGTGAATCCGTTCTGGGCGCGCCGGTATCTCCGCGGGTGGGGCCCGGAGCGGCTGGTGACGAGGCGCCGGGTGCTCGAGGAGCTCGCCGGCGCCGGATTCCGCCGCCTCGCCTCGTACTACATCCAGCCCTTTCCAGAGGCAGCGAGCAGCATCATCCCCACGTGGGGGCCGGCCACCGTACATCACGAACGGATGGAACACATGAGTTCCGCGATCGGCCGGTATCGCCCGCTCGTGGCACGGCTTGGTGCCCATGCGCTCCTCTATCCCGGCTGTGCCTGCGTGGGCTACCTGTGAACCAGGCGCTGGCCACTGCGCTCGACGCGGCGCTGCGTCAGCTGGGCGACGAGCTTCCGTCCGACTGGCGTCGCATCGTCATGATCAAGAACGACGGCCCGATTCCGGTGCCGCGGCACGAGGTCGTCGGCGATGCGGCGAGGGGATTCAATCTCCTCGTGCTGTCGGCCGCGGGAGAGCCCGCCTACTACGTCCGGTGCCGCGATTCGGGAGACACGACGGCCGCACGTGAGGCGGAGATCCTCCGGCGGCTCTCCCAGTCGCCGGATATCCGGCCACACCTGCCGGAATCCGCGGGGATCCGGGCCGACGGCATCCAGGTGCTGGCCACGCGGTACATGGGTGGGCAGCTCTTCGCGCACCTGCTGAGGAAGATGTCGCACGACGAGTGGCGCGATGCCGTGCTCGAGCTGACCGCTCTCGCCACGGCCATCGGGCGCGCCGGACAGGCGGGGCTTCCGGAGCTCGCCCGGACCGAGCCGTTCGATTTCTGGCGGGAGGGAGAGGCGTCGCTCGCGCTGCTTCCGCTCAGCAGCGAGCAGACCGCCGCGACCGCCGCGGCGCTCCGCGCGGCCGGCACTGCGCCACCTTTTCCGCAGCACGGCGACCTCTGGCCGGGCAACGTGATCCGCGAAAAAGGTGTCTGGCGTCTGCTCGATTTCGACCTCTTCGGCCGGGTCGAGGCTCCGCTGTTCGACGCGTGCCACCTGACCTTCACCAGTACGGAATACCTGTTGAGCGGGGGCCACGGTCTCGACATCCCCTGGGTAAGGCATCTCGAAGGGCACGACATCCTGGGCCGGGGCGGCCGGGAGGTATTGCGGCAAAACGCGGTGGCTCAAGGACTTTCGGCCGATCAGGCCGTCGGCGCCCTGTTCTATTACATGGTCGAGGCCACGGCCCGGCTCCTGCGGAAGGGAGCGCAGCCGGACGTCTGGCGCGGCCCCCTGACCGAGACCGCGGCCGCGGCCGACCTGCTCAGGTCGGGCGCCGACGTACGGCAGGTCCTTTTTCCGGAGCTGCTGCGTGGCCGAGCGTGAGGAGGTGCCTGACGCCAGTGTCGTCATCTGCACGTACAACCGGGTGGCCGGGCTCGAAGTGGTTCTCGATGCACTCGAGCGCCAGGCCGGCGTCGAACGCTACCGGTGGGAAGTGCTGGTGGTGGACAACAATTCTTCGGACGGCACCCGGGCCCTCGTCGAGCGTCGCATGGCGAAGGGACCGCTCGCGCTCCGCTACTCCTTCGAGGGGATCCAGGGCAAGTCGCGGGCAATGAATCGGGGCATCGCGGAGACGCGTGCCCCGATCGTCGTGTTCACCGATGACGACGTGACGATTCCCGCGGGGTGGCTCGCCGCGTTGCTCGCGCCATTCGACGATCCTGAATGCGCCGGTGTCGGAGGCGCGGTCAAGGCGCGCTGGGAAGTGGCGGTGCCGCGCTGGGCGAGCGAGTCCGAACCGTACCGGATGATGGGCGGGATCGTGCAGTATTCGAACCCGGCGGAATTCGGTCCCGTGGTGGCGCCGCCGATCGGAGCGAATTGCGCCTACCGCCGCGAGATGTTCCGCAAGCACGGCGTGTTCCGGCTCGACCTCGGGCACTCGGGGAGCCTCCCGATCCCCGGCGAGGATATCGAGTTCGGCCTGCGCCTTCTGCATGCCGGTGAGAAGCTCATCTTCTCCCGGGCTGCGGAGGTGCTTCACCCCGTCACACCGGCGCGGCTCAATCGCAGCTATTTCCAGCGCTGGTACTTCCAGCGCGGCCGGCTGGAGCCCTTCCTCGCCGAGTATGAGTTGCCGCCGGGCATTCCGCGGATCGCGGGGATTCCGCGCTACCTCTTTCGTGAGCTGCCCGTCTGGGCGGCGCGCTGGCTCACGACCTTCGAGCCGCGGGGACGGTTCTACTACAAGCTCCGCACCTGCATGGCGGCAGGCGCCATCCGCGAGTTCTACCGCTGGCGGAGCGGCCGCGCGGCCTGATGCGCATCCTGTATTTCTACAGCTGGCAGCATTTCACCACCGGGTCGCCGAAGATGCTCGCGACGACGGTGGAGCTCGTGGATCGCTCCCGCCACGAGCCTCTCTTCCTCGCGACGGCCGATGGCCCACTGGTCTCGGAGCTCTCGGGTCGGGGCGTCGAGATCCTCCGGCGCCCGGTCCGCGAGATCGGGGTGGGCCGCCCGCTCAACGCATCGGGGAGTGTCATGGGCGCCGCGCGATGGCTTCGGCGCCAGCGGATCGACCTGCTGCACCTCAACGAGTTCGGGTGGAACCAGGACATCGTGCTCGGCGCCTGGCTGGCGCGCATCCCGGTGATCCTCCACGTGCACACGAGGCTGCGGATCCATCCTCGCAACCTGAACCGTTTCGCCGCCTGGCGCGTCCTCTTCGTTTCCGAGGCGCATCGGCAGGAGACCGCCGGACTCGACCTCGTCGCCGGGAAGGCGCGCGTCCTGCACAACGCGATCGACGTCGAGCGGTATGCCGGCGGCCGCGACATCCGCGGCGACCTCGGGCTGGCCGCGGAAGACACCGTCATCACCACCGTCTGCCAGCTGTCGGAGCGGAAGGCCGTCGACGTGTTCCTCGACGTGGCCATCGAGCTGCTGCGGCAGCGCGCCGGGCTGCAGTTCCTCGTGGTCGGCCCGGTCGGGCGAAGCGAGCAGGACTATGCGGACCGGCAGATGGCGCGCGCTGCCCACCCCGAGCTCGGGGGCCGGATCCGCTTCCTCGGCCCCCGGCAGGACATCCCCGACATCCTGCGAAGCTCCGATATCTTCTTCCTCCCGAGTCGGCACGAGACGTACGGACTCGTCGTAGCCGAGGCGATGGCTGCATCGCTGCCTGTCGTGGCCTCGAATGTGGGCGGCATTCCGGAGATCGTTTCGTCGGCCGCGATCGGCTCGCTCGCGCCGGTGGACGATCGCGCGGCGTTCGTGTCGGCCATCAATCTCTTCATCGACTCTCCCGAGCGGCGCCGCACCGTGGGGCGCGCGGCGCGGAAGAGCCTCGACGGCCGTTTCGACCGCGCCACCTACGCGCGGGCACTCGAAGCCGTCTACGCAGAGGCGTGAGGCCAGCCGTGTCGTGGACCCCGCTCGAATCCGACCGGCCGGCCAATGGACGTCCCCACCGACGAGTGCCCCGATCTCGCGCACTCGCGATCCTGGAACTCGCCTGACGTGCGCATTCTCTATTTCTACAGCTCGCACCAGTTCGATACCGGCTCCCCGAAGGCACTCATCGGCATGATCGATGCCCTCGATCGGCACCGCCATACGCCGCTGTTTCTCGCCAGCAGCGAGTCCGACGGGGCCCTGCTGAGAGAGCTGGAGGCGCGGGACGTCGAGATTCTGCGGGGGAACGTCACCGAAGCGAGTTACCGGCGGCCTGGCCGCTCCCTCAGGGCGGTGCTCCGATCCGCCTCGCTGCTCCGCCGCGCGCGCGTCGACGTGCTGCACGTGAACGAATTCGGCTGGAATCTGGATATCGTGCTCGCTGCGCCCCTCGCGGGCGTTCCGGTCATCCTTCACGTCCACAACCCCCTCGATGTCGACGCCCAGAACCTCGACCGCTTCGCCGCGTCGAAGGTCGTCTTCGTCTCCGAGGCGCACTTCCGCGCGACGGGCCACCGCGCGAGGATCGCGCGGAAGGCAGCGGTGCTGCACAATCCGGTCAACATCGCGGAGATCGAGTCGGGCCGCGGCATCCGGCCCTCGCTCGGGCTCGCGCCTTCGGACGTCGTGGTGGCGTCGGTCTGCCAGCTTACGCCGAACAAGGCGATCGACGTGCTGCTCGCTGTGGCGCGCGAGATGATTCCGCGCCGGCCTGAGCTCCGGTTCATCATCGCCGGGCGCGCGGGACTCGGACACGAGGCGTATGCGGATGAGATGATCCGCGCCGCAGAGGACCCGACGCTTGCGGGCCGTGTCCTGTTCCTCGGCTCGCGAAACGACATCCCCGACATCCTCGCGAGCTCCGACATCTTCTTCCTGCCGTCCCGCTACGAGACGTTCGGCCTTGTCGTGGCGGAGGCGATGGCGGCTTCGCTGCCGGTGGTGACCACGCGGGTCGGAGGCATTCCCGAAATCATCCGGAGCGACCGCGAGGGGATCGTCCTCGACGTCGACGACGTCCCCGGCTTCGCCGCGGCGATCGATTCGCTGGCCGTGAGCCCGTCCAGGCGCATCGCACTCGGGCGCGCCGGGCGGCAGAGCCTCGAGGGCCGGTTCGATCGCGACACCTACGCGCGCGCGCTCGAAGCGCTGTATTCATCCCTGTGACCGCCCTCGCCATCGGTGCCGCCCTCCTCCTGATCCTCGTATGGATCGGTTATCCGCTCCTTATGCGCGTCCTCGCCTCGCGCGCGGGGAAACGCGTCGTGCACGAGCCCGCGGCGTGGCCGTCGGTCACTGTCCTCGTCGCGTCACGCGAGCCGGCGGCCGATATCCTCGCCCGCGTGGACGATATCCTGGCAGGGGACTATCCCGGCGAGCTCCACGTCGTCATCGCGCTCGATCACGCGAGTGCCACGGATGAATCGGAGCTGGCGGGCCGGCGACCCGGCCTCTCGGTCGTGCGCGGGGACCCGCCCGGCGGCAAGGCCACGAATCTCAACGCCGGTGCCCGCGCCGCGTCGGGCGAGATTCTCGTCCTCACGGATACACACCAGCGCTTCGCGCCGGACGCGATCCGCCGGCTCGTTGCCGACCTCGCCGACGGCACGTTCGCCGCGACCTCGGGTCGGCTCGAGCTGCCGCGCCGAGGGGAAGAATCGCTCATCGACCGCTACTGGCGGATGGAGCGGCGCCTGCGACGCGACGAGGCCGTGCTGCATTCGGCGATCGGGGTGAGCGGGTCGATCTACGCGATGCGCCGCTCGCACTGGGCACCCCTGCCGGCGGGCCTGATCCTCGACGATCTGTATGTCCCGATGCGGCTCGTCCTCGCCGGCCAGCGCATCGGCTTCACCGACGCCGCGCGCGCCTTCGATACCCGGACCACCGAGGCCTCTGAGGAGTACCGGCGCAAGGTGCGGACGCTGACCGGCAACTTCCAGCTCTGCGCCTGGCTGCCGGCGGTGCTCGCTCCAGTCAGGAATCCCGTGTGGGTCCAGTTCGTTCTCCACAAGCTCCTGCGGTTGCTGACCCCCTATCTTCTGGTGTGCCTCGGGGCAGCCGTCCTGGCGATTCTGGTCGGCCGATACGGGCCCTATACGCTCGTCGCCGGGGCGGGGGCACTCGTCCTGCTCGCGCTCGCGGCTGGCGCCGCCGGGAAATGGCGCGCCGTGAGGAACCTGGCGGCCTGGGGCATCTCGCTCCAGGCGGCGATCGTCACGGCGACGTACTACGGGCTGCGCGGCCGCTGGGACGTGTGGCGGCGCTGATGATGGAACTCTTACGCATGGGATTTCGATGAAACAGGTGCTCAGGAAGGGCCTCAAGGACATCGTGGTGGACGAGGTCCCCGATCCGATACCGGTGCCGCACGGCGTGCTCATCCGGCCAGCATTCTCGCTCATCAGCAGCGGGACGGAGACGGCGAGCATCCACAAGGAAGGCATCATCCAGGAAGTCGCGCACAATCCGTCGCACCTGCGGAAGGTGTTCGACGTGATGATGGCGAACGGCCCGGTGCGCACCGCGAGCGAGGTCCTCGCGAAGTTCAGCGACTACGCCGTGCTCGGCTACTCCGGCGCGGGCGTGGTGATCGACCGGCATCCTACCGTGACGGATCTCGCGATCGGTGACCGTGTAGCGTACGGCGGTGAGGGAACCGGCCACGGCGAATGCATTCAGACCGGCCGCAACCTCGTGGCCCGGGTCCCGGACGCCCTGCCGTTCGACGCAGCATGCTTCGCGACGCTCGGCAGCATTGCGATGAATGGCGTGCGCACCGGAAACGTCGCGCTGGGCGAAACGGTGGCCGTGATCGGGCTGGGCCTGGTCGGGCAATTGACCGCACAGCTCGCGCGGCTGCAGGGCGGCCGGGTGATCGGCGTGGACCTGCGCCAGGAGCGGATCGACCTGGCGCGCCAGCTTGGCGCGGAGCACGGGATCGCGGGTGGGAGCGGCCTGCCCGATGCCATCGCCTCGCTCACCGATGGCAAGGGGGTGGACTGCGTCTTCGTGGCTGCGGCGGCGAAGTCGTCCGCTCCGTGCGAGCAGGCGCTGCGGATCTGCCGCGACCGGGGACGGATCGTCGTGCTCGGCGCAGTCGAGATGAGCTTCCCCTGGCTCGAGATGTACCTCAAGGAGATCCAGCTCTACATGGCGCGAGCCTACGGGCCCGGGAGCTACGATCCGCTCTATGAGAAGAAGGGCCAGGATTATCCGTACTCGTACGTGCGCTGGACCGAGAACCGGAACATGGAGGAGTTTCTCCGGCTCATGGCCACCGGCGATGTGCAGGTCGGCCCGCTCGTCACGCACCGTTTTCCGCTGGAAGCGGCCCCGACCGCCTACGACACGATCATGCAGCCCGGGTCGACCAGCCTGGCCGTGCTGCTCGAGTACCCCGAGCCGCCCGCAGCCCAGGTCCCCGCGGCCCCCGTCCGGACGGTGGCCCTTCCCGCAGGCTCGGCGCCCGCCGGCGCCCGCGTTGCGCTCATCGGCGCCGCGAACATCGCCCGGTGGGCGCACATGCCCGCGCTCAAGAAGGCGGGCGGCAGCGTGCGCGCGGTGCAGTCGTCGAGCGGGGCGCGAGGGAAGGCGTATGCGCGCCGGTTCGGTGCGGCCTACTGCACCACCGACTATGACGAGGTCCTGCGTGACGAGCTCGTCGATATCGTGCTGATCACGAGCCGCAACCAGCATCACGCGAGGGAGGCACTCGCCGCGCTCAGGGCGGGGAAGCACGTCTTCGTCGAGAAGCCGATGGCGCTCACCGAGGCGGAGTGCCGCGAGCTGCTCGATGCCGTGGACGAGTCCGGGAGGCAGCTCGCCGTCGGCTTCAACCGCCGGTTCGCGCCGGATTACCTCTCACTCCGCGACCAGCTCGCACGGCGGAACGGTCCCGCCGTCCTCACCGCCCGCGTGAACTCGCCGGGCATCTCGGGCAGCTTCTGGATGGCCGATCCCGCGATCGGCGGCGCCATCCTCGGCGAGGCGTGCCACTTCGTGGACCTGTTCTACTGGCTGCTCGGGAGCGAGATCGAACAGGTGAGCGCCGTGTCCCTCCCGACGGGGCGCACCGAGCCGATCGGCGAGAACAACATTGCGGCCACCTTCACCTTCGCCGACGGATCCATCGCCAACCTGACCTACTGTACCGTCGGGAGCAGGACCTCGGGCGGCGAGCGGGTCGAAGCGTTCGCGCCCGGCATCGGCGCGATGGCGGAGGACTTCAAGAGCTTCACCTCGGCCGGCGGGCTGCGCCGGACATCCCGCCGCTGGTTCGCCGAGAAGGGGTACGACGCACAGCTGAAGGCGTTCCTCGATGCGGTGCGAGCCGGCACGCCGAGCCCGGTATCGGTGCAGGATGGGGCCCGCGCCACCGTGGTCTGCCTGAAGCTGATGGAGTCCGCACGTCGCGGCGGAGTGCCGCTCGTCGCCGACTGGCAGCGCGTGCTCGCGCCTGGCGGCTGATGCGGGTGCTCCAGCTGGGGCCGTATCCTCCGCCGCATGGAGGCGTACAGACGAATCTGGTGGCGATCAGGCGACTCCTCCGCGCGCGGGGGATCCCGTGCGCGGTCATCAACATCACGGGCGCGCCGGAGAGCGGGGACGAGGCAGTGTATTACCCGCGGGGCGTGCTGCCGCTGCTCCGCCTGTTCGGTGCGCTCGAGTACGATGTGGTGCATCTCCACCTGGGCGGGAATCTCACGCCCCGCCTCCTCGGGCTCGCCGCGGTCTGCACGATGCTTCCCGGCACCCGGTCGGTGCTGACCTTCCATTCGGGCGGATATCCTTCCTCCGCCGAGGGACGCACCGCGCGCGCAGCATCCCTCCGCGGCGCCGTGTTCCGGCGGTTCGACCGGATCATCGTCGTCAATCAAGAACTCGCCGATCTCTTCCGCCGGTTCGGGTGCTGGGCCGACGCCATCCGGCTGATCCTCCCTCACGAGTCTCCCACGGTGACGGAGAGTGAGTCCGCTCCCGAGCTTCCGCCGCACCTCGTCGCCTTCATGGCTGCGCACGACCGCCTTCTCACGACCGTCGGCCTGCTCGAACCCGAGTACGATCTCGCGCGACAGATCGAGGCACTGCCCGGGATCCGGGCTGCCGCCCCCGGCGCCGGGCTCCTGATCGTCGGGTCGGGGAGTCTCGAGGGCGAGTTGCGCGCGCTCATCGCGCGATCTCCGGCCAGCGAGCACATCTGCCTGGCGGGAGACGTTCCGCACGACCAGACACTTCGCGCCATCGCCGCATCCCGCGTCTTTCTCCGAACGACACTCTACGACGGTGACTCGATCTCGGTGCGCGAAGCGCTCGCACTCGGCACGCCGGTCGTCGCGACGGACACGGGAATGCGGCCGGACGGCGTGCGGCTGGTCCCGATCGGCGATTCGGAAGCGCTCGTCGACGCCGCCGTCGCCGCGATGGGCGCGCCTCGCTCGCCGCGGGCGGCGGAGGGGACCGGGAACATCGAGGCCGTGCTCGCGCTTTACGAGGAGCTCGCCGGATGATCGGCCGGCTCCGCGGCCGCACCCTCGGGGAAATCCGCGTCCGGAGCGCGCAGCTCGCGGCGGTGCTGCTCGAGCGTGCCGGCTGGCACCCCGAGGGCCGCGAGCCCAGCGACGAACGCATTGCCTCGCTGGTGCAGGGCGGAGCGGATCCCGCGGCGCTCCTTGCGGACTTCCGCGCGCGCGCCGCCCCGGTCTTCCCGGCGATGGATGAGCCCGCCGACGCCGCGGCGACGCTCCGTGCGCTCTGGCCGGGTGAGGCCCAATCCCTCGAGGCCGCCGCGCGGCGCGCCCTCGAGGGCCGCTTCGATCTGCTCGGCCATCGCGAGCTCTCCTTCGGCGACCCGATCGACTGGCAGCTCGATCCCCTTTCCGGACGCCGCGCGCCGCTCGTGCACTGGAGCCGGATTCCATATCTCGAATACGCGGTGGTCGGGGATCACAAGGTGGTCTGGGAGCTCAATCGCCATCAGCACTTCGTCACCCTGGCGCAGGCGTACGCGCTCACGGGTGACGAATCGTTTCCCCGCGCCCTGCTGGGCCAGCTGTCTGCGTGGATCGACGCGAATCCACCGAAGCGGGGCATGAACTGGGCGAGCAGTCTCGAGGTGGCGTTCCGGGCCATCTCCTGGACCTGGGCGCTGTATCTCATCCGTGCCTCGGCCGAACTGAAGGCGGATGTGTATCGGCGCATCCTCGGCATGCTGCACGTGCATGCGCGTCACCTCGAGGTGCATCTCTCCACCTACTTCAGCCCGAATACCCACCTCACGGGGGAGGCGCTCGGCCTCGTCTACATCGGCACCCATTTCCCTGAGCTGCGCGGCGCCGCCCGCTGGGTCGAACGCGGCGAGAAGGTGCTGTTCGGCGAGCTGGGTCGCCAGATACGTCCGGATGGGGTCTACTTCGAGCAGTCGAGCTACTACCACCGTTACACCGCCGACTTCTACCTGCATCTGGCGCTGCTCCGGAGGCAGGCCGGCGAGGCCCTTGACGCCCGGCTCGCGGGCGCCCTCGAGGCCCTCCTGGATCATACCGTTGCGCTCATGCGACCCGATCGCCGCTGGCCCCTGATCGGCGATGACGACGGGGGGAGGTTGGTGATGCTTAAGCGACGTGACTCCAACGACTTCCGTGATACGCTCGCCCTCGGCGGTGCCCTTCTCGAGAGGCCCGATTATTGCTTCGGGGCGGGTGCGCCCGTGCCCGAGCTGGTCTGGCTCCTTGGCTCTGGCGGTCCGGCCCGGTTCGAGCGGATGGGAATGCGGAAGCCAGTGGTCCCCGCGGCATACCCCGATGGCGGGTATTTCGTGATGCGGGACGGGTGGGGTGTCGAGGCGAATTACCTGGCCGTGGACTGCGGGCCGCTCGGCGGCCTCAACGGTGGCCATGGACACGCCGACACGCTCGCCATCGAAGTTGCGGCACGAGGCCGCCCCATGCTGGTCGATCCCGGCACGTACACATATGTCGCGACGGCCGAGGACCGGGACGCCTTCCGGAGCTCCGCGGCGCACAGTACGGTGACGGTGGCCGGTCGATCCTCGTCGGTCCCCGCCACGCCCTTCAGGTGGGCGAACCGCGCCGGGGCGACGCTGATCCGCTGGGAGTCGAACGAAGCCTGGACCGCCTTCGACGGCTCGCACGACGGGTACGCGGACCTTGCTCCTCCGGCGGAGCACCGGCGCGAGATCCTCTTCGTGCCGCAGCGTGCGTGGGTGGTGCGGGATACGATCGTGAGCGCGGGGCGACACCCGTTCGAGGTCCGCTGGCATGCGGCCCCCGGCCTCGAGCTCGATCCGGCCGACCGGACCTGTACACTCCGCGAGCCGCAGGGGACGGGCCTGCTCATCGCGGCGTCGGCCGGCGCGCTGCGGGTCGAAGCGGGCTGGAGCGCTCCCGTGTTCGGCGCCCGCGTGGCCTCGGCGATCTGTGTCTGGGCGATGGGGCCGGAGGATGGAAACGTGATCGTCACGGCGCTGGTGCCGCTGGGGCAGGGCGCGCGGCCGGTTGTCAACTTTCAGGAGGACCGGGTGAGGATCTCGACGCCCGCATGGACGCAGGAGATTCTCGTCGCCGAGGGTCCGCTGCGCGCGGTGAACGAGTGATGCACCCGCAGCCCGGTGTGAGCTGAGCGATGTGCGGATTCTGCGGGATCGTACTGCCGGATGGATCGTCCCGCCGCCTCGATGCGCCACTCATCGAGCGGATGCGGGACGTGCTCGTGCACCGGGGCCCCGATGGCGCCGGCATCTTCCTCGAGCCAGGCGTGGGCCTGGGCCATCGCCGGCTGAGCATCGTCGACGTGGCCCACGGCGCGCAGCCCATGGCGAGCGCCGACGGCGCGCTGCAGATCATCTACAACGGCGAAGTCTACAACCACCCCGAGCTCATGCCCGAGCTCGTGCGGGAAGGCTTCACCTACCGGACGCACTGCGACACCGAGACGGTCCTCCACGTATACGAGCGCGACCGCGCCGCCGCGCCGGCGCGCCTGCGCGGCATGTTCACGTTCGCGATCTGGGACCGGCGGACGCGGGAGCTCTTCATCGCGCGGGACCGGCTCGGGGTCAAGCCGCTCTACTACGTGCACACAGCCGACGGCGCGCTCTACTTCGCCTCCGAGATCAAGGCGCTCCTCGCGGCCCAGGCGGTCGAGCCGGCGCTCAATCTCCACGCCCTGCCCGATTACCTGGCCAATCACGCCCCCTCGGGTGACGAGACGCTCTTCGAGGGCGTCCGCCGCCTGCCGCCCGGCCACACGCTGCGCTGGCGGAATGGCGAGGTGCGGATCGAGCGCTACTGGGATCTCAGCTATGACCCCGCGGCCATCGACACCCGGCCCGATGCCGAGCTGATCGCCGAGTACGGCGAGCGCTTCCGCGACGCGGTGCGCATGCGGCTCATGGCGGACGTGCCTCTCGGCATGTTCCTCTCGGGCGGCATCGATTCGGCGTCCATCACGGCGGCGATGAGCACGCTCGTCGACGAGCCGATCAAGACGTTCTCGGTGGCATTTGCCGAGCGGGAAGCGAACGAGCTCGCGTACGCGCGGCTCGTGGCGGAGCGGTACCGGACCGATCATCACGAGATCGTCGTCAGCCCCGGCGAATTCTTCGGCGCGCTTCCCACCCTCGTGTGGCACGAGGACGAGCCGATCGCGCACCCGTCCAGCATCGCGCTCAACTTCGTCTCGCGCCTCGCAGCCGAGCACGTGAAGGTGGTGCTGACCGGAGAAGGAAGCGACGAGACGCTGGCAGGGTATGGCCGGTACCGGACCACGATGTACAACGTGGCGCTGAGCGAGCGCTACCAGCGGCTCGCCGGCGACGGGCTGCGGCGCACCGTGCGCGGCGCCGTCGAGCGGCTCCCCCGCGGAACGCGGCTCCGCAATCGGCTCATGCGAACCGGCCTCTACCTGCAGGCCGACATCGACACGCTCTACTTCGACAACTTCGCCGTTTTCGGTCGTGCTCGGCAGGCCGAGATCCTGGCCCCCGAGATGCGGGACCGGCTGGCGGGCATTGACCCCTACGCCGCCGCCCACCAGGCGATCGCCGATGCGCGGGGCGCGTCGCTGCTCAACCAGCTGCTCTATGCCGACATGCGGACGTACCTGCACGAGCTGCTGATGAAGCAGGACCAGATGAGCATGGCGGCTTCGATCGAGAGCCGCGTGCCGTTCCTCGATCATCCGCTCGTGGAGTTCACCACGAGGCTGCCCGACCGCCTCAAGCTCCGCGGCACGACCACCAAGTACATCCTGCGCCAGGCAATGAAGGATGCGCTTCCGCCGGAGATCCTGTCCCGGCGCAAGATGGGGTTCCCCGTCCCGGTGGGCGCGTGGTTCCGCGGCCCGTACCGCCACGTGGTGCAGGACTGCGTGCTGGGCGAGCGCGCCGCAGCCCGCGGCATCTTCGCCCGTGACGCCGTCGAGCGGATCGTCCGCGAGCACGATGCCGGGGAGGTCGATCACTCGGAGCGCCTCTGGTCGCTGGTGAACCTCGAGCTCTGGCACCGGATCTTCCTCGACGGGGAGGCACCGGCGGACATGATGCTCGACGTACCGGCCCTCGCCGCCGCCGTCCGGTAGCGAATGCACATTCTCTGGGTCAAGACGGAGCTCCTGCATCCGGTCGACAAGGGCGGCCGGATCAGGACGTATAACATGCTGCGCGCCCTCCGGCGCGAGCATCGCGTCACCTACGTGACGCTCGACGACGGCGGAGCCGCGCCGGACGCGGTCGAACGGGCCGCCGAATACGCCGACGAGCTCGTGCGCGTCCCGTTCCGGACCGCCGCCAAGCGGAGCCCGAAGTTCTACGGCGAGCTCCTCGCGAACGTCTTCTCGCCGCTCCCGTACGCGGTGGCGAAGTACCGCTCGGCGGCGCTTCGGCGGGCGATCGAGGAACTCGTTGCCCGCGGCACCGTGGACGTCGTGGTCTGCGATTTTCTCGCGCCGTCGCTCAACGTGCCGGCAGGGCTGCCGGTGCGAACGGTGCTCTTCCAGCACAATGTCGAGGCGATGATCTGGCGCCGGCATGCAGAGGTGGCCCGCGGTGCCGTGGCGCGCCGGTATTTCCGCGAGCAGTGGCGCCGGATGGAGGCCTTCGAGCGTGCCGAATGCCGCCGCTTCGATCACGTGATCGCCGTCTCCGCCGAGGATCGCGACGTGTTCCGGAGCGCCTACGGCGTCCCGAGCGCGAGCGACGTCCCGACGGGCGTGGATGTCGACTTCTTCCGGCCATCCGGCGGCGTTGCCCGCGAGCCGCTCGACATGGTGTTCACGGGGTCCATGGACTGGCTCCCGAACGAGGATGGGATCCTCTGGTTCACCGATGAGGTCCTTCCGCGGATCCGCGACCGGGTACCGGGGGCCACGCTCACCGTGGTGGGGCGGAATCCGCCCGCGCGTATTCGCGCGCTCGCCGAGCGGGACCCCCTCGTTCGTGTCACCGGCACGGTCCCGGACGTCCGGCCGTACATCGAGCGGGCCGCCGTATTCGTCGTGCCGCTCAGGATCGGTGGCGGGACCCGCCTCAAGATCTTCGAGGCCATGGCAATGGAGCGCGCCGTCGTCTCCACGGCGATCGGCGCCGAGGGGCTCCCGGTCGCGCACGGAGAGAACGTGCTCCTGGCAGATGTGCCACAGGACTTCGCCGACGCCGTGACCGGGCTGCTCGAGGCCCCGGATCGCGCGGGAACCATCGGCGCCAGCGCTGCGCATCTCGTCCGGAGCTCGTTCGGATGGGATCGCGTGGCCGACATCTTCGCGGACCAGTGCGCGCGAGCCGCCGGCGAGCCCTCCACCACGCTTACAGGACGGTCATGACCACTTCGATCAGCGTTTTCGGCCTCGGGTATGTGGGATGCGTCTCCGCGGCCTGCTTTGCCAGGGAAGGGCATACCGTCGTCGGCGTGGACGTGAACGCCGGCAAGGTCGACATGGTCAACGCCGGCAAGGCCACGATCGTGGAAATGGGGATCGGCGAGCTCGTCGCCGAGATGGTCGGGTCGGGTCGCCTGACGGCCACCACCGACGTTGCGGACGCCGTGCGGCGCACCACGGTGTCCCTCGTCTGCGTGGGAACACCGAGCCGTCCCAACGGCAGCCTCGATCTGAGCTATGTCGAGCGCGTCTGCGAGCAGATCGGCACGGCACTTGCCGCGAAGCCGGAGCGGCACACCGTCGTCATCCGGAGCACCGTCCTTCCGGGAACGATTCACGAGCTCGTGATCCCCGCGCTCGAGCGGTCATCGGGAAAGCGCGCCGGCGCCGATTTCGGTGTCTGCGGCAACCCTGAGTTCCTGCGCGAGGGGACGTCGATCCGCGATTTCTACGATCCTCCGTTCACGCTCGTCGGCGCGGACGACGAGGCCACGGGCGCGGCCGTCGCCGCGCTCTACCAGGGGCTCGAGGCGCCGGTGCACATCGTCCCCGTCCGGACCGCCGAAATGGTGAAGTACTCCTGCAATGCGTTCCATGGACTCAAAGTGGCCTTTGCCAACGAGATAGGGAACATCTGCAAGGCGGCGGGGGTGGACAGCCATGAGGTGATGCGTATCTTCTGCGAAGATCGCAAGCTCAACATCTCACCCTACTATCTCCGGCCCGGCTTTGCCTTCGGGGGCTCCTGCCTCCCGAAGGATCTTCGTGCCGTCATCTACAAGGCGCGCTCGATGGACGTCGAGGTCCCGGTGCTCGCCGCCACCCTCGAGAGCAACCGGAAGCAGATCGAGCACGCCTTCGATCTCGTCATGGCGACCGGAAAGAAGCGGGTCGGGGTGCTCGGCCTCAGCTTCAAGGCCGGCACGGACGACCTCCGCGAATCGCCCATGGTCTCGCTGATCGAGATGCTTCTCGGCAAGGGGCTGCAGCTCGCGATCTACGACCCGTACGTGACGAGTTCACGCCTGATGGGCGCCAACCGGGAGTACATCGAGCGGGAAATCCCGCACATCTGGGATCTCATGCGCGGCAGCACGCGCGAGGTCCTCGAGGCGAGCGAGGCGGTGATCATCGGCAACAGCGCAGGGGAATTCCGGGAGATCCAGGGGCACCTTGCCCCGGACCAGCCGGTCGTGGACCTGGTTCGTGCGTTTGGACGCCGCACATCGGATGGCGCGGCATATCAGGGTATCTGCTGGTAAGGAGGCTTTCATGACGACCCCGATGTTGGCCCAGGCCGCTTCCATCGATCATGCGGAAGAGGTTCGCCGCGGCGAGCGCTTCGAGTTCGGAAAGAACTGGGCGCGGTTCCTGAAGGTGCTCGACGATCGCCGGATCGAGCAGGCACAGCAGTCCCTGGCGAAGATGCTCGGCGTGAAGGACCTGAAGGGCCGGCGGTTCCTCGACATCGGCTCGGGGAGCGGCCTGTCCAGCCTCGTCGCGCACCGGATGGGAGCCTCGGTCACCTCGTTCGACTACGACCCGACCTCGGTGGCCTGCACGACCGAGCTGCGTCGCCGCTACGCGAACAATGATCCGGGCTGGCGGGTCGAGCGCGGCTCGGCGCTCGACGCCGACTATCTCGCGACGCTCGGCACCTTCGACATCGTCTACTCGTGGGGTGTGCTCCACCACACGGGCGACATGTGGCGCGGTCTCGATCTCGCCGCGCGCCTCGTCGAGCCGGACGGTACGCTCTTCATCGCGATCTACAACGACCAGGGCGCCTGGTCGCGTCGCTGGGCCCGGATCAAGCGGCTCTACTGCTCCGGAAGTCTCGGCCGGATCGGCGTGAGCGGGGCGATCATCCCCTACTGGATCATGCGGGGCCTCGCTGCGGATCTCGTCTGGCTCCGCAACCCGGTGCGCCGCTATACCGATTACGGCTCCTCGGCGCGCGGCATGGCCGTGTGGCACGACTGGCACGACTGGCTCGGCGGATATCCCTTCGAGTATGCGAAGCCCGAGGCGATCCTCGACTTCTATTCGGATCGCGGCTTCGAGCTGCGCAAGCTGGTCACCGCCGGCGGATCGGTCGGCTGCAACGAATTCGTCTTCCGCCGCACCTCGACGGCGTTCGCCTCCTTCGCTCCCGGCGCAATGGCGCAGTCGATGTGATCTGGCAAACGGTGGACAAGGCCGCGCGCAGCGCCCCCTGGCTCGCCTCGTGGGGGTGGCAGCGGCTCACCCGCCGGGAACGGCGCGGCACGCGGCCGCACGTCATCGTTGCGCTCGCCGATCATTTCGAGCCGGCGTTCCTTCCTGAGAAGCCGGACGGATTCGCGCCGCTCGCCGTGCAGGAGCAGCGGATGGACCGGTGGTGCGCCGACTATCCGGCGGCGCTGAGCCCGTGGCGGGATTCGGACGGGCGGCCGTTCCAGCGCACCTATTTCTATCCCGCCGAGCAGTACATCCCTTCGATCATCGATCGGCTGCAGGCGCATTGCGCCCAGGGGTGGGGGGACGTCGAGCTCCACCTGCACCATGGCGTTACCGCGCCCGACACGTCGGAGAACACGCGCCGCACCATCGTCGAGTTCCGTGATCGCCTCGTCTCCCACGGTTGCCTGTCGCGCTGGGAGGGCACGGGCCCGCCGCGCTACGCCTTCGTCCACGGGAACTGGGCGCTGGCGAACTCGGCAGGGGGACGGGCGTGCGGGGTGGACGATGAAATGCAGATCCTCGCCGAGACTGGCTGCTACGCCGATCTCACGCTGCCGTCCGCGCCGGACATCGCCCAGGTGCTCAAGATCAACTCGATCTACGAGTGCCGCCTGCCGCTCAACCGGCGCGCACCGCACCGGCGCGGGGCGGACCTTCGCGTCGGCAAGCCACCGGAGCGCTGGCCGATCATGGTTCAGGGCCCGCTCGGGCTCAATTTCGAGCGGCGGATTCACGGACTCCCCGCACCGCAGATCGAGAATTCGGCGATCACGGCCCGGTACCTCCCCTCGATGAACCGCTTCCGGCTCTGGCGCCGGGCGAACATCACCGTCCTCGGCCGGCCCGACTGGATCTTCGTCAAGCTTCATGCGCACGGCATGGATCCGCGCGACGAATCGGCCATGTTCGGGGCGCCGATGCAGCGGTTCCTCCGGGACCTCACCGCCGCCGCGTTCGCCGGCGACTTCAACCTGCACTTCGCCACGGCGCGCGAGATGGTGAACATCATCCTCGCCGCGTGCGACGGACGGCAGGGCAACCCCGCGGAGTACCGGGACTACCGGCTCAAGCTGATCACGCCTCGCGCCGGCACCTCCGTACCCTGAGGAGCGGCGCCCCCTGGCCTGCGGGCACGAGAGCCCGGCTGCGCACCATCGCGCAGCCGGGCTCTCGTCGATTCAGGAACTCCGGGCCCGCGGCGCGATCGTGCGCCGCGGGTTCCGGCTCAGCGGACGCCCGAGAGTGCCTCCTGCAGGCGGTTCGCGTCGGCGCCGATCATGGTGCCGTCGGTCGCCTTGTTCCAGTACGTACTGCCCGAGGACAGCATGACGCCGTCGCTCAGCGAGCCGAGCAGGCTCGTGCTGCTCGGATAGTAGTTGTTCGCAGGATACATCGAGGTCGGCGCGGCGACGATGACGTTCCCCGCGACGATGCCGTCGGGCGCATAGTAGCTGAGCGCCGTGCTGCCTTCCGCCCGGCCGCTGCCGAAGATGCCGTACTGGCCGCGGGCAAGGAGGTTGTTCCGGAGCACGAGCCGGACGGTCGGCTGGCCATCGAACATGACCGCCACGTCCTCGCCGAGGGCGGAGTTGTGCTCGATGCGCACGTCGCGCAGCGCGCCGAGCACCTGGAAGATCCGGCGGTCGCCGGCCTGGCTCAGCCGGCCGACGTTCTCGAAGGTGTTGTGGACGATCGAGATGCGGTTGGCCGCCTGGGCGCCGCCGCCATTCTCCGCCTGTGCGGCGAGGATGTTCATGCCGCCCGGCGAGTTGATGACCCGGTTGTAGCGGAACGTGATGTTCTCGGTGACGCACCAGGTGCACCGGCCGCTCTGGTTCTGCGACTTGAGCACCACGGCAAAGCCGGTCTGCCCGTCGGCCCAGTTGTTCTCGAGGATGTTCGCCTCGATGAGGACCCGCCGTGCGTTCTTGAGCTCGAGCAGGTTCTTGACCGACCAGACCCCGCGCCAGCTGAGCGGCTTCATCAGGTGGTTGCGTCGGATCTCGATGTCCGCCGGCGTGAGGCCGGAGAACTTCGGATCGGCGCCGCCGAACATGATGTTCTCCGCCGAGCCCTCGATGTAGTTGTTGACGATCTTGAACGGCCCGGGCCCGTACCACCCTGCGATGCCCTGCGCCTCGCCGCCGGCGATGTGGCAGTCGGAGAGGCGGCTGTCGATGATCCCGCTCCGCCGGTTGTTCAGGGCCAGGCAACGCTGGATCGTCTGGGTCGAGCTGCCGTGGATCCAGACGCGATCGAGGATGATGTCGGACGAGAGCTGGCTCGGATCCGTCGCCGTATCGGTGTAGTCGCCGAGGTCGACGATGGCGTACGTCATCGGCGCGGAGCTGCGGAACTCGACACCGACGATCCGGTAATAGCTCGCGGCGGCACTCGTCGCGGTGCGCAGCGCCGGCATCGAGTTCCCGGTGACGACCTTCGCGAAATTGCCGGCGCTGGCCGGCGTGACGCGCACGCCTTCCGGGGGCAGCGACGTGGCCGTGCGGATCGTGATCCACCCCGTGCCCGCCTTGGCGGGAAGGACGAAGTTGCCGTTGAAGACGGCGCCGGGGGCGAGCTCGATCACGTCGCCGCGTGCGGCGTTGTTGATCGCGGTCTGCAGGTTCGCGCCGGCGCCGACCGAAATCGTGCGTCCGGTCTGCGCCGGATACCGCGTGTCCACGAAGCTGCGCGGGAGCTCGGCGAGGCCGCTGGTCGACGGATCGGGCGCGGGTGTCGGCACCGGCGTCGGCTCGGGTTCCGGCGTCGGCTCAGGCACCGGCGTCGGTGCGGGTTCCGGCGTCGGGGTCGGTTCCGGGGTCGGCGTCGGAGCTGGCTCCGGTGCGGGAGTCGGCGTCGGCGTCGGTGTAGGCGTCGGGGTCGGGGTGGGGGTCGGCTCCGGCCCCGGCGCAGGGGCAGGCGCGGGTGCCGGCTCGGGCACGGGCTCGCCGACCGGGAACGACGGGGCGTCCGTCGTCACCGTCACGACCGAGGTATCGGCGAGTGTCGACCCCTTGAGCACCGCGCGCACCACGAACGTGCCGGTCAGCCGCGACACGTACTTGTTGCGCCCGATGATGTAGCCGCGATCGGGGACGAGCGACACGTTGGGCGCGTCGATCGTATCGCCACCCTGCGTGATGCCCCGGATCCAGTAGCGCAGCGTGTCGTTCACGCGCAGCGTCACCTGGGCGGGCGAGATCACGACGCGGGCGATCTGTCCGGGCGCGCTCGGCGTCGCGGGGGCCGGCGTCGGCGCGTTGTCGGGGTCGTGCTGCAGCGCCGCGTTGGCCGAGACCGTGACCGTGGCCGAGTCCATGACGGCGCCGCCGTTCAGGAGCGCGCGGACCGTGAACGTGCCGTCCATGCGCGAGTGATAGCGCATGCCCACCACGTACCCGCGATCCGGCAGGAGCGACACCGGCGCCGGCACCTGCTGCCCGGTGGCGGTCACGCCGTGGACGACGAACCGGAGCGTATCGTTGGTCCGGAGCGAGGTCCGCTCCGGCGTCATCACCAGGCTGGTGATGGCGCTCGTCTGCGCGGCGCTCGGGACGATGACGATGGTGGTATCGGACGCCGAGAGGCTCTGGCTCGAGCTCACGAGCCGGTAGGTCCCGGGCGTGCTGGCGGAGAAGGCGGCGACGGTCTCGGAACCGATCACCGAGTCACGCAGCTCGCCGCCGTCGAGCGACTTCCATTCGGCATCGAGCGCCGGACGCGCCCCGTCGGCATCGACGGCATTTGCGCGGAGGGCGGTCGAGTGCGCAACGGCGATGACCGGGTGATCGGCCCGCGCGCGAAGCTTGACGGCGGTGGCGGAGAATTCAGCTGGTTTGTCGAGGGGGGAGAAGGAGTCGGAGCATGCGGGAAGCGCGAGCATGCTGAGGAACGTGGCACGTCGGAGCAGGGCCGTCCGGCGGGACAGGAGGTGACGGTAGGTCATCGGTTTCCTTCGATGCGTGTCAACAGGGCAGGCGACCGCCAGGGCGGCGCACCTTGGGACAAAGGCGTGCGTCGTCGCTGGCGGTCCGGCGGGCATGGCGCGTGGCTGTAGCCCCGTGACTCTGCGTCACCGCCTTTCGGCGGCTTTGCTCTGAGCAGCGGATGGTACGGGTGGGAAGATCAGTCGAGACTTCTCTTGCCCGGGCAGCTCTGCGAGGGGGTTCCGGAGAGCTGCGGGAAACTAGGACTGACTGGAAATGGGTGCTGTGACCGGGATCACAATAATACAGATTGTTTAACAGCAACAACTTGCAACAAGTGATCGTTGGTGCTTGCTCCGTATAACTGCGGAGCTTTGTCGAATTATTCGACGGTTTGCGGCGCGAAACGGGCGTCGAAAAAAACCGCGCCGGATGGACCGGCGCGGTTTTCTTCGGACTGGCCTGGTTCGGAAGATCCGGCGCGGCGCTAGCGAATCCCGGAGATGAGCTGCGACAGCTTGCTCCAGTCCGCCCCCGGGGTGCGGCCGCCGACGCCCGAGGTGTAGTAGGTGCTGCCCGAGGAAAGCGAGTAGTTGCCACCGGCGTAATCGACCAGCCCGACGGTCAGCACGCTCTCCGGGAAGTAGTTGCCCGTCGGATAGATCGACGGATTCGCGCCGATCACGAGGTTGCCGGCGAAGACCGCCCCTGGCGCGAAGTAGTCGAGCGCAGGCTTGCCCTCGCCCTTCCCGCTCCCGAAGACGCCGTACTGCCCGCGGAGCAGGAGGTTGTTGCGGAACACGAGCCCGCTCGCCGGGTACCCGTCGAACATGACGGCGGCGTTCTCGCCGAACGCGGTGTTGTGCTCGACGACGATGCTGCTGAGCTGGCCGATGAACTGGAAGATGCGCCGGTCGCCGATCGCCGAGTTGAGGCCCACGTCCTCGAACACGTTGTGGGCGATGAGCATGCTGTTGGCCGGAATCGCCCCGCCACCGTTATAGGCCTGCACGGCGACGAGATTGATGCCGCCTGGCGAGTTCACGATCTTGTTGTACCGGAAGGTCACGTCCTCCGTGACGCACCAGGTGCAGCGGCCGCCGTCGTTGATGGACTTCAGGACGATGGCGAAACCGGTCTGCCCGTCGCTCCAGTTGTTCTCGAAGAGATTGCCCTCCACCAGCACGCGGCGCGAGTTCTTGAGCTCGAACGAGTTCTTCACCGTCCACGCGCCGGACGTCTTCCAGCTCAGCGGCTTGTAGAAGTGATTGCGGCGGATCTCGATGTCGGAGCCGACGAGCCCCGAGATGCGCGGGTCGGCGCCGCCGATCATGAGGTTCTCGCCTGCGCCCGCCAGGTGATTGTTCACGAACTTGAGCGGGCCGGGGGAGAGCCACGCCACGATCGCCTGGGAGTCGAATCCCTTGATGTGGCACTCCGAGATCCAGCTGTCCACCACCGCGCTTGCCCGCGCGTTGAGGACCATGCAGCGCTGGATGCCGTTCGACGTGCTGCCGTGGATGTAGACCCGGTCGAACACGACATCGGCGGGGAGCATGTCCACGCTGGACGCCAGATTGTCGTAATCGCCGATATGGACGATCGAGTACGACATCGAGGCGCTCGACGTGATCTCGACGCCCATGATCCGGTAGCCGCCGGCCGTCCCGCCGGCTGCCGTGCGCAGCGCCGGCATCGAGTTCGCCGTGACGATCCGCGCGTAGCCCGCCGCCTGCGCCGGCGTGACACGGACACCTTCCGCCGGCAGGGTCGTCGCCGTGCGCAGCACGATGGTGCCGGAGCCTGCCTTGGCAGGGAGCACGAAGTTGCCGGTATACACCGCGCCTGCCGCCAGCTCGATCACGTCGCCGCGGACCGCGGCATTGAGCGCGCCCTGGAGGTCGCCGCCGTTCGGCACCACGATCGTCCGCCCGCCCGGCGCCTGGTACCGGGTATCGAGATAGACGCGCGGCATTTCCGCGGGTGACTCACCGACGCCGGGAAGCGGCTCGGGTGTCGGCGTGGGCTCCGGAGTCGGCTCGGGCGTGGGCTCCGGGGTCGGCTCCGGCGTCGGCTCGGGTGACGGCTCCGGCAGCGGATCCGCGACCGGCGACTCGAGCTTGGGAACGGTGACCGCGACAGTCGCGTTCACCGTGGCCGGGCCACCCTGCTGCTTGAAGGTGAGGGTATACTCGCCCGCGGTATCGCCGGCCGTATAGACGAGGCCGCTGGGTGTGCCGCCGGGCGCGTGCTGCAGCACCGCGGCGACCGGAACGCTATCCCCGGTCTCGCTGGTGCCGTAGACATAGAATTGCTGCGAAGCGCCGGCAACGAGCGCGGCGATCGCGGGAGAGACGAAGATCTGGGCGATGCTCACGTTCTGGCTCGGAACGGTGACCCGGGTCGTGTCCCGGAACCGCTTCCCCCGGTCGAAGCTCACGAGGCGGTATTCCCCCGGCTCGTCGGCGCTGAAGAAGGTCACCAGCTCCTTCCCGACCAGACTGTCCCGCAGGAGCCCACCATCCAGCGCCATCCAATCGGCCTCGATGGACTGGTGGCTGCCCCCCTTGGTCAGGGCCACCACCCGCATCGGGGTCGGCTGCTTCGGCGCCACGGTCGGATTATCCGAGGACGCGAGCAGCGCAATGATGTCACTGTGGGAATCTAGAGGGTCGAGAGTTGAGCCCAAAGGCCCGTTATCGCGGCAGCCCGCTGCGGTAAGCGTCAGGCCGAGAAGCACGCTGTTGCGCAGCATGGCCAGACGGCGGGAAAGCTTGTGCCGGTACGTCATTGGGGTCTCCTCGAGGTCGGGACGCGAACAGGCCGCCGGCGAGCCACACCCGGGCAAGGGTGTGTCGGCGCTGGCGGCTCGGCTGGCGTCGCGAATGGCTCGCGGTAGCCCCGTGGCTCTGCGTCACCGCCTTTCGGCGGCTTTGCTCTGAGCAGCGCGGGAACGGTGGCCGTTCCCTTGGTAATGATCCTTCAGGGGTGTCCGACCAACTGGCAATATTCCTGCCAGTGAATTGAGCGGCTATATGCCGCTATAACTGCGGATTATGCAAGGTGTTGCAGTCGGAAATCGAGCGGGATGCCGTCGTGTTTTGCGATATCGGGTACCCTCAGGCCGCAACGGCGGCGAACATCGGCGTGGACCGGCCGAGGACCCCCGTCCGGAGCGCCGACACCCAGAGGTCCAGGACCAGCAGGCGCCAGAGCAGCCAGGAGTGGTCGCGCCGCCGGGCCTGATGCTCCGAGACGAGCCGGGCCACCGCCCGGGGCTCCACGAACTCGTAGATCGGTGAGTCGGTCCGCAGGAGCGCGATGGTCCGGTGCCGGAGATCGCCGCGGAACCATTCGGGGAGGGGCACCGCGAAGCCCTGCTTCGGCTTCGTGAGGACGATGTCCGGTACGAGTCCCTGAATCGCCTTCCGGAAGATCCATTTTCCCGTCCCGTCGCGCAGCTTGAGTTCCGCCGGCAGCGCCACCGCGAACTCGACCAGCGGGTGATCGAGCAGCGGAACCCTCGCCTCGAGCGAGACCGCCATGCTCGTGCGATCCACCTTCGTCAGAATGTCCCCCGGAAGGTAGGTCTGGAGATCCACCAGGGTCATCTGGGTCAGGAAGTCCCGATCCGCGCTCCGGGCGAACCAGGGGTTGAGCAGGAGATCGAGCTGCGGAACGCGCGCCGCGATCTCGGGCCGCGCGACGCCGCCTTCGCGCTCCGATAGCGCGATCGCGACGGTGGCCGCGTAGCGCCCGCGGCGCGAGCGGCCGAGGTCGAGGATCCGGTTGCGGCCGAGGGCACCCTGGGGAAGCTGCCGGCCGACCACGCCGAGGCCTGCGCGCGCCGCGGCCGGCAAGGTCCGGCGACTCATGAGCTCCGCGTACCGGGTGTATCCCGCGAACAGTTCGTCTCCGCCGTCACCGGAGAGTGCCACCGTCACCTTCCGCCGGGCGAGCTCCGCCACCAGGTAGGTAGGCAGGGCCGACGGGTCGGAGAACGGCTCGTCGAAGCACGACACGACGCCCTCGACCAGGCGGTCGGCGTCGGGGCGGACGACGAGCTCGGTATGATCGGTCCCGATGGCGCGAGCCACGGCTGCCGCGTGCGGCGCTTCGTTGTAGCCGGCGTCGTCGAATCCGATCGAAAAGGTCTGGACGCGCTGCATGCCTTCGCGAGCCATCAGTGCGACGACCGTCGACGAGTCGAGACCCCCTGAGAGGAACGCGCCGAGCGGGACTTCCGACTCGAGATGCGATCGGACCGCGTCGGCGAGCAGGCGCCGCAGCTCGGTGACGGCCTCCGCTTCGGAGATCGGGCCCATCTCCGGCCGGATCGGTGACCAGTACTCGGTGACGCGGAGGCCGTCGGCCCGGCTCCACGTGAATCGGTGGCCCGGAGCGAGCTTCTTCACGCCGCGGAAGATGCAGTGGGGATCCGGCACGTAGCCAAGCGAGAGGTACCAGGCGACGGCATCGGGATCGAGCTCGGGCCGGAACCGATCGAGCGCGAGCAGCGACCGGAGCTCCGAGACCCAGGCCACACCGCCGTCATCCTGCCAGTAATAGAGGGGCTTGATGCCGACCCGGTCGCGCGCAACGAGGAGGCGCTCGCGGCGTGCATCCCAGATCGCGAACGTGAACATGCCGCGGAGGTGGGTGACGACGTCGTCGCCGTACTCCTCGTAGCCGTGCACGATGGTCTCGGTGTCGCTCCGCGTGGCGAAGCGATGGCCGCGCCGCTCGAGCTCCCGGCGCAGCTCATGATGGTTGTAGATCTCGCCGTTGAAGACGACGTGCACCGACCCGTCTTCATTCGCGATCGGCTGGTGGCCGCCGGCCACGTCGATGATGCTGAGCCGCCGCATGCCGAGGCCCACGCCCTCGACGGCGCGCAGCCCTTCGTCGTCCGGCCCGCGGTGCCGGATCGCATCGCACATGCGCGCCAGCTCGGCGCCGTCGGCATCCCACCCCGCGAACCCCGCAATGCCGCACATCGGTCAGGCCCCCTGCGGGAGCGGCGCGGTGGCGCCGATCGCCGCTGCCTGGTGCGTGCGCCGCCACTCGGCTTCCATCGCGGCGGCCATCGCCCAGATGAGGGCGATGTGCACGTAGAGGAACGCCAGCTTCCCGTACGAGCCCCAGACGCCGGCGACGAGGAACGCGATGAGGCCGATCTCGAGGTATCGGAGCTGCTGCGCCGCGTTCGGCAGCACCGTGCCGCAGCGCTTCCGGACCCTCCGGGCGCGCCCGATGGTGACGCCCACGAGGAGGAGGAAGAGAATCAACCCCGGATATCCGTTCTCGGCGGCGAAGGTGAGGTAGGTGCTGTGCGCGTCCTTCTTGCCCAGGATCGCGGACACGTCGCCATTGGCGTACGGATAAGCGCCGAGCCCGACACCGGCGATCGGATGCGAGTTCACGATCTGCGCACCGGCCTTCCAGATCATCCAGCGCTGTTCCGCCGAGCCTTCGGCATCGACGGCCCGGAGGTTCTCCGTGTCGGTCACGTTCGCGAGGCCGCTCATGCGCTCCCACACGCCCTTCGGCGCGATGGCGACGGTGAGGGCGCCGACGACGGCGAGGACGGCGAGGCTCCGGAGCTTCCGCCTGTGGCCGGCGATGGCGAGCAGCGTGAAGACGGCGAGGCCCAGCATGACCGCGCGGGACTGGGTCATGAGGATGACGACGGGGAACACGCCGAGCGCGAAGAGCGCGCCGAGCCGGATGATCCCCTTACGCTCCGTCATGATGAGCCCGAGCGCCATGGAGAGCTGGAGCAGCGTGAGCGCCGCCATGTCGTTCGAGTTCTCGTAGATGTAGTTCCACGCCGCGCGCCCGAAGTCCGCATTGCCGGTCAGGTAGTTGATGACCGTGCCGCGAGCCGGGTGGGAGCCGAAGCAGGCGAGGAAGAAGACGATGAAGAAGCGGATCTGCGACCGGGAGCGCAGCGCGTTCACGATCGCGAGGAGGATGAGCCCGACCTTCACCCCGCTCCAGATCTCCTCGACCACCACCGTCGGGTAGGGCGAGAGCATGAGCCCGACGCAGGCCCAGATCAGGAGGGCGAAGTAGAGGATGGCGGACGGCGGGAAGCGCAGCTGTCCGCGGAGGAGGAAGAGACCGAAGAGCGCGCACGCCATCGCGACGTCGCCGACGGGAAGCCGGTACGTCGTGGTGACGAAGATGTAGAGGAGGACGCCGATGAACGACAGCGACCACTCGACGTTGCCGAAGTGCGAGGCGAGGTGCCGGATGTACTCGCCGAGCGAGACGAGTTGCGCGCGAGACGCCGGCGCGGCGGGGGCGCCGAGCTGGGGCCCTGCGGCGACGGGCCGCGCAGCCCCGTTCAGTGTCAGCGAGCGGGCGGTGCGCCACCCCTCCTCACGTCGTCTCATCGTCTCGCGAGTTCCTCATAGAGCGACAGCAGCCGGGCCAGGACGGCCGGGCGGCTGTACGACGTTCGCGCTGCCTCCCCGGCGGCGATTCCCATCCTGCGCCCCTCGTCCGCGTCCTCGAGGACTCGGACCAGCCCCTGAGCGAGCGCCGCCGGATCCTGCGGCGGGACGAGGATTCCGGTGATGCCGTCGGCGATCGCGTCGGGCGTACCGCCGACGCGCGTGGCCACGATCGGCCGCTCCGCCGCCATCGCCTCGACCACCGAGTTCGGAAACCCCTCGCTGATCGACGAGAGTACCGAGACCTCGAAGAGGTGATGCGGATTGGGCCGGTGCGGTCGCGTCCCGGCGAACGTCACCTGGGTCGCGACGCCCAGCTCGGCGGCGAGTCGGGTGAGCCGCTCCCGTTCCGGTCCGTCGCCGACCAGCACCAGCCGCACCGACGGAATGCGGGCGAGCACCACCGCAAAGGCGCGCAGGAGCGTCGCATGATCCTTCACCGGCGCGAGGCGCGCCACGATCCCGATCACGCGCTCGCCGGGCTCGACCCCGAGTGCGGCGCGTCCCGCGGACCACGCCGCCTGATCGGGGCGCTCGAACGCGGCTTCCTCGACGAAATTCGGGATCACGGTGATCCGTCGCTCCGCGACCCCCTCGTCCGCCTGCAGCGACGCGGCGACCGCCTCGCTGTTGGCGAGCACTCGGTGGCCGACGCGGTACGCGATCCCGTTGGCGGTCCGGAGCGCAGGGTCGGGCAGCGTATTCGACCAGCGGCGGCTCACGATGACGCCGCCCACGCCGGCGATGCGGGCGGCCACGCTGCCGAACACGTTCGAGTACATGTCGTGACAATGAACGACATCGATCCGTTCGCTGCGCAGCAGCTTCACGAAGCGCCGTCCTTCGGCAATCGTCCGGCGACCGCGGAGCGTGCCGAGGGGAAAGCGGTGAATCGCGATCCCGAGCCGCTCATAGCGCTCTCGCAGCTCGCCGTCGGCACCGAGCAGCGCCACGGTGAGTCGGACCCGCTCCGGGTCGAGCGCCTCAGCGGTGCGCACGGCGTTGAGCTCGGTGCCCCCGATCCCGAGGTTGTCCACGCAGAAGAGCACACGAATCGGGGCGCGCTGCGTTTCCGTCTCGATGCGTCGGCTCCTCGGCAGTGTTTCCGTGCTCAGCACATCCTCCGGTAAGCGGGCAGCCGGGCCGGGTGCAAGCGGCATGCCCCGCCCAACCCCTTCGAAGATAACGCGGGCGGAAGTAATCCCGCGGTGTTGTGGCGCCGACCCAGCAATTCGGCCCAGTGTGGTGCAAGGTGTACGGCCTGACTGCCTGGTCAGGACTCGAAGTTCAATGGGTCCAACAGGATGCGTCGCCAGCGCGGGGTGGCCTTCCGAGTATGGATATTGCGAACCTCTCCGCTGTCTTGAACCGGAGTGCACGATCCAGCCCATCGTCCCGGCGGCTCGGCCGCTCGCGCTTGCGGGTTATCCGATTGCCCTTCTCCTGATCGTCACGTCCCTCCTGGACACGTTCCCGAAGATCCTGCCGGCGGACTTCGGCAGCCGGGACTGGCGCTACGGGGCCCTCGGGCTGGTGTTCAACTCCATGGTGACTCCCCTGCTCGGACTGGCCATTGCCGGGGCATCCGCCATCGTCGCGCGGCATCACGGAGTCCTCCGGCTGGTGTCGGGGGTGCTCCTGGCGGTGGCGGCCTTCGCGGTGATCGGCGGGATCCTGTTCGTCATCGACTTCAGTGCGCTCTCCTCGACCCTCAGCGAGCGCGTCACGCCGGGATTCGAGGTCGCGACCTGGAAGACGGTCGTCATTGTGCTGCTTGCGGCACCGGTGGCGGCCTGGCTCGGCATCGGCGGCTTTCGCGCCGCCCGCGCCGACGCAGTACCCGAAGGACCAGAGGGCGGCAGTGCACGGCTGGTGGTCGGTCATTAACTCACAGGGGAACTTCACATGAAGCTCGGCAATCTGTTCGCCCGAAGCGCCATGGTCGCTGCCGCGCTCGCGATGTTCGCGGGAACGGCCCGCGCCGATGGAATGCTCGGTCAACCCGTCTTCAAGACGGGCGACATCGCCGTCCGGTTCGTCGGCAGTGAAGCGGCGTACGGCGACGATCTGTACTTCTTCCTCACCGTCGGCCAGTTCAGCGACGCGCAGTTCCTGTTCGACAATCATGCCAGCACGCCCGGCGAGTTCGTCGATGTGAACGACGGCAGCCTGGCCATGGGCGATGAGGCCATTTTCGGCATCTGCGTCCGGCGCGACGGCACGTCGCCCGAGCCCGGGTGCCCGTCTGCCGACGACATCTTCTACAGTGGCGACGGCAGCCGTAATGGCGATGGCATGCCGCACATGATCGTGTGGACGCGTGCGGAGTATATCGCCCTCACCGGCACCGATCTCGATGCTCTCGGCATCGGGTCGGAGTTCGATTACATCATCGGCTTCGAGGACATTCTCGGAGGCGGCGATGAGGACTACAATGATGCGATCTTCGCGGTTCGCGGGGTCACGACCGTCCCCGAGCCCGTCACCATGACGCTGCTCGCCACCGGCCTCGCCGGCATGGGCGGCGCCGGCGTGCTCAAGCGCCGCCGGAAGTAGCAGCAAGCGCAGGCCGACCGATCTGCCAGCACATGGGGCGCCGCAGGGCGCCCCATTCGTTTGCGGCTCGGAGCCTGCCGGGCGCGGCTTGTGCATCTCACCGGCTCGCCTCAGCTTTCAGCCACTCCCAGACCGTGGAGCACCATGCGCAACGCGATCGTCTCGCCGAGGCTGCGACCGTGGCTGTTCGGGCTCTATGCCCTCGCGGCGCTGCTCTTTCTGCAGCCCTTCATCGAGGCCTTCTCGGCGACGTGGCCACCACGCACGGATGAGCTGGGCTGGAGGTTCGCCGTCACGGGCATCCTCTACACCATGCTCCCGACCGTGCTCTTCGCGCTGCTCGTTGCGGCAGTCGCCGCGTTCTTCCTCGGCCATCGCACGGGCCTTCGGGTCGTCGGCGTCGTCGCGCTCATCCTCGGCGTCGTGGTCATCCTGCTCACGGCGAGCTTCGCGCTCGACGCGCTGCAGCTGCGCCGGATCGTCCGGACCGAGGCGAAGGGTGGCTACGATCTCGCGGGCATCAAGGCCGTCGTGACCGCGCTGCTCGCCATCGCATCCTGCGCCGCACTCGGCGTCGGCGCCTTCCGGGCCACGCAGCGCAGCGGCGCGCCCGGGCCCTCCCGGCGTCGTGCGGCGGGGGAGGGAATCGTCATCGGGCAGCGCGGGCATCGGCCCCCGCCCTGAGCGCCCGCGGTTTCGGGCAAGCGAAAGGGGCCGCCTCATGGCGGCCCCTTCTGCATGCAGGGAGCGGGGAACGTCAGGCGGGGGCGGGAAGCCGCTTCTCGACTTCGGGCACGAGCTCGGCAGCGATCTTTCGCGCGAGCGCGTCGGGGTCGGTAATGGCGCCGTTCATCGGCACCACGATGCGCACGAGCGCCTCTTCCGAACGGCCCGTGAGCGCGGCATCGCGCAGCAGGTCCCACTTGACCTTGTATTCGCTCGACTCGACCCGACCCCGTCCCTGGTACCAGTAGTAGACCAGCGCGCGCGCATCACCGTTCGCGAGCTGGTACCGGTTGATCAGGACCGTGTCTCCCGCCACCGGAACCGGCTCGCGCCCGGCGCTGAGCGCTTCCCACCCCGCCCCCGGCAGGCAGTTCCGCGGCGAGTGAATGGTCCGGCCCTGTGTCTGCTGCTCGTAGTATCCGACGTACACCGAAAAGGCGACGAGCGAATCCCTCGTGAAGGACCGGAGGACGTAATCCGACATGCCCGCGACGCGCTGTTCCTCCTCGCTGATGACCTGATCGAAGCCACGGAATCCCTCGATCTCGATCGGGATCGTTTCCAGCGGGGCGCGCAATGCCATGACCTGCTGGCGCTGGACGCTCAGGAGCAGAACGCAGCCGGCGCCGAACGCCGCCGCAGGAATCCAGCGCTGCCAATCAAGCATCTGCCACCGCCTCCGGCCGAACGCGCCGCTCGATGCTGCTCGCGAGCCAGGCGATCGCGCCGAGCATCGCGAAGGCCACGACGAAGAGGAGCCAGCCCTCGGTCACGTGCATGAAGCCCTCGCCCAGCTTGGGATCGACGAAGTAGACGAGGAAGCCCGTCAGGAAGACCCGCACCGCATTGATCAGGATCGCCACCGGGATGGCGAGCAGAAGCACGAGGAGCCGGCTCACGGGAAAGCGGAGCCAGAGGCCCCCGACGAGAACGCCGAGGCTGAGGAGTGCCGTGAGCGAGCGAAGGCCACTGCATGCCTCGGTCACGAACAGCCGGTGCCCGGGAATCTGGATGACGTTGCCCTGCAGCATGACCGGCACGTTGCGCATCTCGAGGAGTGCCGCGCCCATCTGCGAGGCCTGGAACTGAAGTGGAAGCGCCAGCGCGGTGGTGATCAGCGCGGGCCATGGAATCGAGAGGAAGAGGATGGTGAACGGCAGCCACCAGCGGAGCACCTGGCGCCAGCCCGCCGCGAACACCACGACGCCGGCCAGCGCCATGAGGGCGGAGACTCGCATCGTGAAGATCTCGGCGGCGAGGCCGGAGAGATACCGGAGGAGCACGGCGCCGACGATGATGACGGAGCCGAAGATCACCTGGCTCCGGGCGGCCGGGTCGATCCCCCGGCGCCACGCGAGCCACACGGCGAGGGGCGCGAGCAGCAGCCCGTGCCCGGCTTCCGGGTTGTTCCACCACTCCGCGGCGAGGCTCCGGATCGGCTGCGCAAAGAGCACGGCGAACGCGATCGCTGCCACGGCGACCGGCAATGCTGCGGCGGGCCGTCTGGTGAGCGCCAGGATCGGCAAAGGCTTGACGGTTGCGGTCATCGCGCGTCTACCAGCCGCCACGCCGGAACAGGATCACCGGCACCGTCTGGAACATGATCCGGAGGTCCTCGAGCAGGCTCTGCTTCTCGATGTACTCGAGATCGTAGCGCACCTTCTTCCGGACGTCATCCAGGCAGCGGTCGTAGTGGTGGTTGATCTGTGCGAGTCCCGTGATGCCCGGCTTGGCGCGCTGGCGCAGCGGGTACTCGGTGATGTTCTTCCGCAGCTCGGCGAAGATCATCGGCCGCTCCGGCCGGGGGCCGACGATGTTCATCTCCCCCTTGAGCACGTTGATGAGCTGCGGCAGCTCGTCGATCCGGTACTGGCGCAGGTAGCGGCCGATCCAGGTGACCCGCGGGTCATGCGCCTGGGCCCAGACCGCGCCCGTGCCCTGTTCCGCATCCGTGCGCATCGTGCGGAACTTGTAGATGTTGAACGGCTTGCCGCCGATGTCGCTGACCCGGCGGTGGTTCGTGTTGAGGTCGCCGTCCGCGCGGCGGTCGAGTCCCACCCGCACCTGCGTGTACATCACCGGCCCGCGCGAGGTCAGCTTGATCAGGATCGCGACCAGCAGGAGGAGCGGCAGCGCGAGCACCAGGCCGAGGAGCGCGAGGACGAAGTTGAGCGCTCGACGGGCGTGCTCCGAGAGCGTGCGGCTCCCCGCCTGCGCCTCGGTGGCGACCGGACCCACACTCTGAACCGGCTGCGGTCGCGAGACGCGAACTGCGGCACGCGGCAGGGCTGGCTGGCCTTCGTGAAGTCCGGGCATCGAAATTCCCATTCGGCGTGCCATTACTCGAAAAGTCGCGTGGCGAAGTAGATACCCGACAGGAGTCCGGTAATGAGCCCGACCGTCTGCAAGGTCCCCTTCCAGCCGCCGCTCTTCTCGCCGACGAAGAACTGGTCGCCGCCGAGGACGTTGAGCTGGTCGATCGAGGTACCTGAAGCAAAGGCCGTGCTCATTTCCTCGCGATCCAGCACGACTACCTCGCCCCGACGGATTTCGACCTTCTCGAGGTCGGTATTCTGGCCCGGTCCACCCGCGATCATCACGACCTGCGGTGCGGGCGTCTCGGCAGGAACCGAGTAGAACCCCGGCCGGTTCACGGCGCCGAGCACCGCGACCCGGATCAGCGCGACCGCGTCGACCTGCGGGTTGCGGACGTATTCGCCCACCAGCCTGGTGAGGACGCTGTCCAGCTCCGAGCGCAGCACACCGCGGAGCGAGACCTCGGGAATGTTGGGGAGTTTGAGGGTACGGCCCGCGCGGATCGTGAATGTGTCGGTCAGCGTGGAGTCCTCGATGACCGAGAGGGCGATCAGATCGCCGGGCTGGAAATCGCCGTCGGTGAGGCGGGCCTGAACCACGGCGCGGTCCTCATCCGACTTCGAGGTCGACGCGAGCGCCTGCAGCTCGGCACGGGTGGCCATGGCCCGAGCGCGGTCCGACGGCACCGGCGTCTGCGCCAGGGCGGACGTCGGCGCGAGGAACAGTGCTCCAAGCAACAGCACCCGTTCGAGTGACATCTGCATCGTGTGACCTGTCTCCTGTTGATGACGCGTCGTTTCCTGCGCCCGTTCCGGCGTATCGGCCGCTCAGGAATCGCGAGTGCTCAGCATTGAAAATACCACGTCGTGCGTTCTGTCCTGTGACCCGACTCACCCCCGCGGCAAAGAGGCCAACCCGTTACTCGACGATGGGTTTCGTCACGGGCCGCGAAGGCCGCCGCGGCGACTCCTCCAGGAGCCGCCCGGGTTTCTCGCCGAGGCCGAAGCTCGCCAGCCGATGCGAGAATTCCGAGCGCTCGTCCGAGAGCTCTTCCGGGGCGCCGATCAGATCCGGCCGCGTTTCGTCCTTCATGCAGCTTTCGCCTTCCAGTGCGTGCCTCGCGGCGTCACAGGGAACTCGCGTGAACGCCCTCCCCTCTTCAATTCTGGAGCCGCGTTCGGCCGAGAGCGAGTTTTTCGCTCGGCCTGGATGCAGCAACTTGCTAATTGATTGCCGGTAAACAACTTAGCGGTATCTTCATCCCTCGCATGCGCGGCCGGGCGCGCGGGCAGCGCGTTGCACCAGCCCCACAACTGAAGGTCGGGCGCCCCACTTCGGCGGACAGCACCGCGCGGCCGGGGGACCGAAGGTGTTGCGTCCGCCCTGCTATATGCAGGAGGGCGCAATCCGGCTTTCGCCGCAATTCACTGCAGGATATAGTGTTAAGGATTCTTCATCCGTCGCACGACTTCTGCGGTTGATCCGGCGGTCCATCAGCGGTAATTGTCGGCCCGGCCTTCCGGGTCGCTACTCATAGCCGAATGTCACGAGGCGCATGGCACAGAGAGATGACGCCGTTCAACCGCCGCTCGTCCTGGTCGCGAACGACCAGGAGTGGTCGGCCCGCTCGCTGGAAAGCATCCTGGCGCCCAACGGCTACGCCGTCGTCAGGGCACACACCGGCCAGCAGGCACTCGACCAGGCGCGGACGCAGCGGCCCGACCTGATCATCCTCGACGCGCAGATGCCGGACATCCATGGATTCGATGTCTGCCGCATGCTCCGGGACGATCCCCGCTTCAGCGCGACCACGCCGATCATCATCACGACCAGCGGACCCTCGGGTCGCGCGCAGCGCCTCGAAGCGTACCGCGCCGGCGCCTGGGAGTTCCTGGGGCAGCCGGTGGACGGGGAGGCGCTCCTCCTCAAGCTGCGGACATTCGTCCAGTCGAAGCTCGAGGTGGACGCCCTCCGGGACGATACGCTGCTCGACACCCTCACGGGGTTCTATAACATGCGTGGTCTCGCGCGCCGCGCCCGGGAGATCGGCTCCGAGGCGCAGCGCCGCCACCAGCCCCTCTCGTGCGTGGTGTTCTCGCCGGATCACGGTCCCGCGCTCGACCACGAGCCGAGCGGCGTCGTCGAGCGCATCGGGCGCGTGTTCCGCGAGGCGGGCCGGACCTCGGATGCGGTCGGGCGCCTGGCGCATGGCGAGTTCGCGGTCATCGCTCCAGCCACCGGCCCGGCCGGGGCGATGCGTCTCGCCGAGCGGCTCGGCGGGGTGGTCGAGGCGGCGGGCGTTGCGCGGGAAGGGAACGGCCCGATCCGCCTGCGCGCCGGCTACTGCGCCGTGAGCGACTTCGGGGCGTCGGATGTCGATGCGGTCGAGCTCCTCCTCCGTGCCACGACCGCGCTGCGCGAGCTGCGCGAATCCGGCGACCCTGACCGCGTCCGGGAGTTCGCCGCGCAGAACTAGCACGTACGACGACGATCCCTGCGAATGAAACGGGCCCTGCATCGCTGCAGGGCCCGTTCGCTTGCGTCCGCCAGGGTCGGCTCAGCTTCCGACGCCGAGCTGCCCGACCGGTTCCTCGTCGGCGGTATAGCCGTAGACGTACCGGTAGTACTTGTACTGGACGTCGGAGGTGCGGACATCGTTCAGCACCGCGCCCAGGATCCGAACCGGGAGCCGGTCGAGGAGCTTGAGCTTCGCCTCCGCCATGGCGCGGTCGGTCTCGCCGGAGCGGAGCACGAGCATGATGTTGCCGGTGGCGGTGCCGAGCACGAACGGATCGATGCCGGCGCCGAGCGGCGGGCTGTCCACGATGATCACGTTGTACCGCGCCTTGAGCGTGGCCATCAGGTCGCGCATCGCCGCCGAGCCGAGGAGCTCCGGCCCATGATGATGCCGCGTCCCGCACGGGATCAGCGTGAGATTGTTGTGCGTCGTGGCGCGCGGAATCTCGTCCAGCGTGGCCTCGCCCCGCAGGCAGTCGAGGAGGCCGGGGCGCCGATCGGTATTGAACATCCGATGCAGCTCGCCGCGGCGGATGTCGCCGTCGATGAGCAGCGTCCGGTACCCGGCCTCGGCGAACGAGAGTGCGAGGTTCGACGACACGAGCGACTTCCCGTCGCCCGGCTCGGGGCTCGAGACGGTCAGCATGACCGGGCCGGCGGCCCCGTAGGAATGGGCCAGGTTCATCCGGATGGTCCGGAACGCCTCGACGACCTGCGCCGCCTCCTCCGCATCGCGATCGCTCGACTGGACGCGCTTGATGGCGGGAATCGCGCCGAGGATGCTGAGACCGAGCTCCTTCGTGACCTGCTCCGGATAGCGGAACCGCTTGTCGAGCCGGTCGAGCAGGAGCGCCACGCCGAGCGCCAGGCCGAGGCTGATGCCGAAAGCGGCCAGGATGATCATGATGGCGCTGTTGCTGCTCGGCCGCTGCGGCTCCACCGCCGGGTCGAGCACTTCGACATCCGGGATCGCGCTCGCCTCGGCGAGGCGCGCGGACTGGTACTGGAGCTGGAGGTTCTGATACATCGTGTTCAGGACGTCCCGCTCGCGCATCAGCTTCTCTTCCTGGATCTGGCGGCCCGGCATGCCACGCAGCTCGGACGTCTGCTCCCCGATCGTGGACTGGAGCGCCAGCTCCTGCGAGCGCAGCGCGCCGTTCAGCGTCGCGATGTGGCCGGGGATGACCTGCGTCCGAAGCGTGTTGATCTTCTCCTGCACGTCCTGCACGTTCTGCGACTTCTCGGTGTACCGGAACGAGAGGTTCTGCAGCTCTGCCTCGTACTCCGACAGCGCCTTGAGCGAGTTGTTGAGGTCCGCCGACACCGCGGTGGACTGGATCGTCTGCAGCTCGGCGCCCACGGGCTGTCCGCTCCGGGCCCGTTCGAGCACCGTGTTCAGGCGCTGCCGGTCCTGCTGGATCCGCTCGAGCTCCGCGCGCTTCATGAAGTAATCGGTCATCACGGTGTTCTGCGTCAGGCCGATGCCCGGCGCCACCGCCGTCCCCTGGCTGGGCTGCGTGATGGTCCGTGTCTGGAAGCTCGCGAGGCGGGAGTCCGCGACCTTCAGCGATTCCCCGACCGACTGCAGCTTCTCCTCGAGCGTGATGGCCTGTGCCGTGGTGCGCCGGCGCTTGAGCTCCCCGGCGTAGTTCACGAACCGCTCGCCGATGGTGTTGAGCGTGCGGGTGAGCCGGGCGGGATCCGCCCCGCTCAGCGACACGAGAAGGAAGTTGCCTTCCTGCATCATGTTCGTGACGATGTCCTGCTGCAGCCCCATGCTCGCATCGCGGGGCGTCATGAGCTCGAATTCAATCTCGCGATCCGCGCCGAGGAGGGCGGCGGGGGGTTTCCACAGCATGCCGACCTTTTCGCCGATCGAATCGCCGACGGCGCCCTGGTCGATCGTGCGCCCTTCCTTGGTCCGGAGCGAGAAGCGGCGGCCGCTCTCATCGATCGCGAGCACGTAGGACGCCGGGCGCCATGGCCAGCGGGCATCGAAGGTCTTGAAGAGCGTGGAGTCCGCCACGTCCTTCGGCTGGAGGAAC
>JAICNA010000160.1 GCA_025928955.1 Gemmatimonadales bacterium | reverse complement strand
TCCTCCGATGCCCGAGACCCGCCGCTCCAACATCATCGTCGTCACCGGCACCGACAGCGGTGCCGGGAAGACGTGGGTCACCGCCGCGCTCGCGCGCGCGCTCGGCGCCCTCGGCGCGCGGGTCGTGGCGATCAAGGCGGTGGACATCGGCTGCCGCGACGACCGGCGGGACATGGAAGACGGCGTCGTGCTCGCGAAGGCCACTGGACAGCCGGCGCCGACCGAGGCGCTGCTCCGATTCCGCGAGTACCTGACCCCGGTGCTCGCCGCCGAGCACGAGGGGCGCACGATCGATTTCGACGAGCTGCTGATGAAGATCGAGGACGCCGCAGCGGACGCCGATGTGGTGCTGCTCGAGGGCAACGGGGGCCTCCTCACGCCGATCACCTGGGACTGGTGCATCGTCGAGGTCGCGCAGGCGCTCGAGGCGAGGATGCTCGTCGTTGGGAGCGACCGCCTGGGCATCGTCAATCACGCCCTGCTTACCCTGGGCACGATCGAGCTGGCCTCGGTGCCGGTCACCCACCTGATCCTCACCCCACCACCGGCCCCCGACCTGTCCACCGGCTCGAACGCCGCGGCCATCGCACGGCTCGCCGGCTTCACGCGCATTCATGCCGTCCCCCGCACCGACGACCCCGCCACCGCCGCCGCCTCCCTCCGCGACGTGGCCGCGTCACTCCACCCCGGAGCGCCAGCGCCCGGTCTCGGCTGACGCTTCTCGCGATTTCCGATTGCTGACATCACGCAGGCATGCAGGCACGACGACATCGTGCCGCGAACGTTCAGCGTGCCTCCCCGCGATCGAGCGGTAGGCCCGGGGCACCGCTAACAGGCAGGGCGGGCTCCATCGGGCGCGCCGCGCAGCGCCTCGAAGCGGGGATCCGCGTCGAGCGCATCGAACGGCGGGTCGCAGCGCAGGTGGAACTGGAAGTGCAGGTCGCCGCGTGGCGCGTAGCGCCCAAGCCACATCATGGCGCGATCCGCATCTCCGAGCGCCGCATAAGCCTGTGAGAGGTACACCACGGTGTGCGAAACCGGTGGATCGAATGCGAGTGCGAGCGAGTCGGCCCGCGCCGTGAGGCGACGAGCTGCCGTGAGATTGCCGCCTCGAGCTTCGGCGAGTGCCTCCCCGCTGAGCGCGTTGGAGACTTCGACGCCTGTGGCGAGTCGCCGCGCTGCCTGAAACGCGGCGACCGCGCGCGAGGTATTCCCCCGCTCGATCGCCACGTGTCCGGTTACCTGCCGTGCGAGCAGGAACGTCGGATTCACGGCCACCGCGCTGTCCGCCCAGGTCGACGCGCTGTCGTACTGCCGCCGCCAGTAATGGCCGAGGGCGAGGAACGCGAGTCCCTCCTCGTACCCCGGGTCGATCGCCACCGCACGCCGCAGCGCCGTGAGCGCTCTCGCGGAATCACCGAGCTCGGCATACGCCACGCCGAGCCGGCGCCACGCATCGGGAAGCGTGGAATCGAGCGCGAGTGCGCGGCGGAGCGACGCGATGACAGGGGCGTTGTCGGTCGGATCGACGCTCGTCGCCACTTCGGCGCGCGTGTGCCAGGCACCCGGGTCGGCCGGATCGAGGGCGAGCGCGCGCTCGACCGCGGTCACCGCGAGCTGCTGCAGGCTGTCGCGTGACACGCCCGGGATGCGGAATCCGCGACCAAGCGCCTGGCGGGCGGCTCGCGCGAGGGCTGCCCATGCGCTCGCGTACGCCGAATCCCTTCCCACCGCGGCGCCGAGAACCTGGATCGCCTCCACCGCCCCCGGTTCGGTTCGTCGCGCGAACGCGCGAAGGCCGCGCTCGTACAGCTCGACGGCGATCGAATCACGCGGCGCGGGCGAACCAGCCTTTGCGGACGGGCGGGCGCTGAACAGCCAGCCGGCGATGGCCACGAGCGCCAGCGCCGCAGCAATCGCGAGGCGCCGAGCGGCGCGCCCGCCGACCGGCGATGACCGGTTGAGCACCGCGTTCGGCGCTGTATACGTGCCTGATGCCGGAGCCCGCAGCGCGGCCGCGAATTCCGCGACGCTCGCGAACCTGTCGGCGGGCACGCGCTCCAGCGCTCGCAGGAGCGCCTGCTCCACCGACTCGGGGACCGTGGGCCGGATCGGGCGAATCGCGCGCACCGGCTCCGCCATCCGTCGCGCGATGATCGCCTGGGCCGTCGGACCCGAATAGGGCGGCTCGCCGGCGAGCATTTCGTAGCACACCGCGGCGAGGCTGTACTGGTCGGTCCGTGCGTCCACGGCGTCGGCCGTGGACTGCTCGGGGCTCATGTACGCGGGCGTGCCGATCGCGAGCCCGGTGCTCGTCAGCTTGTCGCCCCCGACTTCCGCCAGCGCCTTGGCGATCCCGAAGTCGGCGACGGAGGTGCGCCCGTCGGAGAGCAGCAGGTTCTCCGGCTTGATGTCGCGGTGCACCACGCCGCGCGCGTGCGCCGCCGCCAGTGCCTGCGCCGCGTCCTCCGTGATTCGCAGCGCGTCCTCGACCGGCAGCTGGTGCTCGCGCGCGAGCCGGTCGCGCAGCGACTCGCCGGCGATGTACGGCATCGCGTACCAGGGGAGATCCCCCCCGGGCCCGGGGAGCGTGCCCGAATCGAGGACGGCGAGGATGCCGGGATGCTGCAGGCGTGCGGTGAGGTGAATCTCGCGGAGGAAGCGATCGACGCCGATCACGCCCGCGAGCTCCGGATGAAGCACCTTGATGGCGACGGGGCGATCGTGCCGGAGGTCGCGGGCCAGCCAGACCGATGCCATCCCCCCGCGGCCGAGCTCGCGCTCGATCGCATAGCGGCCAGCAAGGGACTCGGCGAGGCGGTGGCGCATGGGCCAGGCCCAGGCTTCAGGATGTCACGACGTCTTGAACGACTTCGGGGCTCGTGCAGGAAAGCTCGTCGAGGAACGTCAGCTGGCCCACGGGCGCGAAGCTGAAGCGGTGGTGGCGCATGGGCCCGCTCCGGCGGAGTCCGTCGTGGTGCTCCGGCGTGCCGTAGCCGACGTTCGATTCCCACCCATACCCGGGGTGCCGTGCCGCGAGCCGCCGCATCAGCGCATCGCGCACCGTCTTCGCGACGATTCCGGCGGCGGCGATCGAATGGCAGCGCGCGTCGCCATCCACCAGGGCTTCGTGGGGATAGCCGATCTCGGGCAGCGGAAGCCCGTCGATGATGATGCGGAAGCCGGTGAGGCCGTCGGTCGCCCGGCGGAGGGCGCGGCGCATCGCGACGGCGGTGGCGACGCGGATGTTCAACCGATCGATCTCCCGGACCGAGGCGGCGCCGACCGCGATCCGCAGTGCCTTGCAGCGGATGGCGTGTGCCAGCTCCTCCCGGCGGGCACCGGGGAGGGTCTTGCTGTCCCGCACGCCTCGCACCGGGCGGCAGTTCGCGGGAAAGACGACGGCCGCGGCCACCACTGGACCAGCCAGGGGACCGCGGCCGACTTCATCGACACCCACGAGGAGATGCGCCTCCGCCCAGGCCGCCCGCTCGCGCGAGAGGGTTGGACGAGGGAGCGTCACCGCCTCAGCCCTCGCGCTTCTCCCGGATGCGCGCGGCCTTGCCGCTCAGCTTGCGCAGGTAGTAGAGCTTGGCGCGGCGCACGCGACCCCGGCGGACCACGTCCACCGACGCGATCGACGGGCTGTGCACCGGGAAGATGCGCTCGACGCCGACACCGGCCGAGATCTTCCGCACCGTGAAGTTCTCGGAGATGCCGCCGCCGCGCTTGGCGATGACGAGCCCCTCGAACGCCTGCAGCCGCTCCTTCTCGCCTTCCTTCACGCGCACCTGAACGCGCACCGTGTCACCGGGCTCGAACGCAGGCATGTCCGTACGCAGGCCTTCACGGGCCACTTCCGCCAACCGCTCCATTGTCGCACCCTCCGTTGAATTCGCGGGCTGAGCCCGCCCTAACATAAGTCAGTCGTGCAGCCGTGCCCAGAGATCGGGGCGCCGTTCCCGCGTGAGCCGTTCCGCTTCCCGCCGCCGCCAGGCTTCGATGTCGGCGTGGTTCCCCGACCGCAGCACCTCCGGCACCGCCATTCCCCGGAACTCCGGAGGCCGCGTATAACTGGGCGGACTCAGCAGTCCCTCGTAGTGCGAATCGCCGCTGGCCGATTCGTGGTCGCCGAGCGCACCCGGGAGGAGCCGGACCACGGCGTCGAGCACGCACAGCGCCGCCGGCTCCCCGCCCGAGAGGACGAAATCTCCGATCGAGACTTCCTCGGCGCCCAGCCCCTCCGCCACCCGCTGGTCCACGTCCTTGTAGTGGCCGCAGAGCAGGGTGAGCGCAGGCGCGAGCGAGTACCGCACCGCATCGTCGTGGGTGAACGGTCGGCCGCGCGCGGACAGCAGTACCACCCTCCCCGGCCCGCCCTCGAGCGACTCCACCGCCTCGAAGAACGGCTCGGGCTTGAGCACCATCCCGGCCCCGCCGCCGTACGCGTAGTCGTCCACGGTGCGGTGCCGGTCGTGCGCGAAGTCGCGCAGCTGCACGAACCGGAAGGCGACGAGGCCCGCCGCCGCAGCTCGGCCGACGATGCTGCTCCCGACCCATGCCGCGAACGTCTCCGGGAACAGCGAGACGATCGTGATCCGCATGGCCCCTCGGGGCGCCGCGGTGCCATCCCGATCATTCATCGATCAACCCGGCGGGCGGCGCCACCACGAGCCGCCGTTCCGCCCGGTCCACGCTCAATACGAACTCCTTCCGGTACGGCAGCAGGAACTCGCGCTTCGGTCCCTGCACTTCGATCATCAGCCCACCCGGCAGTTCGTAGACGCCGGACACGAGCCCGAGCGGCGTTCCGTCCTCGTGGCGGACCGCGAACCCTTCGAGCTCGTGCACGTAGACTTCATTCCCTTCGGGCGGCGCCAGCGTGTCGGCCGGCGCGCCGAGGAAGAGACCTCGCCACGGCTCCCAGGCATCGCGGTGGTCCACGCCCCGGATCTTCATCAGCCACTCGCGGTGGTAGCCCCGGCTCCGCTCGATCTCGAACGGCCCGGCGACTTCATCCCCCTCGAGGTTCACCAGCCAGACCGCGCGTCCCGGCGCGAAGGCGTGATCGGGATCGTCGGTGAGCGGAAAGACCGCGATGTCTCCCTTGAGACCATGCGGCTTCCGGAGACGGCCCACCACCAGGTGGCGGGTGCCGTCCGCCATCGTCTGCCGCTTACGCCGACGGAAGCGCGCCGGCGCGCTTGAGGAGCGCCTCGACCGTATCGGTCGGGGTCGCGCCCTTGGCGAGCCACGCCTTCGCCTTCTCGACGTCGAGCGTCATCTGCTTCTCGCCCTCGAGCTTCGGCTGGTACGTGCCGATGATCTCGATGAAGCGGCCGTCGCGCGGCGCTTCCTTGTCGGCGACGACGATACGGTAGATCGGGAGCTTCTTGCGGCCGGTGCGGCGCAGACGGATGCGAGTGGCCATGCGTGTCCTGTTCCTGTGCTCTGCGGGTTAACCGGGGAAACCACCACGGCCGAAAGGAAGGTTGCCCATTCCCCCGGTCTTCCCCGCGATCTTCATGAACTTCTGCATCTGCTTGAACTGCGTGAGCAGCTGATTCACTTCCTGCACGGTGCGGCCCGAGCCCTTCGCGATCCGGAGCCGGCGCTTCCCGTCGATCAGATCGGGGTCGCTCCGTTCCTTCGGCGTCATCGAGAGCACGATGGCTTCGACGTGCTTCAGCTTCTTGTCGTCGACGTTCGCGGCCTGCAGCATGGCCGGGTTCACGCCCGGAAGCATGCCGAGCACGTTCTTGAGCGGACCCATCTTCTGCATCTGCCGCATCGCGCCGAGGAAGTCCTGGAGGTCCAGGCCCTTCTTCGTCTTGACCTTCTTCGCGATCCGCTCGGCTTCCTTCTCGTCGACCGCGACCTGCGCCTTCTCGACCAGCGAGAGGATGTCTCCCTGCTGGAGAATGCGCCCGGCGAGCCGGTCGGGATGGAAGGTCTCGAGCGCATCGAGCCGCTCGCCCACGCCGATGAACTTGATCGGCGCCTTCGTGACGCCATAGACGGAGAGGGCGGCACCGCCGCGCGCATCGCCGTCCATCTTCGTCAGCACGACGCCGGTGATCCCCAGGGCGTCATGAAAGCCCTTCGCGATCCGGACCGCGTCCTGGCCGGTCATCCCGTCGGCCACGAGGAGGATCTCGTGCGGCGACACCGCCGCCTTGAGCTTCACGAGCTCGCCCATCATCTCGTCGTCGATCTGCAGGCGGCCCGCGGTGTCCACGATGACCGTCCGCGCCCGCTCCCGCGTTGCCGCGGCGAGCCCGTTCTTCACCAGCTTCACGACGTCGGTCTGGCCCGGCTCGGCATAGGACCCGACATCCACCTGCCTGCCGAGCGTCTGCAGCTGCTCGGCGGCCGCGGGACGGTACACGTCGGCCGCGACGAGGAACGGCGCCTTCTGCTCCGCCTTGAGCCGCTTCGCGAGCTTGCCGGCCGTCGTCGTCTTGCCGGAGCCCTGCAGCCCCACCATCAGGATCACGGTCGGCGGCACCGATGCAAAGGCGAGCGGCGCCTGCTTCTCGCCGAGCAGCGTGACGAGCTCGTCGTAGACGATCTTGACGAGCTGGTGGCCGGGGCGGACGTCCTTGATCGTGGCGAGACCGACCGCCTTCGTCTGGACGCGCTCGAGAAACTCCCGCGTGAGGTCGAAGCTGACGTCCGCTTCGAGCAGCACACGCCGGATCTCGCGCAGCCCTTCCTTGACCGCCTCTTCGGTAAGAACGCCCCGCCCCGTGAGCTTCTGGAGCGCGGCGTTCAGTTTGCCGGATAGCTCGTCGAACATAAGCCCAGAAGAGTAGCAGGGTTACGGGGTTTTGGGAAGGGACGGTTCGGGGCGGATAGGCTCCTCGGGGGTCATGGGGTGTGATCGCTGTACGGGGGAGCTTCGGCGGAATCGCGAAACGGGAAACGAAAGGGAAGCCGCGGAAGG
>JAICNA010000009.1 GCA_025928955.1 Gemmatimonadales bacterium | reverse complement strand
GCGCCTCGGGCATCGGCGGGAACGATGGCCTGCTCGTGGAAAGGGAGCAGGCGGCGAGGAGGAGCACCGCCGCGGTCCATGTCGCTCGCTTCACGGCTTGCCTCCGCGCTTTCCCCGCTCGCGCTCTGCGGCGGAGGTGATGGCTTTCCGGATCTCGTCCGTGATGAGCGAGGCGAGCCCCGGCGTCCTGGGCGGGAGCTGGTGGCGCACCTTGATGTTGCCCTGCTCGACGTGATCGAGCGTGCGCTCGAGACCGAGGAGCACCCGTTCCACGCGCGGCGGATACTGGCGCATCGTGCCGAATCCGAGACCGGCGCCGAGCGCCACCGGAGCGATCGCGATCAGCGGAAAGGCGCCGAGCGCGAGCAGGACCGCCGCCCCCGCGACACCCGCCGAGCCAAGGGCCGCCGCGCCGCCGATGAATCCGGCGCGGGTCGGCCGCAGGTCGGCCACGAGCGTCACGTGGACGTACCCCGCCTCGAGCGGAAGGATCGTCGCGGAGACGACCTTGGCACGGTCGAGCATGAAGGGACGCTTCCCCGACCCGAACGCGGCGGTCGAGCGGCGGATCGTGGCCTGAAATCCGCCGATCGGCTCCCACGTGATCCGGCCGGGCTGGCGGCGCTGGATGCAGAGCAGCTCGTGCTCTTCCATGTACGCCACGAGCGCGGATTCGATGCGCTCGACGTCTCCCTGCACGACGCGCTGCGCCGTCGCGGTCGCCGGTCCCGCCACGCGGTCGAGGAGGCCCGAAGGATCCGCGACGCTGACGCGGGTGCGCTCCTCGAGGATGGCCTGCTGCAGGTGGCGCTGGGGAATGCCGACTTCCTTCCCGAGCGTGAGGATTTCGTCCGGCGAGAGATGCTCGCCCTCGTGCTCGGATGCCTGCAGCTCCGCCGCACGCTGGAGGATGCGCTCCAGCGCGGCGCGGTCGATCCGGGCAGGAGGGCCTCCGGTCATCCGGCTTCGCCGCCTCCATCCTTCTTCTCGCCGGCCATTCTCCCCTCGCGCGCCCGCTCCTCGATCCGGAACTGCGGCAGCGTGGGGTCGGGCGCAGGCAGCGCCGCCGTCTTCGCGCCGGCGGCGAGCTCGCTCGTGCGCGCGCCGCGCGCGGCCGCGGCGGCGCCGCCGCCCGCCAGGTCCATGAACGGCTTGATCATGTCGATCGGGATCGGGAAGATCGTGGTGGAGTTGTTCTCCGAGGCGATCTCGATCACGGTCTGCAGGTACCTGAGCTGGAGCGACATCGGCTCGGTGGCCAGGGTGTGCGCCGCCTGCGCCAGCGTCTCCGAGGCCTGCAGCTCGCCCTGCGCGGCGATCACCTTGGCCCGGCGCTCGCGCTCGGCTTCCGCCTGGCGTGCCATGGCCCGCTTCATCTGCTCGGGCAGGTCCACGTCCTTCACCTCGACCGCCGAGACGTGGATCCCCCATGCGTCCGTGCGCTCGTCGATGATCCGCTTGAGGACGGCGTTGATCTTCTCTCGGTCCGAGAGCAGCTCGTCGAGCTCCACCTCGCCCAGCACCGAGCGGAGCGTCGTCTGGGCGAGCTGGCTCGTGGCGTACATGTAGTCCTCGACTTCCATGATCACCCGCTCGGGGTCGCTCGCCCGCATGTAGAGCACCGCGTTGACGCGCACCGAGACGTTGTCCCGCGTGATCACGTCCTGCGGGGGAATGTCGAGCGCCACGATCCGGAGCGAGACGCGCTTCATCCCCGCGAAGAAGGTCGGGAGGAAGACGAGCCCCGGCCCCTTGGTCCCGGAGAAGCGGCCGAGGAAGAACGTGACGGCGCGCTCGTACTGCCGCAGCACCCGGATGCTCGAGAAGGTGTACCCGACCGCCAGTGCGAGAGCTGCGAGGGCGATTTCCATGATCACTCCTTCGCTGCAGGAAACGCTTCGACGATGACGGCGGCTCCCTGGCCGCCGCCGATGCACGCGCTGCCGAGGCCGTAGCGGCCGCCCGTGCGGCGCAGCGCATGGAGCAGGTGCGCCGTGATGCGGGCGCCGCTCGCGCCGAGGGGATGGCCGATCGCCACGGCGCCGCCCTCGACGTTCGTGCGCGCCGGATCGAGTCCGAGCTCACGCTCCACCGCCAGGTACTGTGCGGCGAACGCCTCGTTGATCTCGACCCGGTCCATGTCCTCGAGCCGGAGGCCGGCGCGACCGAGGGCGAGCCGCGATGCCGGCACCGGCCCGAACCCCATGATCGCGGGGTCCACGCCCGCCACGCCCCACGACACGAGCCGCCCGATCGGCCGCCACCCCGCTTCGCGGGCCGTGTCCTCGTTCGCGAGCACCAGCGCCGCGGCGCCGTCACAGATGCCCGAGGCGTTGCCCGCCGTGACGACGCCGTCCGCCTTGAAGTACGGCGGGAGGCGCGCGAGGCCCTCCTTCGAGGTGTCGGGCCGCATGTGCTCGTCCGCCGCCCACGGCTCCGCCGCTTTCGTCTTCCGGTTCGTGACCGGAACGGGCACCACCTCGTCGGCGAAATCGCCGCGCTTCCATGCGGCCGCGGCGCGCTCCTGGCTGCGCAGTGCCACGGCGTCCACGTCCTCGCGGCTGAGCGCGTAGCGTGTCGCGAGGTTCTCCGCCGTCTCCGCCATGGAGAGTCCGCACTGCGCATCGCGGAGCGCCTCGAACAGCGTATCCTCGAACTGCGCGCCGGGCCCGAGGCGAAGGCCCCAGCGCGCGCCGCGCACCACGTGCGGCGCCTGGCTCATCGACTCGGTGCCACCCGCGAGCACCACGCGTGACTCGCCGAGCCGGATCTGCTGCGCGCCGGTGATGATCGCCTCGAACCCGGAGCCGCAGAGCCGGTTCACCGTGACCGCCGGCGTCTCGATGGGACAGCCGGCGCGCAGCGAGATGTGGCGGGCGAGGTAGATCGCGTCGGCGGAGGTCTGGACGACGTTGCCGAAGACGGTGTGGTCGATCCGGTCCGCCGGAACTCCTGCCCGCGCCAGCGCCGCCTTCGCCGCCTCGGCGCCGAGATCGGTGGCCGACAGGTCGCGGAGGGTGCCACCAAAGGCGCCGAAGCCGGTGCGGACGCCGGAGAGGAAGACGACGGAGGGCAGGGTCATACCGGAAGATGACAGCGCGGGGGGCGCGCCGCTACACCCGGCTCACGGCTCGGCGAGTGCGGCTCCGCAGGCGACACAGTGCCGCCACCCGAGCTCGATTTCCTCGTTGCACTGCGGACAATGGAGGGCGCGGAGGGACTGGCCGCAATGCGGACAGAAATTCACTGCCCGGCCCACGGGGAGGGTCCCGCCGCAGAAGCCGCACCGGTCGGAATGCACCTCGCCGGGCGCCTCCCATTCGAGGATCTCGACTTCTTCGATCGGCGGCTGGTGTGTGGCGTCGATCGCGGGCGCCGGGACCGGCTCGGGTGGCGGCGAAGTGCGCGCCTCCGGCGGTGCGAATCCGCGCTCCGGCCGGCCGCCCAGCACTCCCGCCACCGCATCCCGCGCGAGCGTGAGGGTGGCCGCTTCCTCGAACACCAGGATGTGGAGGTCGGGGTGCAGGCCCGCCAGCTCCTTGCGGAACCGCGCGAGCGTCTCGGGAGGCTCGAGCCGCGCGAGTCCCTCCTCACCGGCGGCGAGCCGCAGGATGAGCAATTCGTATTCCTCGCTCGTCACCACATCGAGATGCCGGCGGCTCGACCGGTACGGCGCGACGCGCTGCATCAGGTCCCCGATCGTCATCGGCGAATAGAGCCGCGACGCGTCGGTGGCCGCGATGTTCGTGACGATCAGGGAAAAGAGCCGGTGGAGGTCGCTCATGCTGGAAGATAGGCCGGGCAGGCCGCGGCGTGGAGAGCGGCGGCGCGGCGGCTAGCGCAGCGGAATCGCCGCGTCGGAATGCGGGAAGCGCTCGCCGAGTGCCACCCGGCGCTCGAGGGCGGTGAAGCTCTCGTCGGGGTCGTAGGCGAGGTAGAGCTTCTTCGTCCGCTTGAGCTCGAGCCACGCGGGGAAGCCCGACTCCACCGCTCCCTGCGAGTCGAGCTGCTCGCGCGCGGCACGGATGGCGAGGTCGTTCGCATACTCGTTCTTCGCGTGCCCCTTGTGCCCGCGCACCCAGGTGAGCTGCGTCTCGTGCAGCCGCGCGGCGGCGACGAGCCGCTGCCAGAGCGCGAGGTTTTCGATCGCCCCGCCCTTCCGGACCCAGCCGCGCCGTTCCCATCCAGGCGCCCACTCGCGCATCCCCTTCACCAGGTACTCGGAGTCCGACACGATGAGGACGCGAAGGCGCGCGCCCTTCGCGGCGAGCACCTCCAGCGTCTCCGCGGCGCCGGCGAGCGCCATGCGGTTGTTCGTGGTGGCCGGAGCGGACAGATAGATGTCGCGGCGCTGGATGCCGCCGCGCGTGCGCAGCTCGATGAGGCCGCCCGCGCCGCCGGGGTTGTCGCCCTCGCGCCCGTTGCCGAGGCAGCTCTCGTCGAGGTGAACGACCGCAACTGCGCCTGGCCCGTCGTACGCCACCGGCTAGTCGCCGATCACCTGGAACGACTCCAGGTCCTGCAGGCGGAAGACGAGCTCGTCACCGGTCATCGGCAGGTGGCCGACCAGCGCGTCGGCTCCATCCTTCTGCGTGAGCCGCACGGCGACGACGATGAACTCCGTTCCCCGGCGCGAGACCGCGACCCGCAGTCCCTTGCGGACGGCGTGCTCGAGGCGATCCATCTGTGAGGGAGTCCAGCGGAACTTCTTCATGGTCATTCTGTGGTGAGCGGCCCCATCCGGACGACATCGAGGTACCGGCCCGTCATGCGGGCGAGCGCGCGGAGGTCGTCATCGCTCCAGCGAGCGGCCGGCGCGCCTGAGATATACCAGTCACTGCCGTTATCGGCCAGCAGCATGCCACAGGTCCGGAGCGCGGCGAGGGCTTTCGCGTCACTACCTCCTGCTCCGGCTCACGTGCACGACGCCCGCCGCGCCCGTGACACGGCCGATGGTCGCGGCCGCCGGCGTTCCCTCGCGCTCGAGCGCGGCGATGAGCGCCGCATGTCGCTCGGGCGCGACCGCCATGAGGAGACCGCCGGATGTCTGGGCGTCCACGCAGAGGATCTTCTCCGTGGGATCGAGCGACGGGTCCCAGCGAACATCGGCGGCGGCTTCGAGGTTGCGTTCGGTGCCCCCGGGGATGAGCCCGCGCGCGGCGAGGTTCCGCACGTGCGGAAAGACCGGGATCTCCTCGAGCCAGAGCTCTGCCCCCTTCCGGCTCGCCGTGAGGATGTTGCCGAGGTGCCCGAGGAGGCCGAACCCCGTGACGTCGGTGCACGCGTGCACCTCGGCCTCGCGGGCCGCGCGGGCCGCGCCGTCGTTGAGCGTGATCATGGATTGAATCGCTTCGGACATCCCGCCTTCGAGAAGCGCTTCTCGCTTGAGCGCGGTGCTGAGGATGCCGGTGCCGATGGCCTTGGTCAGCACCAGGAAATCGCCCGCCTTCGCGCCCGCCACGGTCAACACCCGGTCGGGATGCACCTCCCCGATCACGGCCATCCCGAACTTCGGCTCGCTGTCCTCGATCGAGTGACCGCCGAGCATGAGGCATCCCGCCCTGCGCATCACGTCGGTCGCGCCGCGGAGCACGTCGCCGAGCAGCTCGAAGGGCACGCTCGCGCGCGGCCACGCGACGATATTCAGCGCGAAGAGCGGCGTCGCGCCCATCGCGTAGACGTCGCTGAGCGCATTCGCCGCGGCGATCGCCCCCCACGACGCGGCATCGTCGACGACCGGCGTGAAGAAGTCCACCGTGGCCACGAGGGCACGATCGTCCGACAGGCGGAAGACCGCCGCATCGTCCCGTGCGATTGCGTCCACGAGGACCCGGGCATCCTCGACGACGGGCAGAAGGCGCAGGACCTGCGCCAGCTCGGCGCTGCCGAGTTTACATGCTCAGCCGGCGCCGTGGGACAGGGACGTGAGCCGGATACGGGGGCGCTGGTCGGCCATGGTGAACTCCGGGTAGGGGGACAGGCGTAGGAACTCGCGCGTGATGCGTCTAGAATCTACGCATGCTGCTGCTGATGCTCACCGCGGGAATGATCGGCTTCCTGCACGCGCTCGAGATCGATCACATGCTGGCGGTGTCGGCGTTCGTGAGCCGGCGGCCGAGCGTCACGGTCGCGGCGCGCTTCGGCGCTCGCTGGGGTATCGGTCATGCGATCGCGGTGCTCGCCGCCGGGGGAGCGCTGCTCGTGCTCGGCGTCCGGTGGCCGGCGGAGTGGGACGCCCTGGGCGAGGCGCTCGTCGGCGGGATGCTCGTGGGGCTCGGCCTCTGGGCGCTCGTGTCCGCGCGTCGCATGCACCTCCACAGCGTCGAAGAGCATGGCGGTCACGCGCACGTCCACGTGCATGGCGCCGGCACCCCGCACACCCACGCGCACACCGGCGAGCCCGCGCCCGATCATGCGCACGGCGGCATCACCGCCGTCGGCTTCCTGCATGGGCTCGCGGGCACGAGCGCCGCCGTGGCCCTGGTGCCGGTGACGCTCATGGCCGACGTGCGCGCCGGGCTCGGCTACCTCGCGGCCTTTGGCCTGGGCGTGACCCTCGCCATGACCCTCTTCGCGATGGTCGCGGCCGCGGCGATGCAGCGGGCGCACGCCCGGTCGCTCGCGCTCGGGCGGTGGGCGGCCGCTGCAGTCGGCGCGGCCGGTGTCGTCACCGGCACCGTCTGGATCGTGCGCGCCCTCGGCTGATCAGCCGACCCACCACCAGAGCAGTGCGCCGGCGCCCGTGATCCGGAGCGCGCCCGTCGCCACCCGGGCGGCCGCGTTGCGCGAGCCATCCGGGGCACGGAAACCATGGCGCACCGGGCCCGGCCACTCCATGAGCACGCCGAGCAGCGGAAAGACCAGCCACCACCCGCCCGAGCCGAGGCTCGCGAACCAGAGCGTGCCGAGGAGTGTCACCAGCAGCGCCTCGGCCACGTAGACCTGGGCCGGCGCCCGCCACCACCCGCCGGCGTTCCCGCGCGCATCCAGGCGCGCCGCGAGAAGCTCCCACACCAGAAACCAGACTGCGACGAGACCCCAGGCCGCCACGACGGCGGTCAGCTGCATCGCGTTACCAGCCGGCGCGGAGCGAATCCACCGGGACGAACACGCCGCGCGCCATCACCCGGTCGATGTTCTTCGTGTTGCGGATGTTGCTCAGCGGGTCGGCGTTGAGAACGACGAGATCGGCGACGCGCCCCGGCGCGATCGTGCCGATGGAATCGGCGCCGATGAGGAGCGCGCCGTTTCGCGTCGCTGCGAGGAGCGCGTCCTCGGGCGCGAGCCCGGCGCGGACGAGGAGCTCCATCTCGCGGTGCGTGCTCTCACCCGGGATGAGCTGCTGGTTCACGGCGTCGGTTCCGACCGCCACGATGCCGCCCGCGGCACGGAAGACCCGGATGAAGCGGTCCATGGCGGGGAGCGAACGGGCGAACGCCTCGAAGTCCGCCTGGCCCCACCCGGCGCGCCGGATCATGTCGGGAGTGTTCCAGTCGGCGATCGCGCGCGCCGGCACGGCCTTGAGCGCGGGGTCCTGATAGAGCGCCGAGTCGCCGAGCCGGCTCAGGGTCTCGTGCAGGACGAGCGTCGGCACGAGCACCACCTGGCGCTCGGCGAGCCCTTCGGCCACGCGCGCGAGCTCGGTCGAGTCGAGCGTGGCCCAGCTCCTGGCGAACGCGGTCCATCCGGAGAAGAAGCCGCGGCGGTGCGCGGCCATGAGCGTCTCCCGGCCGCCACGCGTCGCTTCGGGCACGCCGCTCAAGTGCTCCATCGTGCGGAGGCCGAGCGCCGCGGCGGTGAGCGCGTCGGTGAGCCCGAGGTGGCCCGTCACCTTCAGGTTGAACGTGCGCGCCTCGTCGAGGGCAGCGCCGAGGAGCGCCGAGTCCATCCGGCTGTACAGCTTGAGCCCGTCGACTCCACGGAGCACCAGGCTGTCCACGGCGCGGCGTGCGGACCCCGGATCGGTGACGCCCAATGCGTCGGGATAGGTCGGGGGGGTGCCATCGACCATCGCCCCGGTGCTGTAGATGCGCGGGCCGCGCTGCCCGCCGAGCTTCACGCGGTCGCGGAGTGCGAGAATGGAGTCGAGCGGCCCGTGCAGGTTGCGGACCGAGGTCACCCCGTAGACGAGATAGCGGTCGAGCGCCCACGGCTCGACGTGCGCGTGCGCGTCGATGAGGCCGGGAATCACCCACTTGCCGGTGATGTCGATTTCCTCCATCCGGCCCGGCATGTCGAAGTTCGCGCGCGGCGCGATCGTCTCCACCTGCGTGCCGCGGACGATGATGACGGCATCCCTGAGCGGTGGCCCTCCCGACCCGTCGAACACGGTACCGCCGACGAGCGCGATGCCCTCCGGCGCCCGGTCGCGGCACGCGCCCGCCAGCGAAACGAGCAGGACGAGGAAAGCCGCGAACGTGCGCACCCGCCTGGAGGCTCGCATCGGCTCAGTCGGTGGAGGTATGGTCGTGCAGGATCTTCCACCCGTCCGCGCGCCGCTCCATCACCACGGTGAACGGGCCGCTGGCGGTGGTGCTGTCCCCCCGATGGAGAATGAAGCGCGCCGTCACGAGCGCATGGGCATCACCGAGCGGCCGCGCCGCGAGGTTCTCGAATCGAAGGCTGTCCCGTGCCGCGCCCGGCGCGAATCGCGACGCGTACGCCGCGCGGATTCGATCGAACCCGTATCGCACCTGGCCGCGTGAGATGTAGGACGTGCTGTCCTCGCGCGCGTAGTCGGACATGAAGCCGTCCAGGTCGCCCGCGTTCCAGTCGCGCGCAGAGCGGTCGAAGACCTGCTCGATCTCCGCCTGGAGTCCGGGTCCGGTTCCGACGGCTGCGCTCGTGGCGCGGCTGCACCCGGCCGCGCCGGACAGGAGGATTCCGGCGAGCAGCAGGTTCCCGCAGCGTGACATCGATGATCTCCGTGTGGTGGTGCGCGAAGCGCGACGTCCGGACGGTGTCTGCCGCCCCAACGTCGCGCTTCGGAATGGTCATTGCCTCAGCGGCGCCCGCGCTTCTTCACTGGGCGCTTCCGCGCGGTGCGCGCGCCGCGTCCCTTTGCGCTCCGCGATGCCGCCTTCTTCTTGGCGGGTCTCCGGGCGGACTTCTTCGCGGCACGTTTCGCTGCCTTCTTCGTGGACTTCTTCGCCGCCTTCTTCGCCGACTTGCGGGCGGTCTTCTTCGCGGCCTTTCGCGGCGTCGCCTTCGCCTTCTTCGCGGCCTTGCGCGAGGGCGCCGGACGCGCGCGCGCGCTGCCCATGCTTCGATCCGCCGCCGCCGATCCGTTGCCGCTCCGGCCACTGCCGGGCCCCCCACGTTCCGGGGTGCTTGTCGGCGCCGAGAACGCCGGGGCCGGAGGAACCGGGGGCGGCAGAGGCTCCGACATGGGGTTGTCTTCCATCCACCCACCACTCGTCCAGCCGGTCTCCATATCGTCTAGCCCTGACATTGGAGCTCCTTGCTCGCAGCGCGGCGCGACCCGCCGCCGGGTTCTGGCCCCCCGGGGCCGTGGTGAAGGCGTTGTATGGATATAACTTGCACATCCGCCACCGTTGTGCAAGGTTCTGTGCCGATTCTCCCAACCTACAGGATGGCGACGATGGATCTCCGGCCCCCCGAGGCGGCCCGGATGCAGGCAGGGGTGGCGCACGCGGCGCCGTGCCGGCGGCCTGGCGAGCGTATGTCTTTTTCTGGCAACGGTTTCCGGCGGTCCACGCCGGAGGCGCGGCGGGGCCAGGGATCCTCGACCCCTTTCCTATATAGGGACGCGAGATATACCGGCGGCTTCGGCGGGGCGGTCCTCGTCCTCGCGCTCGCGCCGGGGATTCTGTTCGGGCAGGCGAGCGAGCTCCAGCTGACGCCCGATCGGCTCACCCTGGAGGCGGGAAAGCGCCAGGCGATCTACGCCGCCGCGTACGATCGGCAGGGAAACATCGTCACTTCGGCAGCCATTGCATTCAGCTCCTCGGATACCACGGTCGCAACCGTCTCGAGGGACGGGACCGTGCTCGCCATCGGCAATGGAACGGCGGAAATCGAGGCGCGCACGGGGAGTCTCACGGCGAAGGCGCCCGTCACGGTCACCGGCGGAGCGCCGCGCGTCGCCATCGCCTCGCTTCGCGTCGAGCCGCGCGCCGTCTGGCTCCTCCCGCTCGAGCCGGCTCGCCTCGCGCTGAGCGCGCGCGTTGCCGATGGGGGGCCGGCCACGGGTGCGAGGATCCGGTGGCGTACGCTCGATCCGCGCGTCGCGTCGGTGGACCGTGACGGCCTCGTCGTCGGCGTCGGCCCCGGACAGACGCTGGTCGAGGCGTCCGCAGCGAGCGGTCCGGCCGATACCGTGCTCGTTTCCGTCGATACGGCCCGCTTCACGATCCTCGAGCGGGTGTCCCTCGCGCCTGGCGCACTCGATACGCTCGCCGCCGTGGTCACGTCGCAGAGCGCGCGCCGCCTGACTGCGGGCCTCACCTGGACGTCGAGCGACTCGACCGTGGTGACCGCCGGCGCCAGCGGCGAGATCCGCGCCGTCGCTCCCGGTGAAGCCGTGGTGACCGTGAGCGGCTATGGCATGAGCGGCCAGACGCGAGTCTTCGTGCACCGCCCGGTGCATTCGCTCACCATCACGCCCCGCTCCAGCACCGGGCCGGTGCGTCTCGCGCCGGGAACGTCCCGGCGTTTCGAGGTGCGGGCGCTCGCGGCCGACTCGACGCCCGTCACTGACGCGGGTGTCGCGTGGACGCTGCCGGATTCCTCGATCGCCGTCTTCTCACCGGAGACCGGCCTGCTCGAGGCGAGACGGCCTGGCACTGCCACGCTGGTGGCCCGTCTCGACGGGTTCGAACCCGCGACCTGGGTCATCGAAGTCGTGCCCGCGGCGATCGCACTTGACCGTACGCGGCTCGGCCTGGTCAGCGGCGGGCGAGCCCGGCTTCAGGCATCCCTGGTGGATGAATCGGGCACCGCGATTCCCGGTCTCGACGCGCCGGTCTCGTGGACGTCCTCGTCGCCTGCGGTTGCGGTGAGCGCCGAGGGCGAGCTCGAAGCCCGCGCGATCGGCCGGGCCACGGTGACGGCCGCGAGTCCGGGAGCGCGCAATGCGACCGCGGAGGTGTTCGTGACCGGCGACATGCTCGTCTCGTCGAGCCGTGGCGCCGCGCCGCACGCGCCGGGCATCTACCAGACCACCATCGCCCTGACCGAGCTCCAGCCGCTCCTGGTGGACACGGCGGCCAACATCGAAGCGGTATTCTCTCCTGACCGCAGCCGAATCGCGTTCAGCTCGAACCGCGGCGGAAGCTTCGATCTCCATATGATGGATGCCGACGGGACGAACCTCACACGACTCACGAGCGATCCCGGCAACGAGTCGGCGCCCGCCTGGTCGGCGGACGGTTCGCGGATCTACTTCACGGCCGACCGGCCCGATGGCTCGCAGATCGCCAGCATCGCGCTCGACGGAAGCGACCTTCGCGTGCTGACGACGTCACCGGGCGGGAATCGCGCGCCATCGGTGTCGGCCGACGGGCGGAGCGTCGCGTTCGCGAGCGCGCGCGACGGCAATTCCGAGATCTACCGGATGGACGCGGACGGAGCGAACCAGCGGCGCGTCACGAACGACGGCGCGCGGGACCTGCTGCCGCGCTGGCTGCCCGACGGCTCGCTGGTGTACGTCTCCTCGGGGCGCCGAGTGACCATCATGCGGCTCGGCGCGGCCGGCGCGGTTCCGGTGGCCGAGTCGCCGGACCCCATCGTCTCGCTCGCGGCATCGGCCGATGGAACGCGCATCGCGTATGTGGTGGGCCGGATGCTCGACCGCGCCGGCTCGCGCGTCGAGTACCGGCTCATCGTCCAGGCGCTCGAGGGAGGAACGGCCCCGACGGTGCTTCGCGCGGCCGCGGGCGATCAGATCGCCACTCCGTCCTTCTGATGGGAGTGAACCGCTGATGCGGGCACTCACGCTCACGGCGCTCGGCGGGATCGAGCACCTGGCGCTCCGCGAAATGCCGGATCCGGAGATCGGTGCTCCCGGCGAGGTCCGCATCCGGATCCATGCCGCGGCGATCAACCGGCTCGATCTCTTCGTCGTGAACGGCCTGCCGAAGTTCTCGCTGCCGCTCCCGCACGTGGTGGGATCGGATGGGGCAGGGGTCGTCGAGTCGATCGGCTCCGCGGTGACCGGGCTCAATGTCGGTGACCGCGTGATGCTCGATCCGGGAGTCTCGTGCGGCGAGTGCGCCGCGTGCCGCCGTGGCGACCATCCACTCTGCGAGCGCTACGCGATTCTCGGCGAGCACCGGTCGGGAACGATCGCGGAGTATGTGGTCGTGCCGGCCGCGAACGCGGCGCCGGTGCCGGCGGACATGGGCTGGCCCGAAGCGGCGGCGTTTCCGCTCGCGACGCTCACGGCCTGGCGGATGCTCGTGACGCGTGCACGACTCGCCGCCGGAGAGACGGTGCTCATCTGGGGCGCCGGCGGCGGCGTCGCGCAGGCCGCGATCCAGGTCGCGCGTCATCTCGGCGCGAACGTGATCGCGACGAGCAGTTCCGACGCCAAGCTCGAGCTCGCGCGCCGGCTCGGCGCCGACCACACCGTGAACCACGCGACGGGCGACGTCGTCGCCGAGGTGAAGCGCATCACGGAACGCCGGGGCGCGCAGGTGGTCGTCGACAGCGTGGGAGAGCGCACGTGGCCGCACTCGCTCCGGTGCCTCGCGCGCGGCGGACGGCTCGTCACCTGCGGGGCCACCACCGGGCCGATGGTGGAGATCGACATCCGGCGGCTCTTCTGGCACCAGTGGTCGCTGCTCGGATCGACGATGGGGTCACGCGAGGAATTCCGCGAGGTCGTGCGGCTCGCTCATGCAGGAAAGCTCCGGCCGCACGTCGATCGCGTCGTCCCGCTCGACTCGGCCGTCGATGCGTTTCGCCTCCTCGCCGAGGGGGAACAGTCGGGCAAACTCGTCATCGAGGTAGCGTCGTGAACGAACTGTGGGAGCGGGTCTGGATCGGTGCGAGCGAGATCGGGAGCGTGCTGCCGGCGCTCCTCGGCGCGCTCCTCATCCTGCTGACGGGCTATTTCCTCGCGCGGCAGATGCAGCGCTGGGCAGACGACACGCTCAAGCGGATGGACTTCAACCGGGTGGCGGCGGCGGGCGGGCTCGACGAAGTGGTCGGGCGGACCGGGTCACGGCTCGACCCGATCCGGACGCTCGCCAAGCTGGTGTTCTGGCTGGTGATGCTCGTGGTCATTCTCCTGTCGAGCACCGCACTCGGCCTCGAGAGCATCAACGAGATGTTCGGGATGATGCTCGGCTACATCCCGACGCTCATCTCCGCGATCGTCGTGGTGATCCTGGGCATGATCGTCGGCGAGTTCGTGCGCGGGCTGATCCTCGCCTCGGCCGGCACGGTGGAAGGCGTGCCCACCCTCGCGAAGCTGGCGAAGGGCGCCGTGATCCTGATCGCGATCTTCATGGCGCTGCAGCAGGTGGGGGTGGCGGAGGAGATCGTCACGTCGGCGTTCACGCTGATCCTGGGCGCCGTTGCGCTCGCGGTGGGCCTCGCCTTCGGGCTCGGCAATCGCGAGCTCGCGGGGGAAGTCACACGCCGCTGGTACGAAGCCGGCCAGCGCCGCGACCGCCGCCGCACCGACCGTCCGGGGCCGAACACACCGCCGAACGACACTCCGCCGATTCTGGATTGAGTTCTTGTAAACCACGGAGGCGCGGACCCGCGGAGAATCGCGGAGAAGGTCCGGGATACCGGCGAGTATCGGGGCACCGCCGGCTGAACTGCTAACACGAAATCACGAAACGGACGAAAGGCGCCGCGCGCGTCCGGGGTGCCGAAGGCTGAGCCGAAATCGCGGGGAGCCCGTCCGAACACGGAGCCCTTCGTGTTTTCGTGTGTCCCTCTTCAGCTGTCCCCTCACCCGATCGCTGCCCAACACCACCTCGATCAGCCCCCTCCGCGCCTCCGCGCCTCCGTGGTTCAATAACGAGTTTTCATTCCTCACCCGTCACATCCACGCCGTTTCCGGCTACGACCCTGATCCCGATCGAATCCGCGAGCACGATGAGCGCCTGGCGGTCGGACGCCGCGAGTGCCCGGTCCCAGCCGTCGAGCCGGACTTCACGAATGAGCTCGCCGTCGCGGCCGACGCGGTGATAGAGCTGCATCGAGTCGTATACCGACCGGCTCTTCTCGAGCCAGACTTCGTCGGGCAGCACGGTGAACCCGCGGACGAACGGCGGCTTGATCGGCGAGAAGGGAAGCCGCTCCGCGGAGGCGCGGAGCTCGGTGGGGAACCGCTCGACGAAGCGCTCGCGATCCACGCGGGTCACCTCGAGGACGCGATCGACGAGCCGCGCGCCTTCGTCCACGCCGCTCGAGTCGATCCAGTCCACGCGGTTCTGGTACGTGCGCGCGACCCAGAGCCTTCCGTCGGGGAGCACGCCCCACTCGTCGTCGCCGCTGAAGACCCGGCGCTCGAAGCGGCGACCCTGGTCGCCCGCGACTTCCGCGATGTCGAGCGGCGCGAGCCGTGCGACTGTGTCGATCTCGCCGGTCGTCCGCACGCGCACGACGGCGGCACTGTCGCGGTTCCCGCTCCCGTCGCGTCCCGCCGGCGGCGGCAGCTCGTAGTAGAGCGCGCCGTTCCGGTCGATGGCGCGAGGAAGTGCACCGCGCAACGTGTCCGAGGCCGGGATCGACCGCGCGAGCGATCCCTCCGCGGTCCACGCCGTGGCACGGCGCCGCGCCCAGTCGCTGACGAAGACGGTGTCGCCAAGGGCGAAGAGGCCGGTAGGATGCTGCAGCTCGCCGCTGGACTGATCGAGAATCCGGAACGTGCCCGCCGCCAGATCGATGAGCGCGACCGCGTTGTCCGCCGGTGAGAGCAGCGCGAAGCGACTCTCACCCAGCCATACGCCGTCAGCCGCCTCGACGATCGGAAGGCGCAGCGTGTCCGGGCCGGGAACGAGCCGCGCCGTGGGAATCGAAGCCGGCTCCGTGCACGCGGCGAGGAGGAGACAGGCGAGGAATGGGCGGGGCATCGGGGGAATGTAGGAGGGGGGGCGGGGGAGAGGTAGAGAGATGGGTAGCAAGGTAGCTAGGTAGCTAGGTAGACAGGTCGCCGGGTCGCTGCGTACTTGGCCCACCCTCGCGTCAGGCTCTAACCCGATCACCTTTCTACCTAGCCACCCAGCTACCCCGCTACCTAGCTACCTAGCTACCTCCCCACCCAGCCTCCAACCCGCACGCCGCCTACGGATTCCACCAGTACGTCAGCTTCACCAGGAAGATGTTGTCCGCCTTGGCGCCGATCAGCTGGTCGAACGACTCGCCGAAGCGGAAGGTGCCGAGGTCCTCGTTGGCGGCGCGGCTCTGGGTCCAGACGAGGAAGAGCGTGCTCCCCGGGAGGTACTCCCAGCGCATGACCGCGTTCCCGCGCAGCGACGCGAAGGTGAAGTCGTCCGCGGTAACCCGGGCCGGCTCCCCGGGGCCCGCGCCGTCGGGATCGGGGCCGACGCCGTCGGTCGGGACGAAGCGGTAGGTCCGCGGTGCTTCGAGTGCGCGGAGATCGGCATAGTCCACCGACGAGATGAGCGGCTGCGCGTAAAGCTCGAGGCTCAGTTTCGGCGTGAAGATCCAGTTCATCCGCACGGCGGACGAGAACGTGGTCTGGTTGATCGGCGCGAAGATGTATTCGCGGCCGAACGTCGAGGTCGCCGCCGGATCGTCGAGCGTACCGACGAACTGCGCCCCGGCCCTGAGCTTGTTGATCGACGGGCTCACGCGGAGCGACAGCCGGTCCATCGGCTTCCATTCCACGTAGCTCGAGATGTTCCAGCTCCGCTCCGACCCCTGGCTGAACCGGCCGAGCGACCCTTCCATCCCGAAGAAGACCGGCTTGCGGTCATCCGAATCGAAGCCGCCGAACACCGAGTACCCGGATGGATTGATCGTGAGCGGCCCGCCCCGCGTGCGCCGGTTGTTGAGCCGGTCGGGGAGCGCGTTGCCGCCGAGGAAGAACCAGTAGTAGTTCGGCAGCTGGATGTTCGAGTTGAACCAGACCATCTGGTGCACGCGGTTGCCGCCGAAATCCCAGCTCCCGACGACCGACGTGTTCACGTTGATCTGCCGGTACCAGTCGGTCGGCGTCCGCCACCGGTAGCCGACCACCTGGTGCGCGTTGATGATGTCGCTCGTCCACTGGAAGCCGAGGTCATTCACCTCGAACCCCGGCGTGAGGAACGCCGCGGCGGTATTGGTGTACCACCGGCCCTTCTGCTTGTTGAGCGTCACGCGGCCGCCGAAGCCGGTGAGGGTCGTCGCGGCGGGATCCACCTCGACGTGACTGGCATCGGGGCGCTGGAAGTAATGGATCGAGTTCTGCTGCAGCCGCTCGATCTGCGCTTCGCTGCCGCGAACGTGGCTCGCGCCCGCCCAGGCCGTGAGCGCCCACATCCGGTCGGCATCGAGGAAGGTCCAGCCGTCGACGCCGAGCGCGTACGCACCGCTGTTGAGCCGGTCGCGCGTGACGTCGTCGAGGCTCCGAATCGTAGCGGTCGAGAGGAAGCCGAGGCCCTGGCGGCCGGCGTTGAAATCCTTCTGCATGCGCGCGGCGCCGTAGTAGGTGAACGGCTCCACTTCGGCCCGGGTCCGGCCGCCCGCCCCGTCGTCGATCGTCGCGTGCTCACGCTTCGTGAACGCGCTCAGCGTGCCGAGGCTCCAGTCGCCGATCTTCCCGGACAGCTTCGCCGCGCCGAGGATGTGCGTGCCCTCGGGCGCATCGGAGTAGCCGCCGGCGGGCACGTCGGCGGAGAGCTGCGGCGCGCGGCCGATGCGGCGGGTATAGAGGAAGTCGGGCGTCGGGTTGTTGAAGCCCCAGAAATTGTTCGCGCCGCCCGAGCCGAAGTTGAAGATGTTCGCGCCTTCGATGAAGAAGGGACGCTTCTCCTCGAAGAACGACTCGACGTCGCTCAGGTTCACGACCGCCGGGTCCACCTCGACCTGGCCGAAGTCCGGATTGACCGTGGCGTCCACGGTGAGGTTGCTGCCGAGCCCGAGCTTGAGGTCGACGCCGGCGCTGGGCGAGTACTTCGAGCCGTCGTTGAACGGATTGCCGGGCGTGTGGTCGAGGTACGCGGCCTTGCCGGTCACGTATGGCAGGATCTCGAGCCGCCGCGGCGGCTGGACACCCGCGATGCCGCCGAGCTCGTGAAAGCGGGAGACGAACCCGCTGCCGTTCTTCGGCGTGAAGACGAGCCACGCGCTCTCGTTGTTGCGCGAGATGTCGCGGCGGAAGTTGATGCCCCACACATGCTCCGGGCGGGCCTGGAAGCGGAGCTGGGAATAGGGGATCCGCATCTCGACGGCCCAGCCGCGCGCGGTCCGCGTCACGTGAGCGTCCCAGATGCCGTCCCAGGTATCGTCGTCCCAGTCGTCGTTGTAGAGCGTGCCGTCGTAGAGCGTGCCCGCCGCGTTCACGCCGAAGTAGAACCCGGTTCGCCCATCCTTGTAGGGATCGAGAAAGACGAAGAAGCGGTCGGCGGTGATGAAGCGGTCGCGGCGCGCGAGCTGCGCCACGATCGAGTCGGGCGAGGTATCGAAGAGCTCGGCGCCGATGTAGAGCGCGCCCTCGTCGTAGAGAACGCGCACCTCGGTCCGCTGCGTCGACGGCTGGCCCTCGTTCGGATCCTTCTGGGTGAGCCCGGCGACGGGTGTCGCGGTCTGCCACATCGGCTCGTCGAGGACGCCGTCGAGCGCGATGCCCGACGATGTACGGGCTGCGGTTACGCGATTGGGGGCTGCGGGCGGGCTGCTGGCAACGCGCGCGGGCGGCTGCGCGGCAGCGAGCCGGCGGAGCGTGTCTGGGTCCTGCGTCTGGCCCTGGGAAGCGGCCGAGAGCAGGAGAAGGAGTGCGACAGTGGCCATGGATTCTTCCGGCGGCGCGTGCCGCCCCTTTCGGTGTCCGGTTCCCTACGGAAGGATCGGTCGAAAGGTTTAGACACGCGCCGGCCCGGAAGGGTTGTCAGCTGTCCGTGAGCAGCTCCTCGAAGAGGTCGAGTGCGCGCGGGTCCTTCGACTGGCTCAGCCAGAAGAGCGCCGTGCGCCGGAGGTTCGGGTCCTTGTTCGTGCGGGCCACGCGGATGAGCGCAGGGACGCCCTCGTTGGCCGGCCGCTGGGAGAGCGCGAAGATCGCGGACTCCTTCACCTCACGGTCTCCGTCGTTCGACGCGATCGAGTCGAGCGCGGGCGTCACTGCGGCACCGGCCGCCTGCCCGAGCCAGAAGATCGCGCCCTTCCGGGCGTCCTCGGTGGCGGACTCGTTCCGCGCGATGCGCAGCAGGCCCGGCCACGCCGTGAAGCTGTCGGCGATGGTCGCGGCGAAGATGGCATCCTCTGCCGCCGGGTGGTCCGATTCGGCGAGCTCGAGGAGGTACTCACCCGCCTCGCGCGCGCTTACGGTGCCCAGATCGGTGGCCCTGGAGGAGCTGCGCCACCGGCCGCCGACGCGCGTCTTGATATCGGTGATGCGATCGTCCCTCACGGTGAGGGCGACAAGGACCGGTCCTTCCTCGCAATCGTTCTCCCATTCCGATTCGCCGCGATCGCGGATCGAGATGTTGTCGCCGTTGCCACACACGCCGTCCCGCGAAGCGAAGCTCATCCGGACCGTGCCGTCCGGCGCGTCGGCGACGCGGCGGGCGATCGACTGCGCCGCCACCGGTGGCGCCAGGACTCCGGCGAGCAGGATGATCGTAAGTGTGCGCATGGTCTCTACTCCTCCAGCAGGTCTTCGAGCAGCTTCGTGGCCCGGGGATCGTCGGTCTGGCTGAGCCAGAAGAGCGCCATCTTGCGGAGCTCGGGGTCCTTCTCCGTCCGCGCGATCTGGATCAGGTGGCCCACCGCCGCAGGATCGCTCGAGCGCTGGCCCAGCACGACGAGCATGTGCTGCCGCATCTCCGGATCGTCCGGGAACGAGTTGTAGACCGCGAGCAGGTCGTCGGTGGTCGCGCCCGCGTTGCCGGCGAAGAAGAGCGCCTGCTTCCGGAGCTCGAGGTCCTCGTTCCGGTCCTTGGCGATGCCGATGAGCCACTGCGCGTTCTCGCGCGACTGGTGCGCCATCATCGCGGCCATGACGTGCTGCTTCGATTCGCTGCTCTTCATCTTCCCGTACACGCTGCGGAGGTAGGCCAAGTCCTCGGCCGTGCCACCCTGGGCGATGAAGAAGAGCGCCTGCGTCCGGACCTCGTCGGGCAGGTCCTCGCGCTCCGCGACGCTCCGGAGCGCGCGCCGCGCCACCGGGCTCCGCTGCTGTGAGAGCGCGAAGACGGCGGACCCGCGCAGCTCGTCGTCCGCGGACGTGCGGATGACGGAATCGAGGATCGGCACGACGCGCGGGTCGTTCGTCTGCGAGAGCCAGAAGATCGCCTGCTTCCGCACCTCGGGATCGGGATCGCCCTGCGCCGACCCGATGAGGAGGTCCGCCGCGTCGTCTCCCTGCTGTGCCGCGACCATCATGGCGAACCGCCGGAGGCAGACCGACGCCGAGTCACGGCGCGCGAGGACCTTCTTGAGCAGCGGGACCGCGCGCTCGCTGTTGCTGTTCATCAGCGCCTGGATCGCGAAGATCCGGCTGTCGTCCTCGTCGTCGCAGTCGTCGTTCCGGACGCGCGGGGGCTTCGGGCCGCGCGCAGGCCGCGGGCCCCGTCCGGGGCGCGGAGCGGGCGCCACGACGGGCACCGACGGGGACGCAGCGACCGCGGGCGCCGGAGCCACCGCCGCCTCAGCGGCCTCCTGCGCGACGACCGTCGTCGCGGCCGCGTCTCCGAGCCGGGCGAGATCGGCATTGATGCGGGACGACAGGCTCCTCGCGTCGCCGCGCGTGGCCGCGTTCGGATACTCTTCCGCCTGGTGATCGAGCGCGGCGAGCGCGCGCCGGAGGTTCCGGGAGCCGCCCATCCGGTGGAGCGAGAACGCCTCCCAGTAGAGCGCATCCGCCGCGTAGCTCGACTCCGGATAGCGGGTGTGGATGACCCTGAACTGCTCGGCCGCTTCGGCGTAGCGCGCCCGGTTGAGCGCCTGACGCGCGAGGCGATAGAGCGAGTCCGCGGTGTCGGCCGGCATCCACGCGGCCGGCGGCACCGTCGCGTAGTAGGCCTGTGGCGCGGGGGCGGGGCCCTGCGTGATCTCCGGCAGGCCGTAGCCCGTGCCGAACAGCACCGCGGCGGCTGCCGCCATCATCATCCGTTGCATCAGAGTGCTCCTTGCCTCAGAGTAGCGGCCACGCCGGTGGACGTCGCCGAACGCAGCCGGGTCAACACATCGCCGGCTTCCATGCCATCAGTGATCAGCTCGGTATCCTCGGTCCGGTCATCCGCCGGCAGCTGCGCGATCTGCGCGAGCACGAGCTCCAGGTCCTCGAGCAGGCGCCGCATGCGCGGATCCCGCGCCGCGGGCGAGTCGAGGAGCAGCCGGTTCCGCACGAGCAGCTGGCGGGCCGTGGCGGGCGAGAGCTCCGCGGTCTCGTCGCCTCGCAGCGCATCGCGGAAGAGGGTGAGGAAGACCTCGGACCGCGAGAGGTGGCGCGCCGCGACGATGTCGAAGGCGTCGGGCGCATTGCCGCGCTCGTCGACGGAGCGTTCGTCGCGCGGCTCGTCGCTCACGAGCTGCATCGGTCCGTCGGTGGCCGGCGCGCCGGTCCGGGTGGCCCGGCGGGGCGTCGGCGCCGGGGCCGACTCGAGGGTCTCCGTATCCGGAGCGTCGTTCGCGAGCGTGGCCGGCGCGTCCGGGAGCCGGGATGAGTCGGACGCGACGCTGTCGGCCGCGATCGGGCGATCCGCGATGGACGGTGCGGCACCCGGGCTCGAGAATCGCCCGAAGGCGAACGCGAGGGCGAGCAGCGCCGCGATGCCGGCTGCGATCGGGATCCAGCGCGCGATGCGACGCCGGGCGGGCAGCGGCAGGACGACCGTTTCCCGCTCGCGCGACCGCTCCACGGCGGCCCAGATCGCCTCGCGCGGGGTGATCGGCGGGGCGTTGTAATCGCGGGCCAGCGCCGCGAGCGTCGGATCGAGCGGCTCTTCGCCGTTCCGCTCGTCGATCAGGTCGTCATCGATGAAGTCGTTCATGCCTGCTCCGGTGCGAAATCGGCGAGCGTCTGGCGCAGCCGGGCCCTGGCCCGGAAGAGCTGCGCCTTCGACGTCCCTGAGTGAATGCCGAGCATCGAACCGATCTCCTCGTGCGTGTAGCCTTCCACGTCGTGCATCAGGAACACCGCGCGATATCCCTCGGGGAGCGCGTCGATCGCGCCGTGCAGCCGGGCCCGGAGGTGCGGATCGCCGGCCGCCGCGGGCCGGCCGATCTCGGGCGCCTCGTCCAGCGACATCTCCCGTTGCCGGAACCGCTTCACCTTCCGCAACGCGTTGAGTGCCACCGACATGGCGATCGCACCGATCCAGGTGCCGAGGGCCGATTCCCCGCGGAAATCGCCGAGGCGTCGGAAGGCCTTGATGAACGTCTCCTGCACGCAATCGGTGGCCTGGTCCATGTCGCCCACGATCCGGTAGACCATCCGGTAGACGCGGTCCACGTGCGCGTCGTACAGCGCGCGCTCCGCGGTCGGGTCTCCGGCCAGCACTCGGGCGATCAGGTCTCGGTCGTCCACCAGCCTCCGGAAAGGTGCAGGTCCCCCGCGTCGTCACACCTCTGACACGGGTGGGGGGGATAGGGTTGCGCGGGATGCCGTGCTGGTACGAGACAGGGCCGGGATCGGTGTCATCCCGAGCGGAGCGAGGGATCTAGCCGCCGAGCCCCGGAAACCGGTGGGTAGAGCCCTCGGTCGCGTTGCTCCCTCGGGATGACAGCACGGCGACCCCACCGACCTCCACTCCCCGACGCAACCATCCACCCCCCAACCGCATCTCATACGGTATACCACCGCAATCGCCAGGCAGGGAGGGGACCACATGGCACCGCAGAACGACTCGGCTCAGCCGCAGAGCTATACCATATATGACACGATCGGCCGCCCCATCGGCCGCGTCGTCCAGCCGAAGCAGGAACCGTCGGTCGGGCCGGGGCACGAGACCGTGCTCCTGATCCGGAACTCGTGATCGCATGCTGAACCACGGAGGCGCGGAGGCTCGGAGGTATCGCGGAGGATGGGCAGTCGTGGGGGTCGCGATTGGATCGGGATGAGGCTGGGTAAACGGCAGCACACGAAAGGGCGAAAGGCGCCGTGCGCGTTCGAGCTGCGATGCTCGGGCGCGCATTTGTTTAACGGTTGTTGCGCGCTCCCCGCACGCCCGGCGCACGCAGCCTTCGGGTAGGCCAAGAAGACAGACCGCCCGATGCCGGGGCAGCGGGCGGAGGCAATCTCGGATCGGAATCTTTCGTGCTTTAGTGTGCTGCTGTTACGCCCATCAAGCCCCGACGCCAGCCCCCGTACCCACCCTCCGCGCCTCTGCGCCTCCGTGGTTCACAATCCATCCGCGACGCCAAAGACAGGACAGGCATCTTCATATCCACGACAGGGCAATCCGACCCCTTCCCGCCGTGGAGATGACGACGATGCTTCGCTCGATGGTGCCGGCCGTGCTGGCTTCGATGGCCGTGGCTTCCGCGCTCGACGCGCAGGCCGTTCCGGTGGTATCGCTCTCGAAACCCGACGCGGAGTTCGCCGAGCCGTTCGACCAGGTCTCCGGCGTGCGCGAGCTCAGCAATGGCCGCGTCGTCGTCGCCGATCTCTTCGCCAAGTCGGTGGCGATGGCGGATTTCCAGAGCGGGTCGCTGACGAAGATCGGCCGGGAAGGACAGGGCCCCGGCGAGTACGCCTTCCCGATCAACGTCCTCGCCCTTCCCGGCGACACGACGCTCATCGTCGATCCCGGGCAGCGGCGGTTCGTGAAGGTCGCGCCGGACGGCAAGGCGGTGGGACTCGTATCGTTTCCCGAGGGCGCGGGCGGCATGGGGAACATGCGGGGAACCGACGCGCAGGGACGCGTCTACCTCCAGGCGAGCCCCTTCGGCCCCCGTCTCGGCGGTGACCGGCAGCTGACGCGCGAACTGCCCGACTCCGCGCCGATCCTCCGCTGGCACCCCGCCAGTGGCCGCGTCGACACGCTCGCGAAGGTGAAGCTCCCCGAGATTGCGAGCGCCACGTCGGGGACCGCGAGCGCCCGCTCGGTGGTGATGCGCCAGCAGCCGTTCAGCGCCCGGGACGAGTGGGCGGTGACGCCGGACGGTCGTGTCGGCATCGCGCGCATCTCCGACTACCATGTCGAATGGTTCGGAACGTCGAAGGTCGCGGGCCCGCGAGTGGCTGCGCCGAAGGTGCCGGTCACGCAGGCGGACAAGGACCTGATCGCGCGCCAGCAGAACGAGACGCGGGGCCGGATGATGATCACGGAGGGCGGGCCCCAGCGCTCGAGCGGCGGTGCGCCCCCGCCGCCTCGGCTTCCCGATGCGGATTTCCCCGAGTTCAAGCCCGCCTTCGTCGGGAACGCGTTCGCGAGCCCGGACGGCCGCCTCTGGGTCCCCCGTGCCCAGCCGGCGAACGCCGCACCGGTCTACGACGTCTTCGACGCGCGCGGCCAGCTCGTGCAGCAGGTCAAGCTCGCGCGGGGCACCCGCCTCGTCGGTTTCGGGGCAAATACGATCTACACGGCCCGCACGGACGAGGACGAGCTGCAGTACCTGCAGAGGTATCGGAGGCCGTAATCGGTCGGACGGTCGGATAGTCGGGCGTGCCGCGGATGAAGCGGCCGTGTCATCCCGACGGAGCAACGCGACGAGGGATCTGCTCTCCGGTCTCCGGGACCCGCCGAGCAGATCCCTCGGGCGCGTTGCGCTCTCGGGATGACACCGCTTGCCCCTTGCCCCTGCCGCGCCACGAACGCAACCCTTCCTGCATTCAACGCATCCACCATTCATCCTCACCCGGAGCGTTCATGCGCCTGGTCCAGCCGTGCGCCGCCGTCCTGCTGATTCTTTCCCTGACATCATGTTCAGGAGATGACGCGCCCGCGCTGGCCGTGCCGGGCATCGACACGCTGCCCGGCGGCACGATCGCCGTGCACAACATCGGCCCGAGCGCGTGGGCCGACACGAACGGGTGGCGCATCGTAGAGACCGGCCGGCTCGTCGCCGTGGATTCCGGCGAGTCGGGGATGGTGAATCCGCGGGCGGTGGCCGTCGATCCGGCGGGGCGGCTCTTCGTCGTGGAGGGAAGCCCGCTCGTGATCAAGGTTTTCGACGCGAACGGCGCCTTCGTTCGCGCCATCGGCCGGGAGGGGGCGGGTCCCGGCGAGTTCCGGAGCGCGCTCCCGGGCGTGCATGCCAATCACCTGCTCGTGCAGGACCCCAACCTCTCCCGCCTCACGATCTTCGACACGTCGGGCGCGTACGACACGAGCCTCACCTCCGCCTGCTGCCACTACCGCCCCCTGCCGGTCACCGCCAACGGCACGGTGGCCGTGCCGGGCCCGAACCGTCGGCCCGAGGTCAGCGGCATGTTTCTCCGCTTTACCTCCGCCGGCCAGTTCCTCGATACGGTGTACGTGCCGAAGGGCGGCGACGAGCGGTTCTGGGAGCTCAGCCAGGATGGCGGCTCGATGCGCATGACGATCCCCTTCACGCCATCGCAGCGCGCCGCGTTCATGCCGAACGGCGATCTCGTGCACGCCTGGACCGGCGAGTACCGGATCATGATCGGGCGGAACGCCACGGATACGGCGCGAATCATCTCTCTCGCCTCCCTGCCAGTGGAGCGACCCCGCGAGGAGCGCGCGGCGCGGCTCGAGGAGATCATCGGGCCGAACGAGAAGAACTGGGGCCCGAAGGTGCGCGAAGTGTTCAAGCTCGACGACATTCCCGCCACCGCCACGCCGCTCGAGAACATCATGGTGGATCCCGCAGGCGCCATCTGGGCGGAGGTCTATCGAGGCGATACGCTGGCGACGGACTACGACGTCTTCGACTCCGCTGGGGCGTACCTCGGTCGCGTGCGCGCGCCGTGGCCGCGGCTGAGTGGCTCGCTCTCCTGGGGCAGCCCCGACATCGTCGTGCGCCTCGGCGAGAACGAGGACGGCTACCCCGAGATCACGAAGTACCGGGTCGAGCGCAACGTTCGGAGCGCCGAATGACGCCCGAACATCGTCTTAGCAAGTCTGATTGTGAACCACGGAGGCGCGGAGACCCGGAGTCAACAGCTTGTTGTTTTCTCCGCGCCTCCGCTCCTCCGTTGTTCAGGATGAAATTCATGGCGCTGGCCACCATGGCGGCAGCCTGCACGAATGAGGCGGATAGGCCGCTTGGCGTTGCGCAGCGGGATACACTTCCGGGCGGAATCGCCGCGGTGCACAGCCCCGGGCCCACCGGGTGGCACGATACCCTCGGCTGGCGGCTCGTGCCGGACGGCCGCGTCGGCGGCGCGCTCGACGAGCCGGGGGAGCTGATCAATCCGCAGAGCCTCGCGCTCGACGACGCGGGCAACCTCTACGTGTCCGACCAGGACCCCTCCGTCATCAAGGCCTTCGCGCCCGACGGCCGATTCCTCCGCACCATCGGCCGGGAAGGGCAGGGACCCGGCGAGTTCGTCGTCGGCTTCATTGCGGCGCGTGGCAATCGGCTCGCGGTGCAGGATCCCCGCACCTCGCGGGTCTCCCTCTTCGACACCGCGGGCACCTTCATTCGGAGCTGGAGCACCGGCTGCTGCATCTGGGCATCCATTCATCTCGACCGGCAGCATCGCGTCTACGTGCCCGTGATGACGCCGCCCGATGTCCCGGCCTCGTATCGCTACGTCCGCTACGACACGCTCGGCGCCGTCATCGACACTATTGCCGTGCCGAAAGGCGAGGATCCGCCGCTGTGGACCGTGCGGCAGGGCAACGTGATGCAGATGTCGACGCCGGTCCCGTTCACGCCGCAGATGCGCCACGCGATCGCGCCCGACGGAAGTCTCGTCTTCGGCTGGAGCGGCGAGTACCGCCTGGTCCGCATGGCGGGCCGCGACACCCTCGGCGTCATGTCGCGCGATTGGACGCCGGACCCGCTGAGCCAGGAGCGGCGCCAGCGGCACGTGGACAACATGGTGGCGCGCATGGGTCCGGGGCTCGACGAGGTGGCGCTCCGGAACTCGTTCCCCGTGAGCGAGATCCCGTCCACGCTCCCGGCGTTCGTCGAGATGAACGTGGACGGCGAGGGCAACATCTGGCTCACTGCCGATTCCGACTCCGCCTCCGCCCGCCTCGACGTCTTCTCGCCGGCAGGAGCCTGGCTCGGCCGCGTGGACATCCCCGAAACCTTCGACCCCTTCACGCCGTCCGCATGGGGTGCAGATCGCGTCTATGTCTCGCGCCAGGACGAGGAGGGCGTGCCCTACATCGCCAGGTATCGGATCGTACGGGATTAGCGGCGTTTTTCGAACACGAAGACGCGAAGTCGCGAAAGCGCGAAGACACATTGATCATTGGGAAGACAACACAACCTCTATTCCCTTCGTGACTTCGCGACTTCGCGCCTTCGCGTTCGAAAGAAAGAAAAGGAATCACGATGAGAGTGCGATGGTTGCTCGCAGCATCAACGGTGGTGGTAGGCGCCTGCGCGAGCAGGGATGCGGGGGCAGAAAGCATGGAGATCGTGCTCGACTCGGCGGAGGCTTCGCTCGGAGAGCTCGATCATGTGAGCGGGCTCGTGGAGCTGCCGGACGGACGCGTGGTGCTCACGCAGGGGGCAGTCCCGTCGGTGCTGTTCGCCGATCTGGGCACCGGCGAGATCGACACGATCGGCCGCTCGGGTGAGGGGCCGGGTGAGTATCGGTTTCCCGGTGACGTGTTCCTGAAGAACGGCCGGGTCAACGTGTTCGATTTCGGCCCCCGGCGGCTCACCAGCTGGACTTTTGACGGCTCACTCGACACGACGCTCTCGATCGTGACGATGCCGGGCTTCGACATCGCGTTCGACACGATGGGCTACATGTACGCGGAGCAGCCGACGACCGAGGGGTTCGTCGTGGTCGGCCAGGAGCTCGACACGACGCGGTCCAAGGACTCGACGTACATCTACCGGTTCCGGCCGAACGAGGCTGAGCGCGATACCATCGGCCGCCTCTTCGAGGTCGGGAACGAGATCATCCGCGTCGGCAACGGGATCGCGCGGATGCGGCGGCTTTATCAGAGCGCCGACGTCTGGGGCGTGACGCCGGATGGGCTGCTCTGGATCGCGCGTGGACGGAGAACCGCGTCGATCGCCGCGCGCCGGACGGTACGTGGACGCTCGGCACGCCGCGCCCCTTCACGCCGATCGCCACCACCGAAGCGGACCGCCAGAAGCTCCCCCCGTTCCGCGGGCTCCCCGGCGACTCGGTCGAGCGGGAGCTGCCGAAGGAAAAGGGCCCCTACCAGGACGCCGTCGGCGCGCCCGACGGGGAGGTGTGGACCAGGCTGAACCAGCCCGCGGGCCACACGCGGGAGATCTACGCGATCCACCCCGTCTCGGGCACGCCCGAACGGACCGTCTCGTTCCCGAAGGACTATCGGGTACGCGCTATTACCGATCGGTACGTGTACGTCACCCACGAAGACGAGAACGGCTTCCAGGTACTGGAAAGGTTCGAGAGGCCTTCCAGGGCAGGAGTAACGACTGAGGCAGGGCAGGAGTAACCACAGAGGCACAGCGAACGGCCGGAGCGCACAGAGAACGGCAAGTTGTGTTTCTTGTACTCATTCATTGTTTTCCTCTGCGTCCTCGGTCCGTGCTCTGTGCCTCTGTGGTTACTCAGCGCTTTCCTGGCGCGATCTTCGAAAGGCACCTGTGACTACAGTGAAGCGCGCCGCGTTCGGGATGATGCTCGGGATTGCGGCCTGCAGCGGGGAGGGCAGCGACGACGCCCCGATGGCTGCCGCGGACGCCGTGTCCGCCCGCCTCGAGCTCGTCACGACGATCGATCCGGGAGATATGGATCCGTTCCTCAACGTGTCGTCGCTGGCACTCGACGACGACGGCAACGTGTACGTCCTCGACCAGGGCGCGCGGAACATCCGGGTGTTCGATCCTACCGGCGCGCCGCTGCGGACGATCGGCCGGGAAGGGGCGGGGCCGGGCGAGTTCGCGACGCCGTACTCGCTCGCCTGGACCGGCGACACGCTCGCCGTGCTGGATCCCGGCAACGGGCGCCTCGAGCTCGTCACGCGGGAGGGGAGGCACGCGGCGACATGGCGCGGGTCGCGCATCACGGGCAGGCAGGTGCGCCTCTGGCAGGCAGGCCCATCGCGCTTCTTCCTCGACGGGTACCGTCCGACGCCCGAGGGAAAGCTGCAGATGCTGTACGTGTCAGCGGGACCGGAGGGGGGCAGTGACACCCTCGTGATTCCCGAGCGCACCGGCGCCGACGCGGCGACCGCGGTCACGTGCAAGCTCGCGAACGGGACGATCACCTGGTTCGAGGTGCCGTATGCCTCGCAGCGGATGCAGGCCGTATCGCCCGAGGGGCATCTCGTGATCGCGCGGACGGGGGACTACCGCTTCACGTGGGTGGACACCGCCGGGAAGATCCGCCGGATGATGGCGTTCGGCGCCGATACGCTGCGCATCGAAGATGCATACTGGGATTCGGTGCGGACCGAGTATACCGCGTGGCGCGCGAAGATGGCGGGCGCGGACTGCGACCTCTCGGACCTGCCCCGTCCGCCCAGGAAGGACGTGCTCCGCGCCGTCGAATTCGATGATCAGGGACGGCTCTGGGTGGAGGCCGCGACGGAGACGGGCTTCCGGATCGATGTGTGGAACGCCGCGGCCGATTCGCTCGCCGTTTCGTTCCCGGCACCGGAGCGCGATCCGGAGGTTCCCTTCGTGGTCCGCGGCGACCGCCTCGCGCTGGTGGCCGAGGGAGACGAAGGCCAGCAGGTCAGGGTCTACCGGGTCGGGTCGGGCACCTAGCGCCTCCGCGTTGCGTCCATTCCGCGCCGCGGAGCATCTTCAACTCTGCGGCATCGTTCTCATGTCTCCTTTCCGAACGCGGCGGGCCATGATCCACCGATCGCTTCACGCCTTTGCCTCGCTGGCCTTCGCGCTCGTGTCCGCCGGCGCCTGCAAGGACAAGGACGCCAGCGCCGAACCGGCTGCGGACTCCACGGCGGCCCCGGCCTCGGCGCTTTCGCTTCCCGTCGTGGGCGAGACCGTGCGCCAGGGAGATCTCGTCCTCACCGTGCCGACGACCGCGCAGGTGCGTGCCGATGCGGTCGCCACGCTCCGCTCGGAGACCGTGGGCACGGTGGACAAGGTCCTGATCGTGCCGGGCCAGCGCGTCGCGCGTGGCCAGGCCCTCGTGACTCTCGACCCGAGGCCGTTCGACCTCGCCGTGGATGAGGCACAGGCCGCGGTCGACCAGGCCGAGGTGCAGTACAACGACAACATCGTCCCCGACTCGATCGTCTCGGGGCAGGCGCCGAGTGAGGAGCGGCGGCGAAACGCGCTCGCGCGGTCGGGACTTGCCGGGGCACGCGTGCGGCTCGCCAAGGCGAAGCTCGACCGCGACCGCGCGGTCATCACGGCTCCGTTCGCGGGCGTGGTGGATCGGGTGAACGTCGCGGCGGGCGAACGGCTGAGCGCCGGCGCCGACGTCGCCACTGTCGTCAACATCAACGACCTCCGCATCGAGGCCTCGGTCCTCGAGCACGACCTGCCGCTGATCCGCGTCGGCGGGCAGGCGGTAATCACGGCCGCCGCTGCACCGGGGCGGCAGATCATCGGGCGCGTCGCCGCGGTCCTGCCGATGATCGACAGCACCACGCGCGCGGGCCGCGCGCTCGTCCGGTTCCGGAGCGACGGCGTGCTCCGTCCCGGCATGTACGCCGACGTGCGGCTCGAATCCACCCGCCTCACCGACCGCGTCATCATCCCTGCCCCCGCCGTGCTCGAGCGCGACGGGCGTCCGCTCGTCTTCGTAGTAAAGGAAGGGCGCGCCCAGTGGGTGTACATCAATCCGGGGCGGTCGAACGGGATCGACACGGAGGTGCTGCCCGATTCGTCCACCGGGCAGATCCCGGTGGCGCCGGGAGACACGGTGCTGGTCGAGGGGCACCTGACGCTGACGCATGATGCGCCGGTGCGGGTGGTGGCGAAGGCGGAGAGCGAGTGAGCCGTCATTGCGAGGAGGGAGCGCAGCGACCGACGAAGCAATCGGGTCGCGTTGCAGGACTACCCGATTGCTTCGTCG
>JAICNA010000221.1 GCA_025928955.1 Gemmatimonadales bacterium | reverse complement strand
TGCGGCTTCGCTCGAGCGGAGCCGGGGATCGACGCGCGCCGCGGCGATCTCGGCCAGCACATTTCCCGCCACGACGAGTAGGGCACTGATCGACGTCGCAGCCATGACCACCGGATAGTCCCGCGCCTGCACGCCTTCCACGAGGACCCGCCCTACGCCCGGCCATGCAAAGATCGCTTCCACGAATACCGCACCGGAGAAGAGCGCGGGTAGCGAGAGGCCGAGCAGCGTCACGACCGGAATGAGTGCATTCCGCAGGACGTGCTGGAAGAGGATGCGCCGGGAGCCGATCCCTTTCGCCTCGGCGACCGTGATGAACGGTGCGCCGCGCAGCTCGAGCATCGAGGCGCGCACGAAACGCGCGGTGCCGCCGATGCCGATCAGGGTGAGCGTCGCCACCGGAAGTGCCAGGTGCCGTAAGGCGTCCGCGACGCGTGCGCCCGGGGAGAGGAAGTCGGCGTCGAGTCCCGCCGCGCCGAACGCCGGGAGGATCCGGAGCCCGTACGCAAAGACCATGACGAGCACGAGGCCGAGCCAGTACCCCGGCATCGCGAAGAGGGTCACCGTCGTGATCGACAGGGTCGTGTCGAGCGCCGAGCCGCCGCGCGAGGCCTGGATCGCTCCGACCACGATGCCGATGAGGTAGCTGAGCAGCAGTGAGACCCCGACGAGCCGCACCGTGGCAGGCCACGCGGCACCCATCATCTCCGCCACCGGCCGGCCCGTCGCGATGCTCGTCCCCCAGTCACCACGCGAGATACGCGCGATCCAGGCGGCATACTGGACGGCGAGCGGGTCGTCGAGGCCCAGCGCGTCCCGCTGCGCTGCGACCTGTGCGGGAGTCGCCGCCGGGCCGAGCAGACGCTCCGCCGGATCCCCGGGCGCGAGCCGAAGGAGCACGAACGTGAGCGTGACGACGCCGGCGACCACAGCGACGCCGCGCAGCAGCTGGAGGAGGATTCGGCGACCCATCGCGACAATCATACCGTGGCACGGCGGTGCCCGGTACATTCACTCTGTGTCCCACCGGCATCGATTCTCTCCTGCAAGCGGCGCGATCCTGCTGGCCGTCGCGGCCATCGGGACCGTCGCGTCATGCGGCTCCGTCGCGGATCGCCGGGGGACCACGGTGCTGTTCGCCTCCGGCGCCGACCTGCAGAGCATCAACCCCCTGCTCACGGTGCATCCGCTCGCGCGGCAGGTGCAGCGCTATGTGCTGTTCCTGACCCTGGCACAGTACGATTCGTCGCTCGCGCCGCGGCCGTACCTCGCGCGGGACTGGAGTTGGGCGCCTGACCGCACCACTCTCACCTTCCGGCTCAGGACGGACGTGCCCTGGCATGATGGCGCTCCGACCACCTCGCGCGATGTCGTCTGGACGCTCCGCACCGCACTCGATCCGACAGCGGGGTATCCCCGACTGAGCGAGCTCGCGAATGTGCGGGCAGTCGAGGCGGAGGACGACTCGACGGTCATCATCCGCTTCGTCCGCGCTGCCGACGCGTTTCCCGATGTGCTCACCGATCTGGCGATCCTCCCCGCGCACCTGCTCGACACGGTTCCGCCGGCCGCGCTCCGGCAGGCCGCATTCAACGAGCGGCCTGTCGGCAACGGGCCCTTCCGCTTTGTTTCGCACGAGCCGAACCGGCGGTGGGTCTTCGAGCGGAACGAGGAGTTTCCGCCCGGGCTGGCCCGGCCGACCGTCGAGCGGTTCATCGTGGTGGTAGTCGACGAGCCGACGACCAAGCTTGCCGCCCTGACGTCGGGGGAGCTCGACTTCGCCGGCATTCAGCCGGCGCACGCGGCATTCGTGGAGCGGGACGAGCGGCTGGCGGTGCTGAGCTATCCGCTGCTCTTCACGTACGGGATCGTGCTCAACACGCGCCAGCCGCCGTTCGATTCGCCGGCCGTGCGGCATGCCCTGTCGCTCGCCCTCGATCGCCGCGAGATCGTCGACGGCTATCTGTACGGGTTCGGCACGCCCGCCGGTGGGGCCGTGCCCCCCGACGCGCCCGGGGCGGTGGCGGCAGCACCACCGCCGGTCATGAGCGATTCGGCGCGTGCGCTGCTTCTCGGAGCCGTCCCGCGCTTCGAGCTCCTCACCGTGGGAAGCGGGGAGGCTGCGCTCGAGCAGATGATCCAGGCCCAGCTGGCGCGTGCCGGATTCCGGGTCACGATCCGCCAGCTCGAGCTCTCGGCATTTCTCGATCGGGTGTACGGGCCGCGCAAGGAGTTCGAGGCGGCCGTGCTCGGCATTCCAGGCGACCTTTCGCTCGGCTACCTTCCGCCCCTTGCGGAGCTCGCGGGAATGGCCGCGCCCCATGACGCACGTGAGATCCAGGGGCTGCTCCGCGACTCGCTGCCGGTCGTCTTTCTCTACCACGCACGAGGCCTTCAGGGCATGAATCGTCGCATTGCGAACGTCCGCATGGACCTGCGCGGCGAGCTCGCGGGGCTGGCGGATTGGCGGGTCGAATGACGCTCGTGCGGCGGGCTCACGCCGCGGCTCCCGTCCGGCTCGACCTCGCCGGGGGCTGGACCGACGTGCCGCCGTATGCGGAGCGCGAAGGCGGCGCCGTGGTCACCGGGGCGATCTCGCTTCGCGTGCACGTCAACGTCCTGCCGGGCGGCGACTCGGTCCACCTGCTGTCCGAAGATCTCGGGACGCAGGTCGAGCTCCTCCCCAACGGGGAGCGGGCGGGCAACGGAAACCTCCCGCTTCTCGAAGCGGGCGTTCGTGCGATGCCCGTGGGCCCTGCGACGCTCGTCACCCGCAGCGAAGTGCCGCAGGGCTCCGGGCTCGGTTCGTCGGGTGCGCTCGGCGTCGCCATTGTCGCGTCGCTGGCGCACGCACGCGGCGAGTCCCCCTCGGAGCTCGAGATCGCGGAACGGGCGTGGCGGATGGAAGCACTCGATGCCGGGCATCCCGGCGGTCGGCAGGACCAGTATGCCGCGGCGCTCGGCGGCTTTCAGTCTATGACATTCGGGCCCGACGGGGTCGTGGCACAGCCGATCGCGCTCGATGTCGCGTTCATGGAGGAGCTCGGGCGGAGCACGGTGATCTGCTACACCGGAACCTCGCGGGTCTCGGGCGAAACGATCGCGAAGGTCATGGGTGCGTGCGAGCGCGGGGAGCGGGCCGTCACGAGTGCACTCGCGGGCCTCAGGGACACGGCGTTCGCAATGCGCGAGGCGCTCGTGGCGGCCGACCTGCCGCGCGTGGCCACGCTCCTCGACGTCAACTGGGGCCACCAGCAGGCCCTGGACGCCGGCATGCGGACGGCGAGAATGGCGGAGCTCGAGGCCGCAGCTCGCCGGGCCGGCGCGATCGGCGGCAAGGCGGCGGGTGCCGGGGCGGGGGGGTCGATGTTCTTCGTCGCGCCGGGGCGCGCGGACGCGGTCGCCGATGCGGCGCGCGCCATCGGCGCGCAGCCCCTCGCCTTTTCCTGGAGTGCCGAAGGAGTGCGCCGGTGGTGACACCCGACGAACTGGAAGCGCGCGCTGCGCTCGTATCGGAGCGTGCGGATCTCGCCGCGTTGCTCGGCGGCATGCGGCGCCGCGCGGCGCGAACCATCCACGAGATGCCCGCCGTGCCGCAGGTCAAGGCGCTGCTCTCGCAGGACGGGGGTGTCTGCCCCGAGGA
>JAICNA010000208.1 GCA_025928955.1 Gemmatimonadales bacterium | reverse complement strand
GCGGATGGTGTTCCGCGAGATCTGCCCGGGAATCAACATCATGTTGAGCCGCGTTCCGGCCACGGCGAGACCGTGAATGATATCCACGCTCGTGGCGGTGAACGTCACCTCCGCCCCCGCCGGCACCCGGATCTCCGGAGGATTGAACGCCCATGCCTGCCCCACGACCACCGCCTCGTACCGGTTGGGTGCCGTTAGGCGCACACCGGGCTGATTGAAGGGCGCGGTGCTGTAGACGCGCGCCGGATCGATCCGCCCGGAGGCCCCCGGGAGATGAATGCCCATGCCGAGGGAGGCGTACGCGAGCGCCCCCGCGCACGCCACCAGCACGATGCCCCCGACGATGAGAAACGCCTTCTCGTAGGTGTGAACTTTCACCTGTCTCCCCCCCGCGTCACCGGTCGATGAGGCGCCAGTAGATGATCACCCACACCGCGCCGATGATCATCAGGATGATCATCGTCAAGAACAGCGTGCCCGTGGTCACCGGCTCTTCGTCCGGCGCCAGTTCGGTCCTGGCGGGGTCGGCCGACCCGGTGGCCGGGCCGGCGTTAGGCGGTCGCTCCTCATATGGGCGTGCTTCGTGGTCACGATCCACGGAACCCTCCTCGGGTTCGTTCGGTCAGTCGGCGCGACGCGCTTGCCACCTGCTGAGCGTCCGGGCGAGAATTCTGAGGAGCACCCAGAGCAGGACGCCCGCGACGACCGCGGCGCCGATCCACTTCCAGTCGACCTGCCCCGCGAAGAGCCGATTCAGCGCATCCCAGATCACGGCGACAAGCGGCACGCCGACGATCACGAAGAGCGCGATCGGGAGAATGAGCTGCTTCGCGGCGATCGCCGGACGCGCTGGTGCGTCAGGCTGGTCCAGGGAAGACGCGGGCGGCGGCACGTGTCGGGCCTGAAGGATAGAGGGAGAAAGTACGGGCCGCGGGAACGGGCCGGAAGGAGCGTCGGGCCGTTGGCCACGACGGCGCTTCGCGGGAGCCAACCTTCGCCCGTGCCACGGTGTCCCATCAGCCAGCCATCACCCACCGGGGTCCCATGCGATACGCACGATTTCGCGTCCACGCCCTCGCGCTCGCACCGCTCCTGGTGGCGCGGAGCGCCGCCGCGCAAGCACCGCCTTCGCGGATGGAGCTGGAGCGAAGGATCGACGCGTACCTGGCCCCGCTGGCGACGTCAGGCGACCTCTCCGGCACGGTGCTCGTCGCGCGAGGTGACAGCGTGATGTACGAGCGCGCCTTCGGCAAGCTCCGCCTGGGCGAGGCGGCGCCGAACACGCCCGAGACGCCGTTCGCGGTCGCATCGCTCACCAAGCCGCTCACCGTGATCATCGCCGCGGCGCTCATCGACCAGGGGCGCCTCGCACTCGGCGATCCACTGTCGAAGTGGATTCCCGGCTTTCCTCGGGGCGATCGCATTACCGTCGAGCACTTGCTCCGGCATCGCTCGGGCATTCCGCACCGGGTGACGGCGGAGGCCGACGAGATGGTTCCGCACACCGCGGAGGACATGGTCCGGTTAGCGGCCGGCCGCGAGCTGGCGTTTGAGCCGGGCACGTCGTCACTGTACAGCTCCGCCGCATACAGCGTCCTCGCGCGTGTCCTCGAGATCGCGGGTGGAAAGCCGTATGCGGACCTGCTCGAGGAGATCGTGCTTCGCCCGGCGGGCGCGGCGCATACCGCCAACGCCGACCGGCCGCAACCCGGCCGGCCGAGCGGGCACTTCCGGTATCCCGCCCGCGTGAAGAGCACCTCCCGAAACCTCTCCTTCCTCGTCGGAGCGGGCTCCGTGTATTCCACGCCGCGCGACATCTTCGCGATCATGCGCCGACTCACGAGCGGCGGCTATGGCGCGACCGCGCGCACCGCGCTCGTCCGGCAGTCCAGCCTTCGATGGAACGGCATCACCGACGGCTTCCGGGCGTTCGCCGACTGGGACTCGACAACAGACGTCACGGTCGCCTTCGCCGGAAACCTGTTCACCGGCGCAGCGGATCTCATCCGTCGCGACATGCCGCGCATCGCGCGCGGCGAGCAGCTGGATCCGCCCGTCGTGCCAACGGTGTCCCTGCGTCCCATCGGCGCCGCCGCGCGCGCGCGTCTCGCCGGCGTGCGGTTCGACGTGAACCCATCGCAGCCGCTCCGGTTCGACAGCGACTCGGTCGCGCTTCTGGGTGACTGGCTCCTGTTCGTCACCAGCGACTCGACGTTCTTTTCCCCACAGGATTACGCGACGGTGCGCGTGGTGGTGGGCGCCAACGGTGAGGTGGACGCGCTGCAATGGGGGGAAGGACCGAGGTTTGCGAGGGTGAAGGAATAAAGAGAGGGGTCGAGGGGTCGGGCGATCAGGGGATCGAGGGCGCGTAGCGGGATCTCGACGCGGGGGGATCAGGGGGGCCTGACCAGGCGCCCTCGATCCCTTGATCCCCCGACCCCCCGACCCCTAGAGTCTCCTCACTTCCTCCGCCGCCTCCAGCACGTGCCCGATCTCCCGCGACAGCGCCCGCGCTTCCTGCGTCGCGCTCTGCACGTCGTGGATGGCCGCCTGCACGCCTGACGAGCGCAGCTTGAGCAGATCGAGACGCAGGTTCTCCAGCGCCAGACCGGCGCTCTCGAGCTGCCTGGCCACGCGCGCGCGCCGCTCGGCGAGGTCGGCCAGCGTCGTGCGCTGACGCTTGAGCAGCGACAGCCGGCGCTCCTGGTCGATCGCCTTGGGTCCTTCGCGCTCCACCTCGGCGATGCGCGCGTCGAGCCGCTCGACCGTGCCGGCGGGGACGTCGTGATCCAGCCGGTGCAGCATCTGCGCGAGCGACGCGATTCGCTCGGCCAGCGCATCCACGGTGGGCAACACGTCGGGCACCAGCTCGCGATCCGCCTTCGCGAGATTGCTCACGATCATCTGAATGTGCGCGCGATCCTCGGCGGCGCGGCGCACGGCCGGGCCATGGGGACCGGCGAGCACATCCGAGGGGGCGAGCGGCGCGGCGACCCGCGCTGGCGGGGTAGGCCCACCGGGGCGGTTGCGATCGAAGATGTCGCGCAAGCGCACGCCGTCCGCCCATAACGAGCCGATCTTCCCCACCACCGACGCGCCCATGAAGAACACGGGGAAAACCGTCCACCACAGCATGGGCCAGGTGGCGGCGTTGACCCCGACGAACGCGACGAGACCCACGCTCGAGACGAACACATCGCGGCGCGCGATCCGGATGCGCTCATCGATCGGGCGAGCGGCGAACGTCTCGAGCGAATCCTCCCGCTTCCTGCGGCGCTTTCGTTCCCTCGGCACCGGCTGGGGATTCCCCATCGGGGCGGGCACCGGTGCGGGAAGCGGCGGCGGACTCACCGCCTGCGCGCCTGTGAACGATGCCGTCGTGCCGGTCTCGATCGCGTCGCGGAGCGCACCCGCCTCCTGCCACCGGTCTTCCGGCCGCTTGGCGAGCGCGTGCTCGATCGCGGCCACCAGCGCCGGAGGCGCATCGGCCCGTCGCCCGGCGAGCGGCACGTGTTGCTCGCTCAAGTGCTTCAGCATCATCGCCGCCGAGCTCGAGGCGCGGAACGGCAGCTCGCCGGCGAGCATGCGGTACCCCACGACACCTAACGAATAGATGTCGCTGCGGCCATCCAGCTCGCGGTCGCCCATCGCCTGCTCGGGCGACATGTAGGCCGGCGTTCCCACGGCGACCCCGGTGACCGTCAGCCGTGACTGCGTCTCCGCCGCCCGCGCGATGCCGAAGTCGGTGACGACGGGACGCGCTCCATGGTGATCGAGGAGGATGTTGTCGGGCTTGATGTCGCGGTGCACCACGCCACGACGGTGGGCGTAGTCGAGCGCGTCGGCGACGTCACGCAGCACGCGGCGCACTACGTCGATCGGCGGGCGCGGCTCCCGCTCCAGACGCTCGCCGAGGGTCTCGCCTTCGACGAACGCCATGACAAAGTAGACGATGCCGTCCTTCTCATCGACGCTGAAGATCGGGACGATGTTCGGGTGCGAGAGCTGCGCCGCCATCTCGGCTTCCCGCAGAAAGCGCTCTCGCGTCTCGGGGCGAAAGGCGAGATCGGGCGGCAGGACCTTGATCGCGACCGTCCGGCGCAGTCTG
>JAICNA010000175.1 GCA_025928955.1 Gemmatimonadales bacterium | reverse complement strand
GGTAGGTGCATTGCGCTCGGCGCCGCCGCGCTGCTCCTCGTGCCGCAGGTCGAGGCGCAGCGGGCACGCGAGCTCGGCATGCACGCCGTCTTCACGGCGCAGGAACCGGAGCTCTTCGCCGGCGGCGTCTACGGCGGTGTCCGGACGACGCGCCGGACCCGCATCGCCGTCACGGCTGCGGCGGGATCGGCGGGCGGCGAGTTCGTCGCGAGGGGCGAGCTTCTCGGGCATTTTCTCCTGAGCCCCGCCTCGCAGAACATCGGCCTGTACGGCGGTGGGGGGCTCGCCGGCATTGCGGGTGACGGGCGCGAACAGGGATTCCTGGTACTTCTGATCGGCCTCGAGCACGCCCCGGGCGGCGCGTCAGGGTGGTATGTCGAGGGAGGCCTGGGCGGGGGGATGCGGGTCGCGGCAGGGTATCGGTGGCGCTGGTTCACCGGCCGCCGCGCAACGCGGTGACCGAAAACAGAACGCCCCGGGAAGCACATCTCCCGGGGCTATCGGCATGCGGACGAACGAACCGGCGGAATCAGGCCGAACCAACCGGCTCCGCGCGGCGCTGCACCGGCTGGCAGTAGCGCTCGCCGAGCTGGCGGAGCTGGCCGAGCTGCTCATCGGCAAGGTCCTCATAGCGGTCGGCGATGTACTGCATGGTGTCGTCGAACCAATCCTTCTGATGCTCGGGAAGCGCCTCGATGACGCCGCACCGGAGGATGTGGCTGAACATCTCGTCCCGCGCCTGATCGAACGACGAGGGAGGAGTGGCCGCAGGGGCACGCCGAGTAGTCTTCTTGCTCATGCACCGTCCTTTTTTGTGACAGTCAGGGTACCTGTCAATATAACCGGGTTGCACTATTTGGTGCAATCGGCAATTCTGCTTCAAACCAACAGCGCTCCGTGTAGATTACCCGCTCACGGAATCAGGAGTTCGGGAGCGAGCCGGAGGTTCGCGCGCCGAACAAGGCGGGAGAATGGCAGAGCACGACGAGATCTATGGCAAGGAGCGGGCCGCACGGCTCGAGGCGGCCCTCCGGGAGCTGGCGGCGCGGCTGACGGAGCTGGACGAGGCCGGCCTGCTGCTCAAATCGGTGCCGGAGCTGCTGCGGCGGCTCGGTGACCTCCGGAGCGAGCTCTTTCATTACGAAGTACGTTCGACGTACGACACACCCGAGGTGGCGGAGAGCCGCCGGATCGTGGACGAGGCGTCCCGCGATCGCACCATCTTCCCGGATGAGCCTGAGGACGACGAACCATGGCGGCAGCGCCCGGCGGAATGAAGGGTTTCTACCTCGCACTCGCGGCCGTGGCCGTAATCGGTGCGGGCCTCCTCGTCTACCAGATCACCAAGCCCGCCGTGAGCATTCCCGCCAATGTTGCGGTGCTGCCTGCCGATACAGCCGGATTTCGCGGTTATGCGATCGGATCGGATTCGGCGCCGGTCGAGATCGTGGAGTACGGCGATTACCAATGCCCGGCCTGTGCGAATTTCGATATCGTCACACTTCCCGATATCAAGACTCGCATGGTCGATGCGGGACGGGTGCGGTTCGTCTATCGAGACTTTCCGCTCGACGGGATCCACCCGCACGCCCGGTTGTCCGCACACGCGGCGGCCTGTGCCGACGAGCAGGGGAAATACTGGCCAATGCACAACCTCCTCTTTCAGGGCCAGCCCGACTGGGCGCGCGGCAATGCCCCACGAATCATTCGCGGGTACGCCGCGGCGGCCTCGCTCGACATGGGGCGGTATGACGAGTGCATGGAGTCGGCGCGCTATGCCGGCCGGATCCAGGCAACGTATGAGCAGGGAGTCGCTCTGGGCGTCGGCAGTACGCCGACCTTCCTCATCGGCGGGCGACTGTACCCCGGCATGGGCTACGACGAGTTCCGGAAGATCGTCGACTCGCTCGCGGCATTGCCACGCCAATGACCCGCCGGATGGGCGTGGCGCTGCTCAGCCTCATCGGGATCTTCGTCGCCGCGTACCTGTATCTCTACAAGATCGGCAAGATCGGCTCGGTCATGTGCGGGACCGGCGGCTGTGAGACGGTGCAGCTGAGCCGCTGGAGCAGCTTCCTCGGCGTGGACGTGGCCCTCATCGGCCTGGTGGGGTACGCCGGGCTCTTCGCCCTCGCGCTGGTTTCGCTGCAGCCGCGGCTCGCACACGACCATCGCCCGGCGCGACTCCTCGCCGTGCTGTCCGGGATCGGCGCGCTCTTCGCCGCCTACCTCACCTGGCTCGAGCTCTTCGTCATCCACGCCATCTGCCGGTGGTGCGTCGCCTCGGCCGTCATCATCACCGCGATCTTCGTGCTGTCGCTCCTCGACGCCCGCCGGCCCCGCCGAGCGGAGCCGGGATGAGCGGCGGCGAGCACGCACGGAAGGAACCGAGCGGGAAGGCGCTCGCCTTTCTTTCGCTGGCGGCGCTCGGCGTCGTCTACGGCGACATCGGCACGAGCCCCCTCTACGCGCTGAAGGAGTGCTTCACCGGGCCGCATGCGATCGCGCTGAGCAAGGAGAACGTGCTCGGCGTGCTCTCCCTGATCTTCTGGTCGCTGAATTTCGTCGTCACCTTCAAGTATCTCACGCTCGTCATGCGCGCGGACAACCGGGGAGAGGGAGGCATCCTCTCGCTGCTCGCGCTGGTGCGCCCGATGGGGGAGCCGAACCGCCGCTACCGGCTCCTGATCGCGGCGGGCCTCTTCGGTTCGGCTCTGCTGTACGGCGACGGGATCATCACGCCGGCCATCTCGGTGCTCAGCGCCGTCGAGGGCCTGCGCATCGCGACGCCGGCGTTCGACCGCTGGATCATTCCCATCGCGATCGTGATCATCTCGGCGCTGTTCGCGGTCCAGCGGCGCGGCACCGCCGGGGTGGGGAAGATCTTCGGACCGGTCACGGCGACGTGGTTCGTCTGCATCGCGCTGCTCGGCATTCGCGGGATCGCGGGGCACCCGGATGTGCTTGCGGCGATGAATCCGTGGCACGCCGCCGCATTCTTCGGGCGCGAGGGATGGACGGGAGTCGCCATCCTCGGCGCCGTGGTGCTGGTGGTGACCGGCGGCGAAGCGCTCTACGCGGACATGGGGCACTTCGGCCGGCGCCCGATTCGGCTCGCCTGGTACGGCGTCGTCCTGCCGGCGCTCGTGCTGAACTACTTCGGGCAGGGTGCGCTGCTGCTCGAGCGCTCTGCGGCCGTCGAGAATCCCTTCTACGCCCTGGTGCCCTCCTGGGCCCTCTACCCGATGGTCGTCGTGGCGACGTGTGCCGCGATCGTCGCGTCCCAGGCGCTCATCTCCGGCGCGTTCTCGCTCACGCGGCAGGCCGTGCAGCTCGGCTTCTGCCCGCGCATGAACATCGTGCACACCTCGGGCGAGCAGATCGGGCAGATCTACGTCCCGCAGGTGAACCTCTTCCTCTGGCTCGCCTGCATCGGGCTGGTGGTGAGCTTCGGCTCGGCGAGCGCGCTCGCAGCCACCTACGGCGTCGCGGTGACCGGCACGATGACGATCACCTCGATCCTCTTCGCCGTCGTCGCGCGGCGCCTGTGGGGATGGGCCATGTGGAAGGTCGTGGGGCTCACGACGCTCTTCCTCATCGTGGACATCGCCTTCTTCGGCGCCAACCTGCTCAAGGTCCCGCACGGCGGCTGGTTCCCGCTGCTCGTGGCCGGCCTCGTGTTCCTGCTGATGTCGAGCTGGAAGAAGGGCCGGGTCCGGCTCAGCGCGCTCGTCCAGGAGAACACGCTCCCGCTCGATCTCTTCCTCAAGGACATCGCCGCGCGGAAGCCGCACCGGGTTCCGGGCGCCGCGGTGTTCCTGACGTCGGTGCCCGGCGGAGCGCCGCCCGTGCTGCTGCATCACCTCAAGCACAACAAGGTGCTGCACCAGACCGTCATGCTCATGTCCATCATGACCGAGGAGATCCCGCAGGTGGACGAAGCCGACCGCATACGCTGCCGGGAGCTCGGCGAGGGATTCTACGAGATCATCGCGAAATTCGGGTTCATGGAGACGCCCGACATCCCGAGCGCGCTCACGTCGCTCGGCCGGGTCGGTCCGGCGGATGGGGGGATGGTGATCAAGCCGATGGAGACGACCTTCTACCTCGGCCGCGAGACCCTGATCCCGATGGGAAAGGGCAAGGCCCCGCCGTCGCCGGCGACGCGGGTCGAGATGATGCCCAAGTGGAGGAAGAAGCTCTTCATCCTGATGTCACGAAACGCGCAGCCCGCGACCGCCTTCTTCGGCCTCCCGCCCAATCGCGTCGTCGAGCTCGGGGCGCAATTGCAGTTCTGAACCACGGAGGCGCGGAGACGCGACCACCTTTCTCAGCTCATTCGTCCTCGTACATCTCCTTGAGCCTGGCGACCACGCCGGGGTCGGCGAGGGTCGTGGTGTCGCCGAGGGTGCGGCCTTCGGCAATGTCCTTGAGGAGGCGGCGCATGATCTTGCCGCTCCGGGTCTTCGGGAGATCGGCGGAGAAGAGGATGTCGTCCGGGCGAGCGATCGCACCGATCTTCCGCACCACGTGCTCGCGCAGGTCGTCCTTCAGGGTGGCGGTGGCCGTGGCGCCCTCCTTGAGCGTGACGAACGCGGCGATTGCCTGGCCCTTGAGCTCGTGCGCCTTCCCCACGACCGCGGCCTCCGCGACGGAGGGGTGATCGACGAGCGCGCTTTCCACTTCCATCGTTCCGATGCGATGTCCCGCCACGTTCAGCACGTCGTCCACCCGGCCGAGAATCCACCAGTAGCCGTCGTCGTCCACCTTCGCCCCATCACCCGCGAAGTAGCGGCCGGGGAAGCGGCTCCAGTAGGTCTGCTGGTACCGCTCGTCGTCACCGTAGATGGTGCGGAGCATGCCCGGCCACGGCGCTGCGAGCGTGAGGAAGCCGCCACCTGATTTCAGCACGGTGCCGGTGTTGTCCACCAGCTCGGCGCGGATGCCGGGGAAGGGGACGGTCGCCGAGCCCGGCTTCGTCACGGTGAGCCCGGGGAGCGGCGTGATCATGATGCCGCCGGTCTCGGTCTGCCACCACGTGTCCACGATCGGGCAGCGCCCGCCGCCGATGTGCTCGCGATACCACATCCACGCCTCGGGGTTGATCGGCTCGCCGACGGAGCCGAGCAGGCGAAGGGTGGAGAGGTCGTGCCGGTCGGGATGCGAGGGCCCCCACTTCATGAACGCGCGGATTGCGGTCGGAGCGGTGTAGAATACTGTCACTCCATACCGTGCGATCAGGCTCCAGAACCGGTCCCGCTCCGGCCAGTCGGGTGCGCCCTCGTAGAGGACGACCGTCGCGCCGACGGCGAGCGGGCCATACACCACGTACGAGTGGCCGGTGACCCACCCGATGTCGGCGGTGCACCAGAACACGTCCTCGTCCCTGAGGTCGAAGACGTATCGCGTGGTCGCTGCCACCTGGGTGAGGTAGCCTCCGGTGGTGTGGACGATTCCCTTCGGCTTCCCGGTGGTGCCGGAGGTATAGAGGATGAAGAGCAGGTCCTCCGCGTCCATGGCTTCGGGCTCGCAGCGGGACGGCGCATTCTCCAGGAGGCGGTGCCACCAGTGATCGCGTCCCTCGGTCATGGTGGCGAAGGCCTCGTCTCCTTCGGCACCGGACCGGCGGCGCACGACGACGACGTGGCGGATGCTCGGGCAGTCCCGGAGTGCCTCGTCCGCGAAGCGCTTGAGCGGCACGGTCAGTCCGCGGCGGTAGCCGCCGTCCGCGGTGATGAGGGCTACGGCCTGGGCGTCATTGATGCGGTCGCGCAGCGACTCGGCGCTGAAGCCGCCGAAGACGACGGAGTGGATCGCCCCGATGCGGGCGCAGGCGAGCGTCGCGATGACGGCCTCGGGAACGAGTGGCAGGTAGATGGCGACACGGTCGCCCCGGCTCACGCCAAGGGACTTGAGCGCGTTGGCGGCGCGGCC
>JAICNA010000115.1 GCA_025928955.1 Gemmatimonadales bacterium | reverse complement strand
CGACGATGCCGGTCATGGCGCCGACCAACAGCGCCACGACGCCGAGCAGCGGAAGCGCCAGCGGCCGATCGCCCTCCGGCACGACGGATCGACCGCGGCCAGCGCTGCGGAACATCGAGACCGCGGCGGCGAGCATCACGATCGCGAGCAGGGCGAGCTGCAGCGCTCCGGACATGAGCGGCGCGAGGATGCGCGCGGCGCCGTACGAGCCCGCCATCGCCACCACCCCGAACAGCAGCGCGGTCTTCACGCGCACATTCCCCGATCGCCAGTGGCTCGCGGCACCGACGAGGCTCGTCGCGCCCACGACCGGCAGGCTCATCGCGATGGCGTCCTTCGGATCGAACCCGAGGACATAGACGAACACCGGCACCGTCAATACCGAGCCCCCTCCGCCCAGCAGCCCAAGTGAAAGGCCGATCAGCGCGGCGAGCGCGAAGCCGAGGATCTGCAAGGTCGTGGGATGCCGAAGCCCCGATATCGACGGGTTAAATATCTTACCGTATAACTAACTAGGTATATTACGGGCAAAATCGCGCAGCCGTCAAGAGATGTGTCAGCTGGGGCCAGTCAGACGACTCCAAGACAGGTGATACGTCCCTAAGTGAAACTTCCCGGATACAGTGGCGTAATTTGCTCATGTCCGACACGAATCATTCCGGCTCGATGCCGTCGGTGTTCTCCCCGCTCGCCAAGGCCCTGCTCGACGGGTTCAGTGAGGGCGTCGTCGTGTTCGACGCCGAGGGCAAGGTTCTCTACGCCAACCAGCAGGCGCGGAGCACGCTGAGCGAGGAGGACCTGGGGGAAGGCGCGCAGGACTTGCTCCCGCGGCTCGCCTCGATCGGCGGCAGGCTGCGCCCCCTCCGGATCGGCGCGCTCGAAGTCGGGGAGGCGATGTTCATCCCGGGCACCGAGGGCGCCACGACGCTCGCCGAGCGGGAGCGGGAGGCTATCGTCCGGACGCTCGATGCGCATAATTGGAAGCTCGCAGAGACGGCAAAGGAGCTGGGGATCAGCCGCACGACCCTCTGGCGCCGCCTCAAGGCATACGGGCTTCACCGGGACGGCCGGAGCAAATGGGCGCACAGCTCCTGATCCTCTTCGCCGCCGCACTCCCACATACCCAGCAGGACACACTCCGAACCTACGCCACCCCGGCCACCCGTGAACTCGTGGTGCGCGCGGCGGCGCGGCATCAGGCGCAGGACTCCGCGGTCACGGACTATCGCGCACGCATCCGGTATCGCCTGAGCATTTCGCTCGGCCGGCGGCGCTGGGCGCGCTCGCCGGTGGCCGCGGTCGAAGAGCAGGAAGCGCTCGTCGCGTGGCAGCTGCCGAACGACCTGCGGGTGGACGTGATCGGGCGGCGGTATCGGAGCCGGCTGCCCGAGCTGAATGCGTCGTCGGTCTTCGACCGGCCCTGGTTCGTGCCCCGCTCGGTGGGCGATTCCGTCCGGATCTTCAGCAACGAGTTCCCGGCGACCGGCGCCCTCCATCCCCTCGCGCGCGGCGCCGAAGCATCGTACCACTACGACCTCCTCGACAGCCTCAGCGTGTCGGTACCGGGGTCCGGCCAGATCAGGCTCTACTCCGTGCAGGTCACGCCGAAGGAAGTCGGCGCGGCGCTCGTAGCCGGGCGGCTCTGGCTCGACGCATCCGACGCGCAGGTGGTGCGCTTCACCTTCCGGTACGTCGGCACGTCGCTCTGGGTCCGGCCGGAAGGGGACGACAGCGGGTCCGCGCGGCGCGCCAACCGCTTCATCAACCGGATCCTCAACATCGACGCCGATCTCGAGTACGCGCTCCAGGACGGCAAGTACTGGATGCCGTACCGGCAGGCGATCGCGGGAACGGTGCGAATCCCGATCGTGAGCGACGTGGTCATCCCGTTCCAGGCGGTGACCACCTTCGACGATTACGAGATCAATACGGGAACACCGATCGCCTTCGCGCTGCCGCTCCCCGATTCGATATCCGCCGACTCGGCCCGCGCGCATCGGAGCGAGCGCCGCGATTCGATCCAGGCCGAGCGCGAGGGTGAGGAAGGCCGCGAGGAAGGCTGGCATTCCGCGGACCGCTGGCCGGGTGGGCGATACGAGATCCACCGGCCCCCGAACGACTCGCTCGCGCTCTACACCGGCTGGCGTGATTCGCTGCGCTTCGACAACAACGCGGCCGACGACCGCCGCGTGCGCGACGCGCAGGTCGAGCTCGCGCGCATCGCGGAGGAGCTGCCCGACGAGCTCACCGGCCGGAGCGCCGCGGGGTTCGGATACCAGAACCTCGGTGATGCGCTGCAGTACAATCGCGTGCAGGGCCTTTCGCTCGGGGTCGGTGGCCGGGTGCGGGTGCCCGGCTCCGATTTCACCGACCTCTTCGCGACGGTGCGCTACGGCATCAGCGACGAGCGGGTGACCGGCCGGCTCGCCGCCGTGCGGGATGCGCCCGGGGGGCGCCTGGCGCTGAGCGGCTATCGCGACATCGCCGACGTGGATCCATTCTCCCCGGGCCGCACGTTCGGCAACTCGCTGAATGCGGTCTTCACGGCGCACGACGATGCCGACTACCTGCTCGCGACCGGCGCGAGCCTCACGTACGTCACGTCGATCGCGGTAGGCACCGACCTCTTCGCGACGGTGCGGGGCGAGCGGCAGCGGAGCGTCGAGCGGGAAGCCCGGTCGAGCGTGAACGACTTCCTGGGCGGCACGGGAGTGTTTCCCTTCAATCCGCCGGTGGCCGAAGGGGATTTCGGAATCGCGAGCCTCCGGATCGCGCGCCTCGCCGGGATCCGCTGGTCGCTCGCCGCGGAAGGCATGGCGGGGGAAGGGGAGGTCACCGGCCGCGCGTTCGGGGACGTCCGCTATGCGCGGGGCGCTGCACGAGGCTATACGCTTCGACTGAAGGCCGGCGTCGCGGAGTCCAGTGCGCCGCCGCAGTTGCAGTTCCGGCTCGGCGGCATGCAGACCGTGCGCGGGTTCCAGTACGGCTCGCTCATCGCACCCGCCTTCTGGGCGGCGCAGCTCGACGTCTCGCCGATGCGCGGCACGATCCGCCCGATCCTTTTTATCGACGCCGGACAGGCGGCGCCGCTCGGCGAGCTGTTCGAATCGCGCGCGCTGGTCGGGGGCGGCGTGGGCGTTTCCGTCTACAGCCCGTTGCTTCGCACGACGCTCTTCCGGCTCGACCTGAGCCATCCGCTCTCGCCGGACGACGGCGGAGAGTGGCGATTCGATCTCGTCTTCTCGCCGGTGCGATGAAGGCGCCGGCGCCGGGGGGCGCTCGCAGTGCCATCGTGCGCCCCGCCGCGCTCGCCGCGCTGGTCATGGCCTGCCAGGGCCCGCGCGTCGAGATCGAGTGGACCGGGGCGGACACCGGCGCCGCCGTGCTCCCCGCTACCGCGACGCGCTGCGGGGCCGGACCGGTGGAGCTCACCGCGATCGCGGGAGACACCGGCGTCGGCATCGTCATCCACGGCGCCGCGCCCCTCGCGACCGGCCGGTATCCGCTGACCGGTCCGAACGAGGCGGCAAGCTCGCCGCCCGCAGCGGCGCTCGCCGCACGCTGGCCCGATTCGACGGATATCCACGCATTCCGGACGGCGGAAGGTACGCTCGAGCTGTCGGCCGCGGACCGGCTTCGCGGCACGTTCACCGGCCGCGCCGAGCGGTGGGGCGGGGGAACCGGCGAGATCACGATCAGCGGGGCCATCGTAGGCGTCCGCATCGGCCCGTGCCCGTCGGACGCGCCGGGCGCCGACACCGTTCCTCCGCGATAGGGACAGCCCCGGCGGGTTAGATTTCCCGGATGCCAGAAAGCACGTATTTCCGCCGGGGCTTCGGACTCAAGGCCTCGATCGAAGGCCAGCTCGCCTCGGATTACCACAGTGGGGTGATCGAGGCCCTGCGGGCGGGAGGCTACCGGCTTTCCGCGGGTCCGCTGACCTTCCGGCTCGCCAAGGAGTTCGGGTTCTGCTACGGCGTGGATCGCGCCGTGGATTACGCGTACGAATCCCGCCTCAAGTTTCCCGACAAGCGCATCTTCCTCGTCGGCGAGATCATCCACAACCCGCACGTCAACGCGAAGCTTCGCGCGATGGGCATCGAGATCCTGGCCCACGATCCCGAGCGCGATTTCGCCTTCGAGGGCATCACTCCCGACGACGTGGTGATCCTCCCCGCCTTCGGCGTCACGATCCGCGACTTCGAGCGCCTCCGCGCGCTCGGCTGCGTGCTCGTCGATACGACGTGCGGCTCGGTGCTCAACGTCTGGAAGCGGGTCGAGAGCTACGCGCGTGACGGCTACACCGCGATCATCCACGGCAAGTACTGGCACGAGGAGACCAAGGCTACGGCGAGCCAGGTCAACCGGCATCCCGGCGGCCGCTACCTCGTAGTGCTCGACATGGACGAGGCGCGGCCGGTGCTCGACTTCATCGAGCATGGCGGGGACGCCGACGCGCTCAACCGCCGGTTCGCGAAGGCCACCTCGCCCGGATTCGACTTCGCGCGCGATCTCGTGAAGGTCGGGATCGCGAACCAGACCACGATGCTCTCGGGGGAGTCGCTTGCGATCGCCGCGGAGTTCGGCCGCAGCATGGCGCGGCGCTACGGCGAGGAGGCGCTCGCGTCCCATTTCCGCAGCTTCGATACGATCTGCTCCGCGACTCAGGAGCGGCAGGATGCGATCAAGGAGCTGCTGCAGGACCGGCCCGATGTCATGCTGGTGATCGGCGGCTACAACTCGAGCAACACCTGCCACCTCGCCGAGCTCGCGGAGTCCTACGGCGTCACGACCTACCACATCGAGGATGCCGACTGCATCGATCCGGACGCCGGCACGATCCGCCACCAGCCGGTCGGGGCCAAGGCGGAAGCGACGGTGGCCGGCTGGATCGGCGCGGCGCGCGACTTCGGCATCACCGCCGGGGCCTCGACACCCAACAACAAGATCGGCGAGACCATCGCCCGCGTCGCCGCGACCGCGGGCGCATCGGAGGCGCTCGATGCCGCCCTCGCGGGCGGGTAGCCGCGTTGCCCCTGCGTTCCCCCCGAAGCAGCCGCGTGCCTTTCCACCAGGTGACCGTGTCCGGATTCCCCGCCGTCTCCCTCCGCGCGGGCGAAGTCGAGGCGGTCGTGATTCCCGGGCTCGGCCTCAAGGTGAGCAACCTGCGGCGCGGCGGCGGGCGTGAGTGGCTCTGGCGGAGCGATCAGATTCCGCTCGCGCCGCCCATCCCCGGCGCCTCCTACGTGGAGACCGCGGACAGCGGCGGCTGGGACGAGTGCTTTCCGACCGTCGGACCGTCCGCGATCCCGGGCCGGCCGGACTCCCTGCCGCTGCCGGATCATGGTGAGCTATGGAGCGCGCGGTGGGAGAGTGCCGTGTACGAGCGGAACGGATCGGTGACGATCGCCGGGCGCGCGCTGAGCGAGCGCTTTCCCTGCGAGTTCATCCGCGAGCTCACGCTCGTGCCCGATGAGCCGGTCGTCCGCCTGCGCTATGCGCTGCGGCACCTGGGCGGCGATGCCTTTCCGTGGATCTGGTCGTCACACCCACTGCTGACCGTGCAGCCGGGCTCGCTCCTGCAGCTGCCGGGTGTCACGCAGGTGAAGGTGGACGCGGCGCACGGCCGGCCCGATCTCGAAGTGGACGACCTCGTCTCGTGGCCCGGCGGAATCGGCGGCAGGCAGGAGGCCTTCGAGTTCCCGGCGCTGGATCGCGAACCGTGGGCCGCCAAGCTGTTCGCCGACGCCGGCGACGACCGCTGTGCCGTGCTCACCGACCCACGCCGCGGCGAGCGGCTCGAGTTCCGCGTGGACCGGAGCCGGGTGCCCCAGGTGGGGGTGTGGATCAACTGTGCAGGGTGGGCGCCGCCGGGAAAGCGGCCGTACTACAACCTCGCCCTCGAGCCGTGCATCGGCGCACCCGACCGGCTCGATCGCGCCACGGAATGGGGGCTCGCGCAGACGCTGGCCGCCGGGGAGCACCGCGAGTGGGAGGTCGAGGTGTGGCTGCTCGAGGAGGGGGAGTGACGCACTAGCGGGCAACGATGCGGGAGACCGTGCCGCCTGCGTCCAGGACGTAGAGCTCGCCTGCCGCATCCTCGCCGAAGCTCGGAACCTGGCCGCCGGGCGCGAGGTCGGGCCACTCCCGCTCGTCGACCGCTTCACCGTTCGCGAACCTGAAGCTCCGCACCCAGCCCTCACAGAAATCCGCGTAGAAGTAGTGGCCCGCGAGCTCCGGAATGGCCGCGCCGCGATAGACGTAGCCGCCGGTGACGGAGCACCCTTCCGAATGGTCATACTCGACCACGGGGGAAGTGAGGCCCGATGCATCGCAGCCGGAGTCCGCGAAGCAGGTACTTCCCTCCATGATGTTCCAGCCGTAGTTCGCGCCATGGCCGCCGCCCGCGGCGCCCGCGGCCACGTTGATCTCCTCCCGCGCGCTCTGGCCGACGTCGGCGATGTAGAGATCACCGGTGCGCCGGTCGAAGCTGAATCGCCACGGATTCCTGAGCCCCAGGTTCCAGAGCTCGCCGCGCGCGTCCGTCATGCCGGCGAAGGGATTGTCGAGCGGGATTTCATAGCCGTGCCCCCCACTCACGTCGATGCGGAGGAGGGAGCCGAGGAGGTCGTCCCGGTCCTGGCCGTTGCCCTGAGGGTCACCGCCGGAGCCGCCGTCGCCACTGCCGATGTAGAGGTAGCCGTCGGGACCGAAGGCGAGGTGCCCGCCGTTGTGGTTGCTGAACGGCTGCTCGATCGTGAGGAGGAGCTCTGCACTCGCCGGATCGGCGACGTCGGGGTCGCCGGACGCGCGGTAGGCTACGATCCGGTTGTGGCCCTCGAGATCCGAGTAATTGACGTAGAAGCGTCCGTTTGACGAGTAGGCAGGGTCGAAGGCGAGGCCGAGGAGGCCCTGCTCGCTCCCACGGGAAACGGCGGTCGAGAGGTCGAGAAAGGGGCGCTCCAGGAGTGCTCCGTCGCGGACGATTCTGACCCGGCCATCCTTCTCGACGATGAACAGGCGCGGATCACCGGTCGGCGCGGTGAGCGCGAGCGGGAACGTCAGCCCGGTGGCCACCGGCTCGAGCCCGATCACGGTCTCGACCGGCCCCGACGGCGGCTCGCTCCCGCATGCGAAGCTGCTCGCGAGCACGATGGCCACTGCGGCGCCGGGGCGATGCCACATCGCGGTGCAGTTGCCCATACGGACAAGAAATCTCCGGGTACGGTCCGGCGCCACATGCGTGCGCCACGGACGCCCGTCGAGCGTCCCCTACCGGTTATGTTGTGCTGGCCTGCTCACCCCCACTGCGTGATCAATGCAACTTCGGTCCCTCGCGCCCGTGATGCTGACCGTCCTCGCGGGGTGTACCCCGCTCGGGCTCTGGATCTATGAGGAGCCGACGATCGAGATCACGAGTGTCACGCTGAACGACGCCCGCGCGGCCGAGTATCCCATCCGCATCGCCCTGCAGCTCTCCAACGAGAACGATTTCGAAGTGTCGCTCGAGAGGGTGGAGCTCCACCTCACGCTGAATGGCTCGGCCATCGTGGATCGCGAGCTCGCCACGGCCGCGCTCTTCCCGGCGCGGGATCGGAACACCGTCGAGATCGGTGTCGCGTGGCGCGACGTGGGGCCGGGGCTTCGCCCCGAAGGACTCGGCCCCGGGAACCACCGCTATTCGGTCGCCGGCGAGGCGCACCTGCGCACGCCGATCGGCCGGCGCAGCATCCGGTTCGCGCGCGCCGGGACCGACCGCTTCGAGGCCGGGCCGGCGTCCTGAATGCGGCGCATGCGCGCCATCAGCGTGGCTCGGCCGGGCGGGCCGGAGGTGCTCGAGATGGTCGAGCGTCCCCGGCCCGCGTTCACGGACGACGGCATCCTCGTGCGGGTCCGCGCTGCGGCGCTCAACCGCGCCGACATTCTCCAGCGCCGCGGCAGGTATCCGGCACCCCCGGGCTGGCCCGAGGACATCCCCGGGCTCGAGTATGCCGGCGAGGTCGAGGCGATCGGCTCCCGCGTCTCGCGCTGGCGCGCCGGTGATCGCGTGATGGGTCTCGTGGGCGGGGGCGCGTACGCCGAGTACGTGGCCGTGCATCAGGACGAGGCACTGCACGTGCCGGCGTCACTCTCGTTCGCGGAAGCGGCTGCGATTCCCGAGTCGTTCCTCACGGCATTCGATGCGCTCGTGGTGCGCGGCCGCCTTTCGGCCGGGGCGCGCGTGCTGGTGCACGCCGTCGGAAGCGGGCTCGGCACCGCGGCGGTGCAGATCGCGCGGGCGCTCGGTGCCACGGTGATCGGGACGTCGCGCACCGCGTCCAAGCTCGAGGAAGCGCGCGGCCTGTCACTCGACCAGGGCATCGACTCGGGTGGCGGGATGTTCGCGCACGAGCTTGCGGAGCCGGTGGACGTGGTCCTCGACGTGATCGGCGCGCCGGCGTGGGCGGAGAACCTTCGCGCCCTCGCACCCCGAGGACGCCTCGTGCTCCTCGGCTTCCTCGGCGGGAGCCGCGGCGAGCTCGACCTCGAGCCCGTGCTCCGGAAGCGGATCGAGGTGATCGGCACCGTGATGCGCACCCGCGAGCTCGGGGAGCGCGCGGAGCTCGCAGCGCGCGCCGAGCGCGAGCTGCTGCCCCTCTTCGAAGCGGGACAGCTCCGGTCGATCGTGGCGCGCACGTACCGGATGGAGGACGCTGCAGAAGCGCACCGCGAGATGGAGCGTGGGGAGGTCTTCGGGAAGATCGTCCTCGAGTGGGACCCGGCGAGCGGCTGACGCGGGCTAGGCGGCGAGCTCCCTGACCTTCTCGAACGCCTCGGCGGCCGAGTCGCACCAGGCGACAGGGCCGATGCCCGCAGTCCACGTTTCGTAGACCGCCCGCACCTTGCCGTAGCTGTTGTCGAGGACGCAGTGGGGAATCCCTGCCATGAGGCTCAGGATGTGCGCATGGAGCCGGTCGGTGATCACGCCGCGGCCCCGGCTCAGCACGTCCACCCCTCGACCGAGCCGCTCGCGGGCGAGGCGCTCGTAGAGGGGCGCGGTCCTGGGCCCGAGCAGTGAGAGCGCACGCGGGCGCTCGTGCAGCCAGCGGACCATCTGGCGGATGACGGTGGGCCGCTCCTCGAGCCAGTCCATTTCCTCGACGTCCGCCGGCGCATCCGCGTCGGCGCCGGCACTCTCCTGATCCTGCCTCCTGAGCCAGACGATCCGGTCGTGCCGCCGTTCGCCACGCGCGAGCGCCGGCAGCCGGAGCGCGAGATCGGGACAGAGGGCCGAGGGGGCGTCGAACCGGCGAGCCAGGCCGAGCGAGCGCTCCGAGCGCACGAGGAGGGTGAAGTCGCGGTGCCCGGCGACGATGCGCCTCGCCGCATCGAGCGCCGACGGGGAGCGGAACTCGATGCTCTGGGGCAGCTGCACGATCCGGCGCTCGGGAAAGTCGTGCATCACCCGCTCGCGCAGCTCCTGATGCCTCGGCCACACGTCCCCGAAATTGCCGCCCCCGCTCAGCAGGATGACGCCGTCGCCGAGGACGCGGCGCAGCT
>JAICNA010000230.1 GCA_025928955.1 Gemmatimonadales bacterium | reverse complement strand
TGGCCGCCGCTCACCAGCAGCGCCGTGAAGGGAGGCTCGAGCGAGTCGTCCTCCAGCGTCGGCGCGAACAGGTGCCCTTCGAGGTGGTTCACGCCGATGAAGGGAATGCCGAGGCTGAATGCCGCGGTCTTTCCGTACATGAGTCCCACCAGCAGCGCTCCGACGAGCCCGGGACCTGCGGTCACCGCGATCCCGTCGAGCTCGCGGAACGACGTACCCGCCTCGTCGAGTGCCTGCCGGACGACGGAGCCGACCACCTGGAGGTGCGCGCGGCTCGCGAGCTCGGGCACCACCCCGCCGAAGACCTGGTGGATATCCTGCGACAGGATCACGAGGCTGCCGATTCGCGCGCGCGCGCCGTCGGTCAGGAGGACGGCGGCCGACGTTTCATCGCACGACGATTCGATGCCGAGAATGCGGTGGGTCAGCTGCCGCTCCCCAGGAGGCGCTCGATCTGGGCGATATTCGCTTCCGACGCCCAGTTGTGATTGCCGATGAGGCGCTTCACGATCACGCCGTCGCGGTCGAGCAGGAAGCTCTCGGGAACGCCGGTCGTCTGGTAGACCTGCTGGATGCGCCCGCTCCGGTCGTGCAGGATGTCGAACGTGAGCCCGAATTCGCGCTGGAACGCGCGGACGTCCTCGATCGAGCTTTCGTCGATGCTCACCGCAGCGATCTCGAAGCCGCGGTCCTTGAGCTGGGCGTACGCCCGCTGCATCGATGGCATCTCCTCGCGGCACGGCCCGCACCAGGTGGCCCAGATGTTCACGAGCGTTACCTTGCCGCGATAGTCGGACAGGGCCACGGAGTCGCCCGTCGCGATGTCGAGAGCGCGGAATTCCGGAGCGCGCGCGCCCGGCTGGATCGGCCCGGTCGTCGGACCGAATTGCAGGAGGGCCCACACACCGAGCGCGAGCCCGGCGAGGACGAGCCCGACCACCATCACCTGTCTGCGCATCGCTGCTCCGTTTGTCTGCTGGGGACGGCCACTCGCGGATGCCCCGGCTCCGCGCACCTACACCTTATACGGATCCGGGCCGCCGGGTCCGACATCCGTCCCTTGGGGCGGGGGCTCAGGCCCGCTCGGTGCATGCCGCACGGAGGTTCCGCACCGCCTGCGCCACGTCCCGCTCGCCGAAGACCGCCGTACCCGCGACGAAGGCATCGGCCCCGGCTCGCCATGCCGCGCCGATCGTGTCCACCGTGATGCCGCCGTCCACCTCGATCACCGCGCGCGATCCGGTGCGGTCGAGGAGGCCCCGCAGGCGCGCGATCTTGGCGGTCGCCTGCGGGATGTAGGACTGTCCCCCGTAGCCGGGATTCACCGACATGACGAGCACGAGGTCGAGGTCGTCCACGACTTCCTCGACCAGGGCGAGCGGAGTGCCCGGATTCAGCGCCAGACCGGCGAGCATCCCGCGCTCGCGGGCGCGAGCGAGGTGGCGCTGCACGTGCACCGTCGCCTCGGGATGGAACGTGAAGACTCCCGCACCGGCCTCGGCGTACTCATCGATGTAGCGCTCGGGCCGCTCGACCATGAGATGCACGTCCACGGTCTGGTCGGTGAGCTTCCGGAGCGCACGGATCATCGGCGCGCCGAACGTGAGGTTCGGGACGAACTGGCCGTCCATCACGTCCACGTGCAGCCAGTCGGCGCCGCCGGCGAGCGCAGCATCCACCTGGTCCTTCAGTGCGCCGAGATCGGCGCTCAGCACGCTCGGCGCAATCCGAACGCTCATCGACTCGCTCCGTTGACGATCAGTTCGATTTCGTCCCCCGGGAGGCGCGCACTGCCTGCGGACGGCCGCGTTCCGAGCACCACGCCGACGTCCCGCTGGCGGTCGATCACCGTGTCGATCGCGCCGAGCCGGAAACCGGCGGCCACCAGGATCACGGCGGCCTGGTGCGCTTCGACGCCGCTCAGGTCCGGAACGGGAATCTGCAGGCGGCCCGCGCTGGGCGTGAGCGTCACCGTTCCGCCCGCGGGAAGCGCGAGTCCCGGCGGCGGATCCTGCCACACGACGACGCCCCGCGGCGCGGACGCATGCTCCTGCCCCTCCGCCACGACCACGCGGTAGTCGAGCAGCGAGAGCTCGCGCCGCGCGGAATCGAGCCCGACACCGAGCACCCGCGGCACCACCTGCTCCCGTCGCACGAGCGGCACCGGCGACAGCCAGACCACGGCAGCCACGAAGCCCACGATCGCGATCGCGGCCACGATGCCGACATCCCGCGCGAACCGGCGGCGCGCCGGGCCCGACACGGCCGGCGGCGGCGAATGACGCCGGAAACGCGGCCCCGTCACCCGGCGCGTCTCAGCCGCGCGGCATAGGCGCCATCCATCCGGTGCCGATGCGGGAAGATGGTCAGGTCTCCCGCGTCCGACAGGAGCGGGCCGGCGAAGTCCTCGGGTGGCTCGCGCCGGAAACCGGGCTGCCGCCCGAGGAAAGCATCGACCTGGCGTGCATTCTCCTCCGGCTCGAGCGAGCACGTGGCGTAAACTAACAGCCCCCCGGGCGCCACCACCGCAGCCGCCGCGTCGAGGAGTTCGCGCTGCTGCGCGGCGAGCCCGGCGAGCGCTTCTTCGGTCACCCGCCAGCGGGCGTCGGGGTTTCGGGCGAATGTGCCCGTGCCAAGACAGGGTGCATCGAGGAGGACTGCGGCAGCGGCCCGCAGCGGGGGGCGGCGCGCGTCGGCGATGACGGCGTATTCCCGTCCGCTCCCTGCGCGGCGGAGGTTCTCCGCCAGCCGCGCGGCGCGCCGCGGGCTGATTTCCGCGGCCACGACGCCGCGGATCCCGCGTCCGATGGACACGGACTTTCCGCCCGGCGCCGCGCAGAGGTCCACCAGCATCACCTCCGGCGGGACGTCGGCGTACCAGGCGACGAGCGCCTGCGCGGCATCCTGAACGAGGAACTCGCCCTCGATGAAGCCGGGAAGCTCGTCCGGCCGTGAGCGATCGGTCAGGAGTCCGGCGCCGTACGGTGCGGCGTGCACCGCGATGCCCGCGGCGCGCCACCGCTCCTCGAGGCGCTCATAGCTCGCGCGCGCCGGCTGCAGGATGAGCGGCGGCCTGGCGTTGTTCCACTCGAGGAGCGCTTCCGCGCCGGCATCTCCGAACTCTGCGACC